>DASYHQ010000013.1 GCA_035998445.1 Tepidisphaeraceae bacterium | reverse complement strand
CGTACTCGCAGACCTGTGTCTTCTCTGTCAACCTAAGACACAGGTCTGCGAGTACGCCGACCCGTGGCACCCGTTTTAAAGTGGGCTTCGCAGAAAGCGGCCCACGAATTGGCGCGAAGCCGCACGAATGAGTACGCAGCGAAATCGGCTTGTCTGCTTCGTGTCAATTCGTGCCCATTCGTGGGCCCTCCGCCGCTCGCAATCACCCTCACCTGGCCTCTCCCGGCGTACCGGGAGAGGGACCAGACGTGACCCGCCTCCTCCGCCTTTTCCTCTCTTGGCGTCCTTGGCGTTCTTGGCGGTTCAACCTCCTACCACACCGCCTCCCTTGTCGCGCGCACGATCCTCCACTAAATTACCGGACTAAACTTTAAGGAGTGCTTCATGGGCTTGCTCGACGGGAAAAAGGGACTGATCCTCAACATCGCCAACGACCGCAGCATCGCGACGCACATCGCGGCCAACTGCGTGAAGCAGGGGGCCAAGTGCGGGTTCGGTTTTTTGCCGATGGACAACCGCGAGAAGTCCGAACGCCGCGTGCGCAAGGCGATGGAGGAGAACGGCTTTAAGGACGAGTGGCTGTTCCCCTGCGACGTCGGCGACGACGCCTCGATGGCGGCCTTCTTCGCCGGGGCCAAGGAACAGTTCGGCGAGATCGACTTCCTCGTCCACTGCCTGGCGTTCGCCAACCGCGACTATCTGAAGAAGGATTTTGGTAACTTCACCAGCACGCCGCGCGAGGTGTTCAAGCAGGCGGTGGACATCAGCGCCTACAGCCTGATCGCCCTCAGCCGCGCCGCCGCCCCGATGATGCCCAATGGCGGGTCGATCATCGCGCTCACCTACCTGGGCGCCAATCAGGTCATCCCCGGCTACAACGTCATGGGCGTCGCGAAGGCCGCGCTGGAAGCGACCAGCCGCTACCTGGCGTTCGACCTCGGCCCGCAGAAGATAAGGGTGAACACGATCAGCGCCGGCCCCGTTCGCACGCTGAGTGCCATGGCCGTCGGCGGCATCGACGAGATGTTCACCCACACCGAACGCAAGGCCCCCCTGAAGCGCAACATCGACGGCGACGAGGTCGGCAAGACGGCCGTCTACCTTCTGAGCGACCTCGCCAGCGGCGTGACGGGCGAGAACCTGTTCGTCGACGGCGGCTTCAACACGGTGGGGCTGTAACACGTTGCTGGGATAAAGAGACGCGAAGGCGCGAAGAAGGCGCGAAGGTTCGCGAAGAAGAAATCTGGATCGCAGCGTTTTCTTCGCGCTGCTTCGCGCCTCCTTCGCGTCTTCGCGTCTCTGCCATATTGACAATCACCCACAACGCCGCTTAAATGCGAGCAGACATGCAACAGACCCTTCGACTTTCGCAGCTTCGCCGGGCCCTTCTGGGTCTTGGTAAAACTTGCGCTTGATCGTAGGACCGTTGCCTGAATCGAACTTTCGAAGGCCCCGCGATCGAGATCGCGGGGTTTTTTCGTTTGTGGGGGCAGAGGTTATCGTATCTGGACAGGAGCAACCGCCATGGACAACGTACGCATCTTCGACACCACGCTGCGCGACGGCGAGCAATCGCCCGGCGCCACCCTGACCTCGGCCGAGAAGCTGGAGATCGCGTACAAGCTCGAGGCGATGGGCGTCGACGTCATCGAGGCCGGCTTCCCGATCAGCTCCGACGGCGACTTCGAAAGCGTGAAGCAGATCGCTGGCGAGATCGAGAACAGCACCGTCTGCGGCCTGGCCAGGGCCACGCCGAAGGACATCGACCGGGCGGGTGAAGCGGTGCGCGGGGCGAAGAGCCCACGCATCCACGTCTTCTGCGCCACGTCGAAGATCCACCGCGAGCATAAGCTGCGCAAGGGCAAGGAAGAGATCATCAAGATCAGCGTCGCCAGCATTCAGCAGGCGAAGCAGTACACGGACGACATCGAGTTCAGCCCGGAAGACGCCAGCCGAACCGAGCTGGAGTTTCTGGAAGAAATCGTGCAAGCCGCCATCGAGGCGGGCGCGACGACGATCAACCTGCCCGACACAGTGGGTTACGCGATGCCGGAAGGGTACGGCCACATCTTCGCGCACATCATCGCGAAGCTGCCGATCGTGAAGGAGCGCGGCATCGTGTTGTCGGCCCACTGTCACGACGACTTGGGCATGGCCGTCGCCAATTCACTGTCGGCGGTGCAGCACGGTGCGCGACAGGTCGAATGCACGATCAACGGCATCGGCGAGCGGGCTGGCAATGCGGCGTTGGAAGAGGTCGTGATGGCGCTGCGCACGCGATCTGACTACTATAAGATCGGCACGCGCATCGACGCGACGAAAATCTTCCCGCTGAGCCGTTCGGTCAGCACGTTGACCGGGTTGGCCGTCCAGCGGAACAAGGCGATCGTCGGCGAGAACGCGTTCGCGCACGAGTCGGGCATCCATCAGGATGGCATGCTGAAGAACCCCGAGACCTACGAGATCATGAACCCCGCGACGATCGGCATTCCCAAGGGCACGCTGGTGCTGGGCAAGCACAGCGGCCGGGCGGCGTTCAAGGATCGCATCAACACCTTGGGCTACGAGATCAACGACGCGCAGATCGAGGCCGCGTTCACGAAGTTCAAGACGCTGGCGGACAAGAAGAAGGAAGTGTTCGACGAGGACGTCGAATCGCTGATCGACGAGCAGCTGGAGCAGTCGGTGAGCCTGTGGGAATTGGTCGGCGTGCAGGTGACGACCGGCAGCACCACGGTGCCCACCGCCACCATCACGTTGCGCGACAGCACCGGTGAGGTCGTCCGCGACGCCAGCACGGGTGATGGGCCGGTCGACGCGATCTACTCGGCCATCCAGCGTCTGACCGGCGTGAAGGCCTCGCTCAGCGACTACCGCATTCGGGCCGTCACCAAAGGCAAGGATGCCCAAGGCGAAGTGCAGATCGAGCTCGACCACAACGGCATCAAGGTGCGCGGCCGCGGGGTGAGCACGGACATCTTGGAAGCCAGCGCTTTGGCCTACCTGGCCGCCATCAACCGCATGCGCTCGCTCGACAAGCGCGAGCGGCGGGTCACGCAGCAGATGGGCGTGTAGGAAAGGGGGAAGTCGGAAGGGGGAAAAGAGGTGGTTGCGGCGCTCTTTACGTCCGCGTTTCACCTTCCGACTTCCACCTTCGTTTGACGCTCCCGCGGCTCGCCCGTACGATTCGGCTTCACGCCATTCGGCTCGGTAGACCCAGCTCCGCTGGCGCGATCGGTGTCGCCGAGAGCGGGCGAGCAGACGGGGTGATTGGGCCGAACGATGTTTGCAATCGTCAGTGATATCCACGGGAACCTCGAGGCGTTTACCGCAGTGCTCGAGGAGATCGATCGGCGGGGCGTGCAGCACATCGTCTGCCTCGGCGACGTGGTCGGCTACGGCCCTAACCCCAAGGAATGCCTCGACTTGGTGGCGACGCGTTGCCGCGCGACGCTCATGGGCAACCACGACTTCGCGGTGCTGTACGAGCCGTTCAACTTCAACAGTGGCGCCGAGTCCGCCTGCTTCTGGACGCGCCGCCAATTCGAGCTGGACCCCGACCCCGTCCGCAGGGCGGCGCGGTGGAACTTCATCGGCAACCTGCCCGTGCGCGTGCGCACGCCCGACTTCATGGCCGTCCACGCCAGCCCGCGCCGGCCGATCAACGAATACATCTTCCCGGACGACATTTATACGAATCCGGGCAAATTTGTCAGTATTTTCGAGCGTTTTGAGAAGCTTTGCTTCGTTGGACACACGCATGTGCCCGGCGTGTTCCTCGAAGGCCCCGACTTCTACAGCCCCGACGAGCTCGACTACAAATTCGCCCTGACCGACGAGAAGGCAATCATCAACGTCGGCAGCGTCGGCCAGCCCCGCGACCGCGACCCGCGCAGCAGCTTCGTCGTCGTCAGCGAAACGCACGTCGAGTTCGTGCGCCTCCAGTACGACGTTCGCGCAACGGTCAAGAAGGTAGAGGGGATAGAAGATTTGGACGATTTTCTAGGCTCCCGCCTGTTGGACGGACGGTAACGCGTCGCGACACTGGGCGCTTGAAGATACCGGCCACTGAATCGGCCAGTCCGGCGGCGTGCGCTGGAAGAGCCTGATCTCTGCCCCCTCGAACAACTGACGGAACCTGACAACGGACCCGAACGAATGGATACGAAGCGACTAGTTCTCGGCATGTCCCTGGCCATGGCGGTCATGCTGGGGTGGACGATGATGATCAGCTATCTCGACAAGCAGAACCCGGAATGGGGTCTGGTGAAGCGCGAGACGGTCGATCAGCAAACCTCGCCCACCACCGCGCCGGCGGCCGTGCCGAGCAATGCCATACCGACGACTGCCGCGGTGGGCACAGCTCCGATGGCCGTCAGCCCCGCGGTACCCGCCACGGCGGCCACGGGCGCAACGGTGCAAGCAGGATTACACGCAATTCCGGCGACCCAGCCCACGCCTGTCACACTTGGATCGGCCGACAAGAACGACCCCAACTACGCCGTCGCGCTTGAACTTTCACCGGTCGGCGCCGCGGTCGATTCGGTCACGCTCAACGGATACAAGCGCGTCGTCAACAGTGACGAACGGTACACCTTCCAACAGCCCTACAAGGGTTTTGAAGATAAGTCGCGCACGCTCGCGACGCAGTGGATCTCGGTGGACGGCGTAAAGGTCGACCTCAACACCGTCCCCTGGTCGCTGCAATCTTCGACGCGCAGCTCGGCCGTCTACTCGGTCGATCTTGCCGACGCCAACGGGCCGGTCGTGCGGGTCCTCAAGACCTTCACGATAACCGACAAGACGGCCGAGAAAGACAACGCCGCCGGCTACGAGGTGAAGGTCGACTTCGCAATCGCGAACCTGGCGAATCGGCCGCTGGTCATCGCGTCTGCGTTCAACGGCACCACGGCGCCCGAGAACGAGAACGACCGCATGCCCGATCAGCAGTCGATCGCCGGCTACCTGAACCAGGGCTTCATCACGCTGCAGCACGAGCTGGTGACGTACTACACCCCCAGCAAACCCACGCGCGACCTCACCTCGCACCCCGATGGTTACCCCTTGGCCTGGGTGGGCATGGGCAGCGGTTACTTCAACGCGCTGCTTCGCCCCGAGCCGGCTACCGGCGCGGTCAACGGGCCGTACATTTCGAAAGTCACCGCGACCGCGCTCGATCCGGCCGCTACCGACTATCACCACGACGTCGTGCTGACGCTCGAAACGCAGCCCGTCACGCTGCCCGCCGGCACATCGGTCAACATGCCACTGCGCGCGTTCTTCTTCCCCAAGCAGCGCGACCTGCTCGGCAACGCATACATGATTCAGGCGCCGCTGTCGTTCGACAAGACGCTCGTCATGACCAGCGGCTTCTGCAGCATCTGCACGTTCCAGTGGATCATCGATCTGCTGGTGGGCATGCTGAAGTTCTTCCACAGCATCCTGTTTGACTGGGGTCTGGCGATCATCGCGCTCGTCTGCGTCGTGCGCGCCCTGCTGCACCCGATCACGAAGAAGTCGCAGGTCAGCATGATGAAGATGGGCAAGATGGGCCCGGAGATGGAGCGCCTGAAGAAGAAGCATGGCGACGACAAGGAAGCCCTGAACCGCGCGATGATGCAGTTCTACAAGGAACAGGGCGCCACGCCGATCCTCGGCTGTTTGCCGATGTTCCTGCAGATGCCGATCTGGATCGCGCTCTACACGGCGCTGCAGAGCACCTTCGAACTGCGGCAGTCGCCGTTCCTTCAGTTCGCTGGCATCAAGCTGACGTGGATCGAAGACCTGGCGCACCCGGATCGGTTGTTCTACTTCCCGAACCACCCGATCGACTTGTACTTCTTCAAGGTCGACGCGTTCAACGTGCTGCCGTTCCTGCTGGCCGTCGTCTTCTTCCTGCAGACGAAGTATACGCCCAAACCGCCGGCCACCACGCCCGAGCAGGTGCAACAGCAGAAGATGATGCAGTGGATGACGCTGATCTTCCCGGTCTTCCTGTACAACGGCCCGGCCGGGCTGAACCTGTACATCCTGACGAGCACGACGATCGGCATCATCGAGAGCAAGATCATCCGCAAGCACATCAAGCAAAAGGAAGAAGCCGAGGCCGCCGCCGCGGTGGTGATCGATATCCCGGACAAGAAGGACGACCGCCGCGATCCACCACCGAAGGGTGGCGTGCGCCGCGTGGAACCGACCAAGCCTGCGGGTGGTTTGGGTGGCTGGTTCGCGAACCTTCAGGCGCGTGCCGAGGAACTGAAGCGCGAGGCGGAGAAGCGAAAGCGATAGGGTCTTGGCTGGGAAGGTGTGTCCTTCGGGTCTCCCTTGTCGATCGGAGACGGTCAGGCACCATCGGGCGAAGCTCTAGCGGACCGACCTGACGCCCGGTGTGTCATTCCGAAGGGAGGGGTAGTGACCCGAGGGATCTCGACTGTCGGACGATTCTCGTAGATCGAGATCCCTCTGGTCGGCAAGCCTCCCATCGGGATGACACGCTTCGCCTCTTTAAGAGCGTCTCCGTAAGACGGTGCCATCGGCAGCTCCGACACCTAAGTTGACCGATCTATCATGTTCACCGGCGACACCATCGTCGCGATCAGCTCTGCGACCGGCGCGGCCGCGCGGATGATCGTGCGTGTCAGTGGGCCGGCGGCGCTGTCGCTGGCTGAGTCGGTCATCGGTTATACGACTACCCATTCCAGCGCGAGCCGCGCCACGGTACGCATCGGCAACACGCCTGTGCCAATCTGGGTCTACGCCTTCCACGCACCACGATCGTCAACCGGTGAGGACATCGTCGAATTTCACCTGCCGGGCAATCCGCTACTCGCCAAGCGGCTCGTGTCACAACTGCTGTCGAGCGGTGCCCGCGCCGCGGAGCCGGGCGAGTTTACCGCACGTGCTTACTTCAACGGAAAGCTGGACCTGACGGCCGCCGAGGGCGTGGCGGCGGCGATCGCGGCGCGGTCGGATGCGGAACTGCAGGCCGCGCGGCAACTGCTGGTTGGGGAGCTGGCGCGGCGCGTGCGGCCGATCGTCGACGCGGTCGCCGAGACGCTGGCGCTGATCGAGGTCGGCATCGACTTCAGCGACGAAGACGTGACGTTCCTGTCGCAGGCCGACATTGCCGGCCGGGCCATCGTGGCGCTGGCCCAGGTGGAGGAACTGCTGGATAGCGCCGGCGCGATGGAGCAGCTCGCCCACGAGCCGACGGTCGTACTGGTGGGGCGGCCCAACGCGGGCAAGAGCACGCTGTTGAACGCGCTGTCGGGGCAGGAGCGGGCGGTGGTGTCACCGGTCGCCGGGACGACGCGCGACATCGTCTGGGCCACGGTACCGCTGCGCCGCGGCATCGTGCGAGTGATCGACATTGCGGGATTTGAGACCGCGCGGGCCGACGGTTCGGTGGCCGCCGAGATCGATCAGGCGATGCAACGGCGGGCGGCCAGTGCCGTTGAATCGGCGGACGTCGTGCTGCATCTGGTGGCGTTGGATGACCGTCAGCCGATGCTGGCGTTAAGTCGCTCTGCGGATCTGGTGGTATATACGAAGGCGGATCAAGTTGGTGTTACGCCGCCAGGTGAAGGTCTCGCGATCAGTGTTATTGCACATCGCGGACTGGATGAGCTGCGCGAACGCCTCGACGCGATCTGCTTCGACACCAACGAGCGGGCCGCCATTACCTTGAATGCGCGGCATGCCCATCATCTGCGTGACGCCATCGCGTCGCTCCAACGCGCGCTGACCGCAAACGAGGCCGCGGCGGGCGGCGAAGTGATCGCGGTGGAACTGCGCGACGCGCTGGACGCGCTGGGGGCCATTGTCGGAAGCGTGTCGCCCGATGAAGTGCTGGGGCAGGTCTTCTCGCGGTTCTGCATCGGCAAGTGACGTCGCGGCCGCTCTTCACGTGGCATGGGCGTCTCGCCCATGCGTGTAGATTGGACAGTAAATTTTATTTGCGACTGGCCGCGCTGACTTAGTGGTCTTGAGCAAATAAAGGTTCCCGCCCTTGCCACAAGCATGGGCGAGACGCCCATGCTTGTGGCAAGGGCGCGCACAAGCCAACCGCTTGCTCGGCGATCTCGCATCAACCGCCGGTGTTCTCCAGCACCTGTCCCGCGGCCAGCAGGCGTTCGCGGAGTTTGCCGTAGGGCACGTCCTGCACGCTCGACTTGGCGTCAATCGCCATGCAGGCCGCGGTCGCGGCGCTTTGGCCGAGGACCATGAAGACCGGTTCCATGCGGGCCGACCCGTAAGCGATGTGGCTGCTGCTGACGCAGGTGGGCACCAGCAGGTTCGTGCACTCCGTGCGCTTCGGGGTGATGCAGCGGTAGGGGACGCCGTAGGGCGGGAACCCGTGCACCTGCACGTCACCGTCGTTCAGCACGCGTGCCTTACCGTCGTCGCCGATCGTGACGAACCGGCTGCAGTTGTGCGAGTCCATACCGTAGCTACCCATGCCGATCACGTCGGTCGGCACGCGCACGCCACGGCAGTCATGTTCGGTGATGACGTAGTCACCGACCATTCGCCGGGCCTCGCGCACGTACAGCGCGTGCGGCCAGTGGTTGGTGTCGTCGAACTCGTCGTTGGGCAGGCCCCACTCGTTGTAGACTGCGCGGTAGCGTTCGGGGATCTCGGGGCTGTTGGCCATGAACCAGTAGTAGCCCTTCTGGTAGGTCACGTGGGCCTGGAAGATCTCCTCACGGCGTTCGTAGGAGCCGTCAGGCCACTCGTGGTTGGCGCCGATGAAGTCGCTGGAGATTGGGCCGTGGTTGTTGGTGTCGGTCTTGCGGAAGCCGCCTGGGGTCTTGTTGGGGAACTTGTCAAACTTGCGCGGGTTCCACTCGGGGCGCGTCGAGCTAAGCAGGTCGTTGTAATCGTCCTTCTCACCGGCAAACCAGCGGGCCGCCAGCACGTACTGCGCGGGGTCGTACCCCTCGGGCTTTTCCCACGCGATGCGTAGCGACGGATCGTTGGTCATGCACATGCGGAAGCAGTAGGCCTGCACGCGCTTGTCGCCCTTGCCGATGCTCTTGTTGAGGTCTTCGTTGACGATGTACGGTAGAAGCCCGCTGGCGGAATCGCCGGGCTTCACGTACGGGTCGACCGGGTGGCTGAACTGGTGCGTCTTGGTCACCTGCACGCCGCTGAGCGTCTCACCGTAAACGGAGTTGTCCTCACGGCCGACGAAGTAGCTGACGCCGGCCTTGGCCAGCAGGTCGCCTTCGTAGGTGGCATCGATGAAGACGGATGCTTCCACTCGCAGGCCACCCAGCATGGTGACGGCGATGATCCGGCCGCCCTGCGTTTCGGCGCGGTCGATGAACTGGCACGGGCGCACGTCGATCTGGTGTTCCTTCAGCATCGCCTCGAACACCGCCGACGCGACGTGCGGTTCAAACTTAAACTCTTCCTCGAGCCCGTAGTGCTTGCCCGCGGCGCGGTAGAACTCGCGTGAGAACCCACCGATGACGTGCTTGCGACCGAAGTCGGTCTCGCCAAGCCCACCGGTGGTAAGGCCACCGACCGCCTTGGCAGGGTTCAGGATGACGACCGATTTGCCGGCGCGAGCAACCGTCACCGCGGCCGACACTCCGGCGCTGGTGCCACCGTAGATGCAGACGTCGACGGTCAGGCGTTCGTCGGACTTCTGCACCCATTCGCTCTTGAAGTAATGAAGGTCGCTCATTGGTTTCCTTGATGGTGGGGAATGGCACGCTGGAGCGGTGCCGAGACTGCCTTTACGTTTTCAGTTGGACGTTGTTGAAAGGACGCCGCCCGAACGGCTCGTGCGGGCAGGCCGCGTGTCGGCCTCTGTATTCGGTGAAGATTAAAAAGCCGCTCGACGCGGTGAAACGTCGAGCGGCAGTGTGTTGCGGCATCCACTGCCTGTGCCACCGGCCGGCGGGCACAGCGTGCGGAGGCCGATTCGACTCGCTACAGCGCCTGCGCGTCGCGCTCGCCGGTGCGAATGCGGATGACCTCGGCGATCGGGTAGACGAAGATCTTACCGTCGCCCACTTCGCCCGTGCGGGCGGCCTCGACGATCGCGTCGACCGCCTTGCTCGACTCTTCGCTCTTGACGCAGATCTTCAGCAGGACCTTCGGCACGAAGCCGACGTCCAACTTCGCGCCACGGTACCGCTCGGTGTGCCCCATCTGCCGACCGAAGCCCTTGGCTTCCACGGCGGTGACGCCCAGGATGCCCATTTTGGCCAGGGCGGTCTTCACGGCATCAAGCTTGTGCGGCTTGATGACAGCTTCAATCATCTGCATTGCGACTCCTTCGGAGTTAATCCTGCGCGAGTGGTTCGGCAGATGATTCTACTCCGAGCGCGGGTGTTTACCACCATCTGCGCGTCGCCATAACAGTATTTATCAGTTGAGCCCGATTTCGTCTCTAGGACCCGTCGCAGCTTGCCTGCAACGGTTGCCCGTTACCGATCAACCGAAGTTCCCAGAAGTTCGACTTCAGGAACAGGCTTCGGCCAGCACGTGCTCGGCCACGTAGATCGGCACGGTCGTAGCCACGCCCAACGCAATGGCGTCACTCGGACGGCTGTCGACCTTCACCACGTTCCCGTTTTGTCGGACATGGATGCGGGCGTAGTAGGTGCCACCCTGCAGGTCGTTGATCTCGATATGGTCGATTTTGCCACCGAGTTGCTCGATGACGGTCGCCAGCAAATCGTGCGTCAGCGGCCGCGACGCAACGCGGCCCTTCAGCCGGCGGTCGATCGCGTAAGCCTCGTTTGAACCGATGACTATGGAAAAACTTCGCTCGCCGTCCACCTCTTTGAGCATGATGATCTGCTGATCGTTCATCTCACTGATGATGATGCGAAACAGTTCCATCTGCACGGACATGCAGCGATCTCCTTTGGGTATTGAAGCTTAGAAGTGCTGGCGTGGGGTGTCAACGTAAGATCGGGACGGGAGGGAGTTGAAGGTGTGGCGTAACGCGTGACCAGAGCGAACCCGCACCGCCTTCCAATCCGCGATCCGAACACCGCAATCGGCAATCTCCCATCGCTTGATCTTCCCCCCATTTTCCGCTACCCTTCTACACCCGCGATCATCCGCGGGAGTTTTGTTTGGTCCCCGACTATAAGACAGGTGAGATATGGCACATAAGAAAGGTCAAGGCTCGACCAAGAACGGCCGCGACAGCAATCCGCAGTACCGTGGCGTGAAGGCGTACGGTGGCCAGTTCGTGACGGCCGGTTCGATCATCGTGCGGCAGGTCGGTTCTAAGTTCCACCCCGGCTTTAATGTCGGTGTGGGCGGCGACTACACGATCTTCGCGCTGAAGGACGGCAAGGTTGAGTTCCAAGGCCGCAAGGTCCACGTTCGCGAGATCGAAGCGGCCCCGGCCGTCTAGGTTCGAACGCGTAACTGAACGTATTCCGAAGCCGCAGGACTCGGGTCCTGCGGCTTTCTTTCGTGGAGACCCGCGATGTTCGTCGACGAAGCAGTCATTCACGTGAAGGCCGGTGACGGGGGGGCTGGCTGCGTGTCGTTCCGCCGCGAGAAGTTCGTGCCCAAGGGTGGCCCGGACGGTGGTGACGGCGGTGACGGTGGCAGCGTGATCTTCGTTGCCGACCCGAACAAGAACACCCTCCTCGACTTCGCCGGTCGGCACCACTGGTACTCCGTACGCGGTCAGGCCGGCATGGGCAAGAAGTGCGCCGGTGAAAGCGGCGACGACCTCGTCATTCAAGTGCCACCGGGCACGCTGATTTTCGACACCGACAAGGACGTGCTGCTGTTCGATCTGGACAAGCCCGGGAAGCGCGTCACCATCTGCCAAGGCGGCAAGGGCGGCATGGGCAACTGGCGTTTTAAGACGAGCGTGAACCAGGCCCCGCGGTACGCTCAGCCCGGCACGGAAGGTGAAGAGCGCAACCTGCGCCTTCAGCTGAAGCTGATCGCCGACGTCGGGTTGGTGGGTATGCCCAATGCCGGCAAGAGCACACTGCTGCGGGCCGTTAGCGCGGCGAAGCCGAAGGTGGCGGACTATCCGTTTACGACGCTCGAGCCGCAGCTTGGCATCGCCGAGTTGATCGGCGGTCGCCGGATCGTATTGGCGGACATTCCAGGTCTGATCGAAGGCGCCCAGCATGGGGCGGGCCTTGGACACGCGTTTTTGAAGCACATCGAGCGCACGAAGATCATTGTCCACCTGCTGGACCTTTATCCGCCCGACGGTTCCGACCCGGCCGAGAACTACCGCACGATTCGTAAGGAACTCGAAGCCTTCAGCCCGTTGCTGGCCGGCAAACGCGAGATCGTCGCGGCGAACAAGATGGATCTGGCGATCGATTCTGAAGCGATCGACAAGCTGCGCGAGGCGCTGTCCGACAAGGAACTTTTCGCTATCTCCGGCGTCAGCCGGGAGGGTGTCGAGCCGCTGCTGGAAACGATCTGGCGGCTGCTGAAGGAATTGAGCGACGCCGGTGAAGTTCCCGCGACGTCGACCGCGCCGGACGAAGGCGCGGCTCTGACTTAGCATGGGCATCTCGCCCATGACCGCGATGATGTTAGCAGATGCTGTTGGTTCGTTCCCTTGATCGGAGCGAACTGCCGTTAAGACAATCTCCACTACGATCTGCAGTCATGGGCGGACGGCCATGCCACGTTCGGAAATCATGTCGCTTCCACCGAATTTACAGGTCGGTCTGAAGGAGTGGGCATCCGTCTGCGCCGCGATCGAGGAAGGGCGGCAGATCATCCTGTTGCGGAAGGGCGGCATCAACGACGCCGGCGGGGTGTTCGAACTGGAAGAACGGGCGTTTCTGCTCTTTCCCACGTATCTGCATCAGAAGCGCCACCTGCTGAAGCCGGGCGAGCATGCGGCGTTTCAGGAGCGTGGTAGTGAGCCTGACATGGTCCGCCTGTCGGCGGCGGCCGTAGTGACGGACGTGCTAAGGCTGCGATCGCGTGAGCAGGTCGATGCGCTGGACGCCGAGCACGTTTGGACGGCTGATCAGATTGATCTGCGCTTCAACTACAAGCCGGTCAACCCGCTGTTTTTGGTGCTGCTTCGCGCCTATTGGTTGCCCGCGATAACGACGATCCCCAATACACCTGTTTACGCCGGCTGCCGGAGTTGGGTGCCGTTTGATCAAAGCGCTTCTACGGCTGGCGCTACGCCGGTGTTAGACGATGCCGCGTTCGAGGCGCGACGCCAAATAGTGCTGACGGCGACGCGGTAGTAGTCGCGGCTGCGCCGTAGGGGCGCCACGAGTGCCGCCCTACGGTGGCCCGATATCCGTGCCGCCGTTGCATGAAAAAAGCCTGCACGGACGATTGTCCGTGCAGGCTCCGGTTAAACCAATCTTTCAGTTGCGCTCGGCGACTTACGCGCCGCCGACTTCGATGCGGACGTACTTCTCCAGGCCCACGTTGTTCTGCTTCAGGAAGTTCGAGATCGAACCCTTGAAGACCGACGCGTTGAAGAACTCCTGGTCCAGCAGCACGCGCTCGGCGAAGAAGGCGTTGAGCTTGCCCTCGGCGATCTTCTCGGCGATCTGCTGGGGCTTGCCGGTGGCCTTGGCCTGCTCGACGGCGATCTCGCGCTCCTTTGCGACCAGGTCGGCGGGCACCTCGTCGCGCTTCAGGCCGAGCGGGCGGCTGAAGGCGATGTGGCCACCCAGCTGCTGCACGAGTTCGGCGCTCGGGTTGCCGGTGAACGCCATGATGACGCCGATCTTGCCCGTGATCGCGTACAGATAGAGCGCCGCCTTGCCACCGGCGGGGGCGGCGAGGTAGGCGGTCTTGCCGATCACGACGTTCTCACCGGTCGTCTGCGCGACGGCAGTGGCGTCGGCGGAAACCTCGGCGGCGTGGGCAATGTCGGCGTCGGGGCTGCGCAGCAACTGCTGGGCGGCCTTCGTCGCCAGCTTCAGCACCGGCTCGCTCTTGGCGGTAAAGTCGGTGTTGCAGTTGACCTCGACCAGCGACGCCCCCGACCCGTCCTCGGCCGCCACGCCGACCACGCGACCTTCGGTCGCGGCCCGTTCACCGAGCGAGGCCTTCACGCCCTTCTTGCGGAACTCGGCGATGGCGGCGTCGATGTCGCCACCGGTTTCCACCAGCATGCGCTTACAGTCCATCATGGCCTGCCCCGTGCGGGAGCGGAGTTCGTTCACGAGCTTTGCGGTAATCTCTGCCATTGGGTTCTCCTGCCGTTCCTTATGGATAATTCGATTCGTACCGGACGCCAACTCGGCCGTCCCGTCATCTGAGGTACTCCGAAGGATGACGAGCTTGGGTCAAGGGCGGTCTTCTATTCCAGCTTAGCTGAAAAAAAAGTCCGTTGTCAGTTGTCCGCGGTCAGTTGTTGAAACCGACGGCCGGACAAATCACAACGGACAAAGGACCACTGACAACGGACCATGTCGCTTACTGAGCCGCGCCAACCGGTTCGGCAGCGGTTTCGGCCGGTGCGCCGGCCTCGGGGGCGGCGCCTTCCGAGGTCGCCGGTGCATCGGCGGGGGCGCCGTCCGCTCGGAACTGGCTGCGGGTGCTGCGACGCGGGCGGTCGCCGGCCTGTTCGCCTTGCGGGCCAGCCTTGCTCTCGGCGCGACCGGTCTTGCCTTCGATGACCGAGTCGGCCAGCTCACGCATGATGATCTCGATCGCGCGCATCGCGTCGTCGTTGCCCGGCATGGGCAGGTCGATCAACTCGGGGTCGCTGTCGGTATCGATCAACGCGACCGTGGTCACGCCCAGCTTCTTGGCTTCCTTCACCGCGATGTGCTCGCGGCGGGTGTCGATGATGAACATCACGCCCGGCATGCGCTCCATCTTGCGGATGCCCTCAAGGTTGGTCTTGATCTTGGTCAGCTCACGCTGCATCGTCGCGCGAATCTTCTTCGAGTAGTTCTCGAGCTCCGGGCCGTTGAAGATGCGCTCGAGCTCTTCCAAGCGGTTCAGGCGGGCGCGGATCGTGCGGAAGTTGGTCAGCGTGCCGCCGAGCCAGCGTTCGCTGACGTAGTGCATGCCGCAACGGGCGGCCTCGGCCTCGATGGCGTTGCGGGCCTGGCGCTTCGTGCCGACGAACAGCACGTCCTTACCGCTGGCGACCGTCGCCTGAATGAGCTTCTTGGCGCGAAGCAGACCCTTCACGGTCTCCTTCACGTCAATGATGTGGATCATGTTGCGCTTGCCGTGGATGTAGGGTTCCATCTTCGGGTTCCAGCGCGACACGCGGTGACCGAAGTGAACGCCGGCATCCACCAGCGACTTAACGAGTTCTGCTTGATTCGTAGCCATTGAGCGTCATTTCGAATCTCGGATTGCTCATTGCGGGCTGTGCAGGCGACGACCGCGTGCAGCGAGAGTGCAACCCGAAATCGGCAATCCGAGATCCGAAATCCTTTCCATCAGCCCGGCGACACTGCGGCTGGCCAAGACAGGCCGAGGTCCGTGGGGCTTAAAATCCAAGAGGTTTTTAACAACTGACCCGCGATCGACGTTCGCCCAATTGGGCAATCGAGACGGGTGGCCCTTGGCGAGCCGGAAGGGCTACTGTATCGGGGGCCATCTGGCAATTCAAGCGTAGATGTGGGAATTGTGGGGACGGAAACGCGCCTAAGCCTAGCGTCTGTCCCGAGTTTCCTGTCGGGCGCATCCCAGCATCCTCTCGCATGGTCGCTTGAGCGACGATGTCGATTGACGGTCTACTTCGGAGGCTTCGTCGAATTGGACGCGCTCTCGTTGCGTATGGCGCTCAGATCCTGCTCCGATGCCTCACCCATCACGAAGCCACGCACGATCGGTTCCTCGGTGGCTTTGAGTTGCTCGGGAGTGCCATCAAAAACCAGTTTCCCCTCGTACAACATGACCACCCGGTCGGCCACCTTCAGTGCGCTGGTCATGTCATGCGTGACGACGATGCTCGTCACTTTCAGTTCACGCTGAAGTTTAATGATGAGCTCGTTGATAACATCCGAGCGAATGGGGTCGAGGCCGGTCGTGGGTTCGTCGTAAAGGATGACCTTGGGATTCAGCGCGATGGCCCGAGCGAGCGCGACGCGCTTCCGTTGCCCACCTGAGAGTTCACCCGGCATTTTCTTTTCGATGCCGGGCAGGCCGATCAGCGCCAACTTCTGGCGCACGATCTCGGCGACCTCGTCGCTGGTCTTGGTGGTGTGTTCGATGACGGGGAAGGCGATGTTCTCGCCGACCGTTAGCGAATCGAACAGGGCACCCATTTGGAACAGGAAGCCGAAGTTTTCGCGCACGGTCATCAGGTCGCGCACGGCCAGAGTGTCGACCCGCTGGCCGTCAAACCAGACCTCGCCCGAATCGGGGCTAAGCAGGCCAACGATGTGCTTGAGCATCACGCTTTTGCCACTGCCGCTGGCGCCGATGATGACCAGGCACTGGCCGGCCTCGATGTTCAGCGTGAGGTCGTTCAGCACGACGAGCTTGCCGAAGCGCTTGTGGATGTTTTTGAGTTCGATCAGCGCCATGGCAATTGCGTCCCGCACGGGCGGCGAAGTCGGAAACGAGCTACCCGAAAATCCCGGTGACGGGATAGAGGGCGTAGTAGATGTCCTTCAGCAGCTTGGCGAAGAAGAAGTTCAGCACGATGATGGCGATAAAGCTCAGTACGAAGCTTTCCGTGCAGGCCCGTCCGACGCCACTGGCGCCACTGCCACAGCGGAAGCCCTTGTAGCAACTGATTAACCCGATGGCGGCGCCGAAGAAGAAGCTCTTGATGATGCCTTCCATCACTTGGTATGTGTCGACGCCAACGGCCGAGTAGCGCCAGTAGGGATCGCTGGGAATGTTGAGCGCATAAACCGACACTGCCCAGCCACCCACCACGCCGAGCACGTCGCTGTAGATGGTCAGGATGGGCAGCAGGAACAGGCAGCAGAGGAAGCGCGGGACGACGAGATAGCGAATGGGTTCAGCGCCCATGACGCGCAGCGCGTCGAGCTGTTCGGTAACGTTCATCGTGCCCAGCTCGGCCGTCAGCGCGCCACCGATGCGGCCCGCGAGCATGACCGCCGCCAGCACCGGGCCAATCTGCTTCACGACCGATAGGCCGATCAAACTGCCGATGCGTTCTTCCTGACCCAGGGCGCGCAGCTGGGTGTAAGTCTCGATCGCCATGACCATGCCGACGAACGCGCCAGTGATCCCAATGACCGGCACCGATCGCACGCCGACCTCGTACATCAGTTCCGGCAGGTTCCGGAGGTTCTTCAACCGCAGGCCGCCCCCGAACAGCCAGCCGATGGTTTGCCAGACGAAGATGCAGAAGTCCCCGAACGCGGCGATGGCGGCGGTGGTCTGCTGGCCTAGGTTGGCGATCGCACGAGTGGGCATGGGCCGCCGGATGATACGGAGCCGAAGGCGCGGGGGCAATTTGCCGACGCGATCTGAGAAGGTCCGATAGGGTTTGGGTGCTGTTTGCGGGCGGTGCGCCACGGGCAGCCTGTCTGGCCCTGTCTTTCTCTCACGCGTTGATGGGCATATCGCTCGCCCCGTTGGCCCGCTGCGGGCGAAGCGGCTATAAGCTAGGTGATCATGGGCGACGACACCCCAACCATCGAGCTGCTTTTCCTCGGGTCCGGCACCAGCGCCGGCATCCCCATGATTGGCTGCGACTGCGCCGTCTGCACGAGCAGCGACCCGCGTGACCGGCGGATGCGGGCGTCGGTGGTCATCAGCTACAACGGGCGTAACGTGCTCGTCGACACGACGCCGGAGCTTCGCCTCCAGTGCGTGGCCAACGGCATCAAGATGATCGAGGCGGTCGTCTTCACGCACGCGCACGCCGACCACAT
Source organism: Tepidisphaeraceae bacterium (assembly GCA_035998445.1). Taxonomy (NCBI): domain Bacteria; kingdom Pseudomonadati; phylum Planctomycetota; class Phycisphaerae; order Tepidisphaerales; family Tepidisphaeraceae; species Tepidisphaeraceae bacterium. The sequence continues at coordinate 348,598 of DASYHQ010000013.1, read as the reverse complement.
CATGGGCCTGGACGACGTGCGGCGGTTCAACAGCCTCAAACAAAGCGCCATCGATGCCTGGGCCGATGATGCGACCTATCGCGCGCTCGACCAGTGCTTCGCGTACGCGTTCCTCGAACCCTCCCCCGACGTAAAGGCCTTCCGCCCGCACCTGGTCCACCGGCGCATCGATGGACCGTTCGAGATCGCCGGCCATCGGTGGACGCCGATCCCACTGCTGCACGGGAAAATGCCGGTCAACGGCTTCCGCGTGGGGAATCTGGCCTACTGCACCGACGTCAGCGAGATCCCCGAATCGTCGTTCCACCTGCTGAAGGGGCTGGACGTGCTAATTCTGGACGCGCTGCAACACCGTCCGCACGCGACTCACTTCACGATTGCACAGGCGACCGAAGCCGCCCGGCGGATGGGTGCAAAACGAACGTACTTTACCCACATCGCGCACGCCTTGGCCCACGTCGAGACGAACGAGGCGTTGCCACCCGACATTCGGCTGGCATACGACGGGCTGCGCGTTCAAGCCACCGCATGATGCATCTGCCCCCGACGCAAGAGACGCAAGTTATGGCCAAGCTGACCAGCGAGTACCGCGCGATCGCCGATTATTACGATGCCGAGTATGCGCACCTGGATTACCTGTACCGTGACGCGCCGTTCTATATGGACCACCTGCCCCGGCGGCGCCAGCGCATCTTAGAATTGGCCGTCGGCACGGCTCGGGCATCGATCCCGCTCGCCCAGGCGGGACATCGCGTGACCGGTGTCGACTACGCGGGCGATATGCTGCGCCTGGCGACGCAGAAGCGCGACAGCGTCGGCATACAGGAGCGAGATTTGCGTCTCGTGCGGGCCGACCTGCTTCGCTTGAAGCTTAATGACACCTTCGACCACGCCTGCATCTTCTTCAACAGCTTCCTGAGTTTCACCACGATCGCGCAGCAGGACCGCGTGCTGCAGAACATCGCCCGCCATCTCAAGCCCGGCGGCACGTTCTGGCTCGACATCTTCAACCCCGATCTGACGCTACTGGCCACCCCAGAGGCGACGGATTTGGACCCGATCTCGTTTTACGTGCCATCGCTTGGCCGAACCGTCTTCCGCACGACGGACGTCAGCCGGGACGAGCAGATTCAGACCCAGCGAATCACGTTCCACTACCAGTGGTTCGACGACGAGGGGACCGAGCATCAGGAGATGAACTCGTTCCTGCTCACGCACATCTTCCCGCGCGAGCTGCGCCTGCTGCTGGAGCGCAACGGTTTCGAACTGCGCGCGCTCTACGGCGACTACGACGGCAGCGATCTGGCCGACGGCTCGCCTCGCATGATCGCGATGTGCCGCAAGCGGAGGGGCGAATGAAAGACGAACCGACACTGCGCGTGATCGAAGAACGTGAGATGCCGGCCGACCTGGACCTGCAGATCCGTCAGGTGCTGATGCAATGTTTTCCCAACGACCTGGCAGCCTTCGGGCAAACGCGAGCGTGGCACGGCAGCTCGCCGTCGGTCACCGTCATCGCACGTGATTGCAGTGGGCAGGTGGTAGGTCACATGGGCCTGCACGAACGCACGATCGACGTCGGCGACGCCGCGGTGCGCGTCGCGGGACTGCAGAACGTCTGTGTGGTGCCGTCGCATCGAAAGTCGGGGCTGTTTGAACGCCTCATGGCCGCCACCATGCCGGAGGCTGCGGAGCGCGGGTACGACGTTGGCCTGCTGTTTTGCCTGCCGGCACTTCAAAGGGTGTATGCGCGCGTGGGATGGGTTGAACTGCCGGGGCGGGCGACGACTCGCATCGACGAGAAGGGCGTCGAATGCGGGCTGCCGAACAACGACGTGCCGATGTTCTACCCGTTGAAGGTAAGGGAACTGCCCACGGGCGACATCCACTTGCGCGGCAACGACTGGTAAGAGGCCTTCAAGGCAGGTTCTGGTCCCCTCCGAGGGGAAGGGTTCGCCTCCAATCTGACGGAGTCCATCAGCCACCCGCAGGGCGACCTGAGGGATCTCGAATGACTGACGGTGCGGGCCATGGGAGATCCCTCGGGTCGCTACCGCTCCCCTCGGGATGACAGGTTGGGCACTGTGCGAGGTTTAAGTCCGCTAGCCTTTAGGCTCTGCTCGGGATGACACCTGGGATTCCATCGCTCATAGTAAAAACGAAACTAGCCGCTGAAGCGGCTAGTCCAGTTCCAAATTTCTGACTGCATCAAACCGCCCGGCCTTACTTCGGATTCGGCACATACGCGCCGCCCCGGCACTGCTTCAGGTAATTCAGCGCGTGCACCTGGCCCGTCGTCTCCAGTTCACCTTTATAGACAGGGTCGTGCCAGCCTTCGATGTCGAGGCAGCCGGTGTACTTGTTCATGCGCAGGATACTGATGACATCGGTCCAGTTCGTGTCGCCAAAGCCCGGCGTGCGGTGCCAGACGTAGGGTTTACCGCCGCGAATGCCGCTGGTGCGGACGACGTCCCACGCGATCGTCGCGTCCTTGCCGTGCACGTGGAAGATCTTTCCGGTGGGGGCCAGCTTGCGCAATTGTGGGATCGGGTCGATCAGGCTGACCATCTGATGGCACGGCTCCCACTGCAGCCCGACCGCGGGGGACGGCACCTCGTTGAACATCATCTCCCAGCCGGTGGGGCTGTGGGCGATGTTCCACTGGCCGGCGTCGTGCCACCAGCCGCCCATCTCGCAGTTCTCGAACGCGATGCGCAGGCCGTTGTCCTCGGCGCGCTTGGCCAGGTCGGTCCAGACCTTCTTGTATGCCGCCATCGACTCGGGCACCGGCTTGCCCGGCACCGCGCCGGCGAAGCCGGAGACGATCGACGTGTTGAAGAGCTTGGCCGCGTCGATCACGCGTTCCCAATCGCGCACCGCGCTCTCCTTTACCAGCGGGTTGCAGAAGATGCCGACCGTGCTGATGACGGCCTTGTCGCCGATGACGTCCAGCGTCTCCTTGGCGATGCGCTCGAGGTCGAGGTCGCCGATCTGTTGCCAGATGGTCATCGAGATGCACTCGAAACCGTGGGGCAGCATTTGCCGTGCGTACGATGCACCTTTATCCATCGGCACGATCGTGCCGATACGAAGATCGGAGTGGTTGGTCATGGAGAGAGAGTGTCGCGTAGGGGGATAGGACGCGGCCGTTCGCGGCCACTTTCTGCACACTATACCGATGCGGCGTGCGCTTCATCAAGCGCGCTGCGTTGTCCGGTCGTGCGCTGCCGGATAGGCTGATGAGCCGGCTTCACGTGCGAGGACCCGCTTGGACGATCGACCACCACCGATAGCACCCGCCGACGTGCAGATTTCCATCATCGTCCCGACGTTGAACGAGGCCGCAAATCTACCGCTACTGTTACCGCGAATCGCGGCTTCCATGGCGGATCGCGCCTATGAAGTGCTGATCGTGGACGACGACAGCGCCGACGGCACCCCGGCGGTGTGCGAGCGGCTGGCGATGGAGTTCCCTCTGCGATTGATCATCCGCCGACCTCCGCGCGACGGGCTCAGCGGCGCGGTGCTGCAGGGGATGCGCGATGCCTGCGGCGACACGTTCGTCGTCATGGACGCGGACCTGCAGCACCCACCCGAGCGGCTGCCGGCACTGCTGGACGCGTTGAACGGTGGCGCCGATTTTGTCATCGGCTCGCGCTACGTCACCGGCGCCAGCACGAAGGAACAGTGGGGCGTCGTACGGCGGCTGAACTCGCGCGTCGCCACGCTGCTGGCCCGGCCGTTCGCCGGTCGGGTACACGACCCCATGAGCGGGTTCTTCTCGCTGCGCCGCTCGACTTACGAGAATGCCGAGCGCCTGACGCCGCTCGGCTACAAGATCGGCCTCGAACTGATGTGCAAGTGCCGCGTCCAACGGCCGGTGGAGGTGCCAATCGATTTCGACCTGCGGGCGGCGGGGGAGTCAAAGCTGACGCTCACGCAGCAGTTCAAATACCTCGAACACCTCAGTCGGCTGTACGACTACACCTTCCCGCGGCTGTCGCCGTTGGTGAAGTTCACCATTGCGGTGGGCGTCGCGTGGTTCGTTGCCGCCATCGCATTCGTGGTGCTGATTTCCGTCTACCGCAGCCCAGTCGGGCAGGCGATGGCCGCCATCGCTTCGTATCCCGTTGCCGTCGCTACTACTGCGATCTTCCACTTCCGTTACGTGCGTACGCAGGCCGAGTTCCTGCGCACGCGGCACCCGTGGCGCGACTTTTGGATCGCCTCGGCGGTCGAATGGGGCGCCTGCGCGATCGTGGTGGCCTGGGCGGCGTGGCGGCTGGACGCGCCATCACCGTGGGAACTGTTTGTCCTGGGTTACGCCGCCGCGATGGTCGGCCGGTACGTCTGCCGGAAGGAACTGCTGCTCGACTTACGCGGGCTTCACGCCGAACCACGTGCAGAAGAGATGACGGCCCGGCGGTAGGACCCGCACCACGTGCGCAAGTCGCGCATTGCGCGATTTCGTTCAAATCATTGAGCCGTCACCGCCGCCCCCAATGGGGGCGGCAATATTTCACCAGCGGTGAATCCCTGCGTTTGCAAGCCCAGCAGGACCATCGCGACCACTATCGAGACGATCGAGAGGATCAGCCCGATCTTGAACCACTGCAAGAACCGCACGGTTCCGTGGCCGCGCTTTTTCAGGATGCCCACCGCGATGATGTTCGCGGTCGAGCCGATCACGGTCATGTTGCCCATCAACGTGCCGCCAAACAGCATCATCCAGTACATCGCGGCCGGGTAGTGACCCCCAGCCCGGGATGCGTCGACGCCCAGTTCACGCGCACGTCGTGCACCACCGGCATGAACGTCGCCACTGCCAGCACGTTGTCCAAAAATGCGATCAGCCAGCCGGTCGCCCATTCCACGATGGTGATCAGCGCAGACTGGTTGCCACCGGTGACGGCGATCAGTTTCTGCGCGATCACCTGCGTGACGCCGGTATGTTCCAGCGTGCCGACGGACGCGAAGAGCATCATGAAGAACGTCAGCGTCCACCAATCCACCCGCCGTTCGACCAGTTCGCGCGCATTGGGCCCGCAGATGAACATCACGATGGCGCCCATCGTCAGCGTTTGTCGCGGCCGCCTAACTCCGGGCCTGCCTACGGTCTTCTAGTCGACGCGAAAGAATAAGGACCCCGGGCAAGCCCGGGGCTATTTCTGGACGCAACCCTATGCTGGAAGGCGCGTGGTGTATTCCATACAATAGGTGGCGTCGTGCGATCGCCTCGGTCCTGCCTGTATGTGCGGAGGTCTTTGAATGAAGCTGAAACAGAAGTCGATCGGTCGTGGTGTGCTCTTCGCCTTGGCCTTGGCCGTTGCGACGGCGTCGCCGGTGCGGGCCGACTCGTTTGTCGCCAGTTCGTCGGGCGAGGGCAAGGGCATTCCGTACGAGCGCGTGAAGATCCTGGACATCAAAGGTGACGACCTGCTTTACCGCACCTCGACGGGCCAGGAAAACTCGCGGCCACTGGCACAGGTGTCGCAGATCACCGTCGACGGTGAGCAGGCGTTCAACGACGCCGAGATCGCCTATCTCGCTGGCGACTTTGCCAAGGCGACCGACGGCTATCAGCGCACGGTGCGCGCGACCACGAAGGACTGGTTGAAGGACCGCGCCGCCCAGCGGCTGGTCGAGTCGGCCGCCAAGACGGGCCGGTTCGACGCCGCCGTCAGTGGGTACGTCGCGCTGGTGGCGCGCAGCCCGGAACTGGCGGCCCGCAGCAAGCCGGCGTTGCCCGAGGGCAAGTCGACGTTCCTGGACTCGGCCGCCAAGGAAGTGGAATCGGCCGCCGGCGACGCGAAGTTGAAGGACCAGCAGAAGGTCATGCTGCTGGGCTTCCTGCTCGAACTGCACCGCGCCCGTGGCGACAACCGCGCCGCCGGTGAGACCGCCGAGCGGCTGTTGAAGCTGAGCGCCGCCGACGCGTCCAACCCCGCCGCCGCCGCGGCGCTGGCCGATCTGAAGATCAACCTCGCCAGCCTCGCGCTCGACGAGAAGAACTACCAGAAGGCATTGACGGAGATCGAGCAGAACCGCGCGATCTTCAACGAACCCGCCCAGCAGGCGGCTGCGCTGTACGCGTTGGCCGAGGCCAAGTCGGGCCTCGCCGGCGATACCACCGACGAGAAGGTGCTCAGGGACCTGGCGCTGGCGTACATGCGCGTCGTCGCGTTCGGGAAGGACCAACCCAACAACGCCAACGTCGCCCGCAGCCTCGCGAAGACGGCCGCCATTCTGGAGAAGCTCAAGCAGCCCGCCCAGGCGCGCGATTTGTATCAGCAGGTGGCCTCGGCTTACCCCAACAGCCCCGTCGCTGGCGATGCCAAGGCTGCGGTCGAGCGGCTGAAGGCCGCCCAATGACATCGCACAAGCATGACGGATGAAGGATGAAGTTAACGCCTTGTCATCCCCGGTCTGCGTCTCCCGTTCCCTGTTTCCTTTTCATCCTTCATTCCTCAACCTTCATCCCTATCCAACATGTACCGACTCATTCGCGACCATAACAAGAAGCTCATCGCCGTCTTCGCCGTTGTTTTGATGATCGCATTTCTGATGCCTGTGGGCATGCAACAGATGAGCGACAACACCGGTGTCGCCCGCGCCTACATGGGCGATGAGGCGATTACCGTCGGCGACTACCAGCGGGCGCGGAGCGACTGGGACATCCTGCTGAACCAGGTGACGACGACGACCATGATGGGCCAACCCGTCCCGCTGCTGCTAAGCCTTGGCGATCCGTCGCCACAGCGGCTGGCGGAGCTGACGGGTCTGATCCAGCCAAACCCGTACAGCAACACGCCCCCTGCGCCGATCGAGATCATCGGCGGTCCCGACACGTTCCTCCTGCTGTTGAAGGAGGCCGAGGCGGCCGGCATCACGGTTTCGGACGAACGGGTCGACCTGGCATTGGCTTCCGACTATCGGTTGCGCAGCGCAGTGGACGCGGGTGAGACGACGCGTACTCGCGAGGCGATCCGCGACTTCCTGATGGTCGAGGCGTCCTACGCGCGCGTGGCGGGCGTGGCCAAGTCGACCCAGCCAATGCGGCAGCGTCTGCTGGCCCGCGGCCTGGCCCGCATCAATGCCGACATCGTGTCGTTCAGCAGCGCGCCGGCGGGCATTCCAACCACCGCAGCGGTCGCGACCACAGCGCCGTCGCAGCAAGATCTGCAAGCGCTGTTCGACAAGTACGCCGATGTGCCAGTGGGGCTGATGAGCGAGACGAACCCGTTAGGGTTTGGCTATCAGGTGCCAGATCGCGTGAAGGTACAAACGCTGTCGATCAACCGCGACCAGCTCGTGGCGGCCATCGAGAAGACCCGCTCGCCTTACGATTGGGGCGTGGCGGCTCGTAAGTATTTCCTGTTGAACAAAGCCGAATTTCCCGCAGCCGAGCCGACCACGGTGCCCTCGCCCACCACTGGCTTCGACCTGAGCGCCGCGCCCGCGGCGACGCGACCGACCGAGCGGTCGTTCAGCGATTTGCCGCCGGAACAGCAGAAGCAGGCGACGGATCGCGTGATGGAGCCGGAGATCGCGGCGCTGAGCGCGAAGATCAACACATATCTGACCGATCGATTCACCAAGGACTACGCCGCCGCCGGCCCGGCCACCCAACCGACGACTGCCACCACCACCGCCAGCGCGACCACCCCGCCCGCGGACGGTTACCCGTCGTACGGGTACCTGGAGCAGGTCGCGCAAGACGTGCAAAAGCAGTTTGGCGTGCTGCCTTCGGTGACGAATCATGCCGATTGGCTGGACCGCACCGCCGCCCGCGCGTTGCCGAACATCGGCGGGGCGATGTTGTCCGACAGCAGTATCGATTTCGCCTCGCTGGTGTTCGCCGGTGAGCCGTTCACGACCACCAGCGCTGGTTTGCGGATGAAGCAGTTCTCGCAGCCGCTGGAGGACTTCCAGGGCAACCTCTACTACTTCCGCGTGACCGATGCCGAGCCGAAGCACCGCGCGCCGTCGCTGGAATCGGTGCTGGCGCAGGTGCAGAGGGACGCCGCCCTGAAGAAGGCCGCCGACGCCGCCCGGGAGGCCGCCAACGCACTGATTGAAACGGCCAAGGCCGGTACGCTTGAGTCCGTTGCGCAGCAGCAGGGCCGCGAGGTGACCGCAGTGGGGCCGGTGAACCCGGGTAACCAGTTCGAGCAGGTGCCGGGGCTAGACCTTGCGGACACCGCTGACCGGGCGGCGTTCCTGAGCGGCGTGTGGTCGGTCCTGTCGTCGGAGACGCGGGACGCTCAAGGCCGCCCGCTGGGCATGATCACGCTGCCCACGTCGCGCCAGGTGCTGGCCGTTAACGTCACCTCCGCCCCGGTAGAGCCGACGAGCGATGGGGCGTTTACCGACCAGATATCCGCGGCGCTTTTCGAGACGTCGCAACGCAGCGCAGCGCTGCAGCAGGACTGGTTCTCATTCGACGGCGTCTCGAAGCGCATCAACTTCAAGGGCGACCGTCCCGACACTGCGCTGACCGCTGCCGCACCTGCAGCGATGAACTAGAGCGGGCGCAACCACCAACACGATCGGTGAGCGTAGCGCAGCACGTGGCGCACCGACCGACCGAACCCATCAGTTGAGCCTCAGGGGCGGCATTGCCGCCCCTGTGTTTTTGCGCGCCCACAATGAGGGCTCTGGCAAGCCCCGCAGAGCATGTACGCCACCGAGAGCTGCTGCGATCTCGTCGTGTCTACATTCGCTCTTCGCATGGGCGCGATCCATATCTAACGACATATTGCGTGCGACGAGGGGGTGAAGGTACGGGCTTTGCGACGCCTGCCAGAGCGAACCGTAAGCCCGCCAACACGTCGTTCATGCGGGCGTCCGAACAGGGAACGATTAGAAGGAGTTCCGTATGGAGACCCGTAACAAACCCCCCGGCACCGATGTCGGCGGCGCTCGGCCCGAATCCGCGTCGGCCCCGCGTAACGATCCTGATCAGCTTCGCGAAGACGTGAAGCGGGCCGGTGAAACGGTACGCGATCAGGCCCGTGCCACCGGTGATCAGATCAAAAACACCGCCAGCGATGCTGGCCGGCAGGCCAAGGAGAAGGCCGGCCAGGTCGCCGAGCAGGCGCAGCGCAAGGCTGCGGAATATGCCCGGCAGGCGCAGTCGCAGGGCGTCGCGATGCTGGACCAGCAGAAGTCACGCGCCGCCGAGCAGATCAACACGTTCAGCGACGCCGCCCACCGTGCCGCCGATAAGTTCCGCGAGGAACAGGACGACAACATCGCCGGCTACATCGACGCCGCTGCCGACGAGGTGCAGCGCGTGGGTGAGTACCTGCGGGAGCGCGACCTGAACACGCTCTGGCGCGATGCCCAGTCGTTCGGCCGCCGTCGACCGGAATGGTTTCTGGGCGGGATGTTCGTCGCGGGCCTGGCGCTCACGCGCTTCCTGAAGGCTAGCGCCGAACGCCGTGAACAGCCGGACATGCGCGGCTACCAGGGTTATCGCGGCGTGCCGCGCTACATGGACGAGCCGGACTACGCGCACCGCCTGCCTTCCCCACCGCAGGCCACGCGGCAGTTCGACAGCGTCGCTGACGGTGCGACCGGGGTCGGCGCGATGGCCACATCGCCTGCGACCCTCGGCACCCTTGGCACCACCGCGACGGCCGGCAGTTCCGGGTCGCCGGGTGGGGCGTCACCGTCGCTTGCAAGCGACCCGACATCCCCCGGATCGCCGGCGTCGCCAGGTGTGGCCACCACGAAACCGGAGGTCTACTAATCATGGCAGACTCATCACCCTTTGAACGTGAACGTACCGACCTCCGCGGTGGCGCTGCGGGTCGAACCGAACGGTTCGACACCGACACAACCCGAGGTAACCCCGACATTCTGCGCGACGGCGCTGGTGCCGAGAGCCGGTCCATCGGGACGCTGTTGAAGGAACTTCGCGACGAGAGCGCGACGCTCATGCGTCAGGAGATCGCGCTGGCCAAGACGGAGATGTCCGAGAAGGCCAGCCGCGCCGGCAAGAACACCGCCAGCATCGCCGTCGGTGGTGCCATCGCCTATGCCGGCGCGATGGTGTTGCTGTACGGCGTGGCGATCGCGCTCTACTTCGGCTTGGTCGCGCTGGACCTGAACCACTTCCTGGCCGGCATCATCGCGTTCCTCGTCGTCGGCGGCGTAACCGCCTTCATCGGCTACATGCTGATGCAGAAGGGTATCAACGCCCTGAAGAACGAGTCGGTCGTCCCGGAGAAAACCGTCGAATCCCTGAAAGAGGATAAACAATGGCTTACCAACCAAACCAAGTAAATCCCGCTGGCCACGCCTCGTCGGCAACGCCGCCACCACCGTACCCGGAAGGCACCTCCGCCGAGGCGATCCGCCGGGATATCGACCGCACGCGCGCCGACATGGACGAGACGGTCGACGCGCTGCAGGACCGCCTGAAGCCTCGTCACCTGCTCGACGACGTGCTCGACGCGTTTCGCGGCTCGGGCAGTTCATCGGGCGGGTCCGACTCGTTCAAAGACGTCGGCTCGAAGGTGCTCGACAAGCTCAAGGAGAACCCGGTGCCGGCGGCGCTGATCGGCGCCGGCATCACCTGGCTGCTCATGGACAACGGCAGCAGCTCGCGTGGGCGCACGCGCGCCGACTACACGCCCCGCAAGTGGGACGTGCCCGAATACAGCGGCTCATACGTCGACGCCCGTACCGGTCAACCCTACACCGCTGAGTACGGCGACGACGCGTCCCGCCGTGGCACGGGTGGTGGCGCCAGCAGCGGGCCGACCAGCACTGGGCCCGGTGTGGTCGATCGCACTAAGGACGCCGTTGGTGGCGCTGCCAGTTCGGTGGCCGGCAAGGCCAGTGGTGCAATGCAGTCGGCCAAGGACAGGGCCAGCTCGCTGGCCGAAACGGCGTCGGATTGGATGGGCTCAGCGCGCGACTCGGCCGGCAGTGCCGGTGGCGCGATGGGCGACTACGCATCCGGCGCGTCCGACCAGGCGTACCGTGGCTACCGTGCCAGCAAGCACTACGTCGAACGGGGCATCGAAGACTACCCCTTGGCCATGGGCGCCGCTGCCATGGCGCTGGGCATGCTCGGTGGTCTGCTTCTGCCCAGCACCGAGACGGAAGATCGGCTGATGGGCCAGCGCGCCGATGAGCTGAAGGAACGTGCCAAGGATGCCGGTCAATCCGTCTTGGAAAGCGGCAAGCACGTTGCCGCCGCCACCGCCTCGGCCGCCGAGGACGAGGCCAGCAAGCAGGGTGGCGATTCCCTTGTGGAAAAGGTCAAGCACGTCGTGCAGGACGTGAAACATGCCGCCACCGAGTCCGCCAAACGAGAGGGGATCGATCCCGGCTCGCTAGCGCAAAAGGGCCAGCAGGTCGCCGAGCGGGCCAAGGATGCAGCTCGCGACGAATCGAAGCGGCAGAAGGATCAGACGAAGCTCTGACCTCCACCGTCCGCTAACGCAAACGCCCCCGATCCTGCCGATGTTCATCGCGGTGGGATCGGGGGCTGTTCTGCGTTCCGCTTTAGCGTAGTTGGCTCGGCGCGAGCGCTTGCGCCTAAGAGCGAGCCGACAGCAGGGTGAGAGAGTAACCGGGCACCGTCAGCGGTGCGTCCGCATCGAGTTCGACCTGATCGTGAATGCCATCCGCATCGACCCGCTTCACGGTCGACGGAGCGCCACCCAGAAGGCTGGTGGCACTTTGCAGAACAATCGTTCGGGGGGCCTTGGAAATGACCAGCAGCGCTCGCCGACCGTCCTCACCCGTTACCGGCAGCAGCTCAACGAGGTCGGGGGCGGACGGTGACTGCTCGGCATCATCGGCATTCGCGACCGCCTGCGCATCGGCATCGGTCGCGAACGAGACGTTTGCCGCCGCGATGTCACCCACCAAGTGCTGCGGGCCCCATAGGAACATCGCCGACGTGGGGCGTTCGACGTTCTCCGCGTCGATTAAGCCATAGGCGTTGCCCTTCACGTGCCAGACGTTGGCACCATCGATGCCCGCCAGCGCCACCCGCCTAACGACCGCGGCTTGGAAGGCAGCGCCGACGCTGTTGGCGTGGCGAGGTTCGATCGGGTTCCAGACCCACTTCACGTTGTACTCGTCGAGGAAGATCGGGATGTGCTTGCCTTCCGGTGCGGACCGGTCCACCGCAGTCCGCATGAAACGCGCGTGGCGCTCGATCGTGTTCAACGTGCCGTAAAGCTTCTCGTTGCTGTCGTACGAGTCTCCGATGCCGTAGTTGTGGTAGGTGACGAAGTCCGCCAGTGGCGCGCATTCCTTCAGAAATCCGTCCACCCACTGCGGCTTGGCCCACGTGAACGCCGGCCCGCCCGTCTGGGCGTTCGGGTCTTCCTTCTTGATGGCGGCGGCGACGGTGTTATAGAGCTGCCACAGTTCCGGCAGGCGCTCGCGCTTCTCGTACAGGCCGTCGCGCTCGTTGGTGATCTCCCAGAAGTCCACCTTCCGGCCGACGTCATCCCGCATGATGCGCATCAGCTCGACGTACAGTTGGGCGTACGCATCGGCGTGTTGAATGTCGAGCGTGCCGTCCTCGCGACTCATCCACTTCGGCCACGACGCCAGGTTCAGCATGAGCTTCGCGTCACCGTACGCTGGCCCGGCGGCCGCCCAACTGGCCTTGATCTTCTCGACGTCCCACGACTTTTCGTCCTCCGTCATCCAGGCCATCGGCAGGCTCGCGTGATGGATACGAATGAACGGCGAGTTCAGCTTCGTCAGGAACGATCGGTAACCCTCATTCGCAGCGCTCTTGGGACCCTTAATCTCGTAGTCGGCGACGCCCCAGATGGTGGGCTGCGCCTTTGCGACAACCTCGTTCCAATTGATGGTCGCGCTGAACGTCACCGGTGCCAGCGACGCATCGGGCGCCGCGGGGGGCATGGTCTTCTCGGTCGACTTCTCCATCGCCTCCGCCGGCAGCGCGGGCCCGTCCACACCCGGCACCGCGGCCTGCGGCTTGGGCGTCGCCGACTTCTCACCGGTCGCCGGCGCGAACACGACCGCGTCCACTGCTACCGGCGCGTCACCGGCACCGCGGATGATCACCACCGCCGAGCCAAGATCGGCACGATCGAAGGTGCCGAAGCTCGACCACGTCCACGCCTCGGGCTTGGCGAAGATCGACTTCCGATCGACCTGCTTGCCATCCATCACCGCCTTCATCAACAACGGCCCCCCGCGGTGCCGCACGTGGACCGTCAATCGATCGCCCCCTTCGGCCGGCGCCGCCACGGAAACCAACGGCTGCCACGCCTTTCCATTGCTGACCGCCTGGCCACCAGAAGCGTCGGCATCATCGACGACTTCGGAATCCGAAGCCCGCTTGGATTCGGCCTCCATCTTCTCTCCCACCGGCTCGGTGCCCGCAGCCGCGGAGGCGGTCACCGGTTGAAGTAGTAGGGCGGCCAAGAGCGTCCATGTGATCGAGCGATCGCCACCAGTATTCATCGTTGAGGCCTCTGTGGTAAGTGAATGATTCGTGCGCATTTGCTTGGATGCTGAAATGCGCGATTAGAATTAGCTGCCGACTGCGAAATTGCGATAGATCAACGTTCCCTTGGGGACCGATTCGACATGACCATCCACGAACAACGTCGTGGCCGTCTTGCCGCTGTGCCGATACCGCGGTTCCGAGGTGCCTCCAACGGTCCTGTGGCCATCGACATCCCATGCCGTCGGGATGCGTGAGTTCAGCGTGAGCAACCCCGTCGGGGTAAACCCGACGGTGCGGGTGTCCTGGTTCATCATATTGAACTCGACGAGCATCACCTTGATAGCCGATTCGCGGATGCGGCCCACAGGCAGGTTTGGCAACGGTGGTCCGAACCCGCCACTGCTGTTGCCAAGGAAGAAGTTGGCGTTGCCGGCATAGTGATTTGGGGTGTCGCCGCCAAACTCCTGGCCGCCGATTGAGGGGCATGACCAGATGCCCTGGGGCAGGATCTGCTTGGCATCGCTCATTGTTGAACCGGTCACGTGGTTCTTTTGAGCCGAATTCTCCGTCAGCCTTCCCGTCAGGCGGCTGATCGGCGTGTACCAGCTTTCGCCACTGTTGGGCCATACCCCACGGTGGGGCAGGCGCCCCTTCGACAACTGCAGATATTGACTGATGGCCAGCCCACCCTGACGCAGGTTGCTGGCGCACTGCACCTTCAGCGCCGCCTGCCGTGCCTTGTGCAGGGAGGGTAGAAGTATGCTGATCAGCAGCGCGATGATCCCGATAACCACGAGCAGTTCGACCAGTGTGAACCCGGCGTTTGGCGGCGTGACGGACCGTTCGGTCGTCGCCGCCGCCGCCAATCGCACGTTGGCAGTGCTCGTTATGGGACAGGGATTGTAAAGGGGCACGTTTACCTTTCGTTGCAATTAACGTCACGGCGGACGTCGCATACAGCCGCGGAATTCGCGGGCGTCCCGCGACAGCGCGTGCGATGCGGCGCGCCGCCCATGTCCGGCGTTATTCCGGTCCGACGAACGCGTCGCGCGCCGGCAGCGGGTTGGGACCTACTGTGGGCCGCGCGTCTCTAAAGTCCTGGACGTGCCCGTCGAGGAACAGCACGTTGGCCGAGAACCCGTGCCGGTAGTCGAACGTCGTGTTGAACATGTCCTGAGACCAGCCGCCCCCGCCGGGCTGCCCGAACTTGTAGAGCGCGTTGTCGAACGCATCGGCAAACACGACGCGTTCGGCGGCGGGTCGGAACGACGACGCGGGACGGCTCTCCAGTGCGCCCGAAAAACCGAACGAGTTGGCGAGCCAAGGATTGTAGCCGTACAGGTTCTGATTGTTGGTTCCGACCCGCTGCGCGTTCGTAGCGCTTGACCCGAAGGCAGGGCAGAACATGATCCGGTTCGCCTGCCCCGGCGCCAGGCTGGACAGGTACTTCTGGAACTCCCATTTCAACGGTTGGCTGTAGTTCCACGTGAACGCAGGCCCCATCCAACTGCGATCCAACGCGGGTAGCACGCCGAGCTTATTGTTCTTGCTGCGCTCGTTCTGCGTGTACAGCGTGACCGCCTGCCCGATCTGCCGTAGCTGCGCCGCGCACTGCACCTTCACTGCCGACTGCCGGGCCTTGTTCAACGCCGGCAGCAGCATGCTGATCAGCAGCGCGATGATCCCGATGACGACGAGTAGTTCCACCAGGGTAAAGCCGCGGGCGAGACTGGGATTGCGGGGGGACATGGCATCTCCTAGACGACTGGTTCTTCCATTCACTGTTTGTCACTCTCGCATCGGCCTTCTTCGGGCCAGACGCGACGTGCCGGGTCAACACGGCCGGTCTCCTGCATGTGTCAGCCGCGCCTCGCGACGCGGGCAAGCCGGCGGCCCACCGTTAAGGGGGCCACCGGGAATCTCCGGCGGCGGCAGAACCGCCCTAAATCCTTACGCCATCGTCCGACGCCGGCGGGCCAGCAGGCCCAGGCTGGCGATGGTCAACACGCCGAGCGTCGCCGGCTCTGGAACGGCCGCGGGTACGGCGCTGACGTTCACGTTGTCGACGATCCAGTCGGCGCCGGCCTGGCTGCCACCGGTTCCGAACCCGATCGCACCGACGGCGGTCGTGCCGGCGCGCATCACGAAGTCGTTGGCCACGAGGGTGCTGTTGAGGTACAGGTCGTACTTGCCGGCCGCGACCGCCTGCGCGCCGGCCTTATCGTAAACGATCGGTGTCGACGTGCGGTTGAAGACGATCTCGACAAGGTTGTTGGCGGTCTCCGTGAAGCCGGTCCCAACGGTCGTGTCCTCTAAGCTGCCGCTCGTGACGTTGCTGGCGCGGAACGTTCCAGACGTGCCCACAGGCGTGCTATCGAAGCTGATGCGCTGGAAGTTGCTCGTGGACGACGACGACGATGCGTCAACGCCCGTCGTGCCCAGCGCGACGCGCAAGAACGAGTTGCCAATATTGGCTGTAAGGTTGGGGCCCGCGGTGAAGTTGAAGCTGAAGAGGCCTGAATCGGTGGCCGTGGTCAGGGCGGTGCTGGCCCTGACCAACGTGGCACCGTTTCCACCAGATTGATCGTACATGCGCAGCGCGTTCCCGCCACCAATGGCGGACGTGCCGACGACCGTGACGCCGACGTCCCCGGCCATACTGCCATCACCGACGTTAGCCGGGGTGGGAAAGTTGATCGTGAAGCCGTTGGGACGCGCGCCCACGGCGTCACCACTGAAATCGTTGTCGTAGAACGGCGCCGCCGAAGCCGTCGGGGCGGTCATCGCGGCGGCGATCGCGCAGGTGACGAAGGTCGTGGCGAGAATGTTGGACTTGCAATGCATTTGGTTTCCTCTCCAAGAAGATAATGGCCTGGTGCGGGGCTGGCCGACATTTGGCAACCCAGCGCATTCAAGAATCACGTTGATATCGAAGGTGCTTCAGCGCGGATGTCCCGGCTTCCAAATATTCCTAACTTGTTAATCGTAATTTCCTACTCGGAACGCTCCGAAAACTTCAAAATATCAGTCAGAAATAGTTGGTTTTCAGATTCTACGGTTCACGATGTACTGAAATGACCGACCCGCGCGTTACGAGCGACGGTTGAACGACGATCGTTGCCCGGTCCGCTCCAGGCGACTCGATCCGCGCCATCAACCGGTTCACGGCCTGCCGCATCTGCTCGTCGACATGGTTGTCGATGCTCGTCAGGGACGGCACGAGGTACGCGCTTTCCGGCAGGTTGTCGCAGCCGATGAGCGACAGGTCGTTAGGCACGCGGATGCCGGCCTCGTGGAACGCCGACAGCGCGGTCAACGCCACCTGGTCGTTATGACAGATGACCGCGGTCGGGCGGTCGTCTGCGGGCGCTTGTAACCACCGCTGCGAAAACTCGCGACTGACGGCCAGTGAATCCTCGAAGCGGCCGGTGTCGTGCTGCCAGAAGATCCACTCGGCGTGGAACACGCCCGCGACCCGCAGCTCAAGCAGCGCGCTGAACCGCTCGTTGACATTGTCCGCGGTCAAGCGGCTTGGTGGGGCAGATAGGAACGCGATGTTCCGATGGCCGCGTTCCGTCAAGTGTTGGATCGCCAGCCGCCAACCGATCGCATCGTGTATGGCGACCTCATCGAACACGCTACCGATCGAGCCACCAAACAGCACGGTGGGCAGGCTGCCCTTCAGCAGGTTGGCGTGCATGTCCAAGTCGAGTTTTTCGTAGACGGGACCGATGATGAGGCCCTCGACCGCGTCGCTCTGCAACTGGCGCAAGCGCTCAGCCTCGGAGCCCTCTTCACCGTCGGTGACGGTCATCTGCAGGCGGTAGCCGAGCTTACGCACCTCGCGTTCAACCACGTCGGCGACGCGGGCGAAGAACGGGTTCGAGAAGTCGCGCGTCAGCATCAGGCCGATCTGCCCCGAACGCCCGCGCGCCAACTGCTGGGCCGCCCGAACGGGCAAGTAGCCCAGTTCGTTGACGGCCTTCATCACGCGATCGCGCGTCTCGGCGGAGTACTTCGTGCCGACGTTGCGGTTCATGATGTCGGAAATCGTCGTCCGAGCCAGTCCGGTCGCCGCTGCGAGGTGCTCCAGCGTGACGCGCCCGCCTCCCGGAGGACGACGCAACGCTTGAGGTTTGACCGCTTCAGTACTCATATCCCTAAGTCTTCAACTGCTCAATGATATATCTTCGGATCGCTCCGAAAGCAAAAAAAGCTGTAATTTTTTTGATTCTCTCGATTCGCTGAAACCGCCGCGACCTCTCCCACGGAGATGAGCGGGTGTGACACCTAAATCCGGACTGACCGCGTTGGCAGCCAGTCCGGAGCTTGAACCTGATCCACTTCGACTTGTTTACTCCATGCGCGTCTCCCTCCCAATCGCGAAGGCCGACTCCAAACCGTTCACGTTTACCGCAGCAACGCGATAGTAGCTCGCGATGCCCGTCGGGGCGGTCGTGTGGCTGAAGAACGAGCTCGTCAGCAGCGCGTCGTTCAGCTTCTCGTACGTTCCGTTGGCCGAGGTGGCGAAGTAGACGTTGTAGCCAGTCAGGTTCGCTTCGGGATTGTCGTCCCAGTCGAGCGTGATGCCGTTGATCGAACTGGTGAACATCAGGTTCGTCGGCTGTGCGGGCGCGACCGGTTGGACCGGTGTCGTCGCGTTCGTCAACGCTGGCGTCGAGTTGAGGCCAGCGGTGTCGACCGCGACCAGCCGGTAATAGCTCGTCGCGCCGACCGGCGCGGTGGTGTCGGCGTACGACGTGCCGGTCAGCAACGTGGCGTTCAACTTAGTGAACGTGCCGTTGGCCGCGCTGCTGCGGTAGACATCGTACCCGGCCAGGTCCACATCGGCGTTCGCGCTCCACGTCAGCGAGACGCCGCCGCTCGATTCGACGGCCGCCAGGCCGGTCGGCGTGTTGGGTGGGATCGCGTCGCTCGGCCAACTGCCGCTGATCGCCGCCACGGCCGACTCGGTGCCGAAGGTGTCGATCGCGGTCACACGGTAGTAAACCGCCTGCCCGCTCGGCGCGGTGGTGTCGTGGAACTGCGACACCGTCAGCGGCGCGTCGTTTACCTTCGCGTACGTACCGTTGCCCGTCGTGCCACGATAGACGTTGTAGCCGGCGAGGTTGCGGGCGGCGTTGTCGGTCCAGTCGAGCGCGATGCCTTCGTTCGTCGGCACCGCGGCCAACCCAGTGGGGACCGCAGGGCCCTCGGGCTTGACGTTGCTGATGAGATAAACGTTGTCCTGGAAGTCGTAGTTGATGCTCCGGTAGTCCATCACCGCAAGGTACGTGTTGGGAATCACGTTGCCGCTGGCGTCCTTGGCGACGTAGAACCGCACGTGGTGTCCGTACCCGCCACCCGGCTTTTCCTGTGGGTTGAGGGTGTCGTCGCTCCACTCGCCGTCGAGGTTGAAGCCGAACGTACCGGTGGCGTTGAACGACCCGAACGCGTCCAGCGTTCCGCCCGTGCTCGAGCGGTGGGGTAGGATCGACTGCGCCTCGCGATTGTCGTGCGTCACGATCGACGTGAGCGACGTGCTGCCCTTGGTGTGTCGGCGGATCGTGGCGCTGCTGCCCTGCGTGTGGAACGCGGCCAGCTGGCGCACCTGCACCGGCCGTTGGCTGTCGGCCTGCTGCCAGTAGGGGCTCAGGACCTCATCGCCGAACGCTTCGACCTTGCCCTTATTGGCGGTGAACGACTGCCCGGACGACAGCGCCTGCGTCCTGTAGCCGAACAGGTTGAAGATCGCCTGCAGGTTGGGCTCGCGGTCGTTTTCCGACTGTACCTGGTACCGCCCGGCCAGCGTCACCGAGACGCTCGGTTCGTCGGCGTCGTTGGTGTTGAACGTCAGCGTGCCAGAGCGCGTGCTGGCCGAGTTGCCGCCGTCGAACACGAACTGGACCTTCAGATCGTAGAAGGCGCCCGGCGCGATGGGCTGCGTGGGCGCGTCCAGCAGGATCCAACCGCTCGGAACCGTCACGTTGCTGATCGTCAGGTCCTGGCTGCCGGTATTGCGGATGCGCAGCGAGTTCACGTCGCGCACGACGTCGCCGATCGTGGCGTTCTGCGTGCCGATGCGGTGGAACAGGAGGCGGTTGTCGAAGCCAACGTTGTCGTTGCTCTTCACGCCGATCTCCGGCCCGGCCGCTGCGGGCTGGACGTTGGAGATGATGAAGACGATATCGTTGCTATCGTAGCTGCCGTCGAAGTCTTCCGCGGCCACGATGTAGCTGTTGGCGACCACGGCGCCGTCGGCGGTCTTCATCGGGTAGAAGCGGAACTTGTGAGTGTTCTGCGTCGCCCAGGTGTTCAGCGCATCCTCGCTGAACGAGTCACGGAAGTTGAGGTTGTCAGCGTTCTTGAAGCCGGGCCAGGTCGCGTACAGGCCGAAGCTCTTGGTGCCCGCCGGCGTGAACGAGGTGATGCCGCTAATGGTCGGAGCGACGCTCTGCGCGTCGGCGTTGCCGACGGTGAAAAGGGCGGTCTTGGCGCCGGTCGTCCCGGGGTCGTAATAGCCGAACGTCAGCACAGGGCTGCTCGACACGCCCATGACTGCCAGCGGCGTGATCGTGACCGGCAGCGCGGTATTGGCGCGCAACAGCCGCTCCATGCCGGCGATTTCCTCGCTGTTGCTGAGCAGTTCCGTGGCGCTGTAGAGCGCCGTGGTGGCGGGGTTGCTGTCGCCAGTGTTGACCGGGATTTCGTACAGGTCCAGGATGGCCTGCAGCGACGGTTCGTTATTGCCCCCAACGCCGGCGGTGCCCAGACCGCGCAGCGCGACCGTGATCGTTGGGCGAAGCGGGTCGTTGCTGACGATCGTCAGGGTCGCCGTCTTCAAGCCGAGCGAGGTCGCGTTCATCGCGACGTTCAGCTTGAAGCTCTGACCAGGCTGCACGGTGGTCGTGCCGCTCGGCTTGTTCAGCAGGACGAACTGATCGGCATTGGCGCCGCTCAGCGTGAAGGCGTCGCCGGCGTTCAGCACGAGCGCCGCGGTGCCGGTGTTCGTGATGGTGATCGCCTGCGCCGCACCGGCGACGTTCGTGCCGCTGGTGAGGCGCACGTCGTTGAAATAGTACTTCGTCCCGCTCACCGCGATCTTCACCGGCGTCAGCCCCGTGGTGAACGTCGCGCTGTAGGGCATGAAGGCAGTGCCGGCCTCGTTCTTCAGCCCGTCGGTGACGACGACGGTGTACGTCGTGTTCTCCTGCAGCAGTCCGACCGCGCCCAGCACGAGCGTGCCGTCGGACGCGAGGGCGACCGTGGTCTCGATGCGGGTGTTGTCGCTGGCGCGGTACAGGCCCACGTTCGCGTTGGTCAGCGTGCTGGCGTCGACGATCTCCGACGCGCCGAGGTTCAGCTTGACCGTCACGGTGGTGTTCATCGGCGACACGTTCGTGGCGTTGGCCGCCGGGCTGACCGCCGTCACGGTCGGCCGCACGATGACGGGCGGTTCAACCACGGGTGGTGGATTCGTGACGACCGGAGGGGGATCAGTCACCACGGGTGGCGGATTCGTGACGACCGGAGGAGGATCAGTCACCACGGGCGGCGGATTTGTGACCACCGGAGGGGGATTGGTCGACGGCGCCGGCATCGAGACGGGCTGGCCCGCGTAGGTCTCGAACCGATCGAACGTCGCGGTGAAGTCGGCGGCGTCGTTGTTCTTCTTCACGACGGCCAGGCCGGCAGTCGCGGCGCCGCTGAAGAAGTCGGCGCGCTTCCGGCCGCTCAGCGTGACCTCGTGGCTGACCTTCGTCAGCGGGCCACCGTTGATGCTGAAATACGCGCTCACCTTGCCTGTCGCCGCGTTGCCGTGCATGACGAGGTCGAGCGAGTTGATATCGCTGAACTTGCCGATGCTCGTGTACGACGCCCCGACCGCCACCGAGTGCACGTAGGTGCTGCCGACCTTCATCTCATCGATGAACTGGATGTACTGCTTGCCGCCGACGTTGATCGCGACCAGCTTGATGTAGTTGTCCTGATCGGGCCCGAACGAGATGCCGGCCTGATCGTTGCGCCCCGTGAAGTTCGACAGCGGCCCCACCAGCCGCACGCCGATCGAGAAGCCACCGGCGACGGTGGCGTCAAACTTCGTCTCCAGCCCGTTCTTCATCGAGCTGTCGGCCTCGAAGTTGCTGCCGGCGCTGGCGGTGCCTTTCGCGGTGATCTTCAGCAGGCCGGTGACGGGGTCGAGGTCGATCAACGCGGGCTGGTAGGCGTTGCCACCGTTGATCGCCTGCACGCCGCTGAAACCGGTACCCTGACCATCGCGGTCGAGGATGCCGCCGGCGCTTTGATCGAACTCGAGCACGAGCGGCATCGCGTGAACTGCCGACGCGTCGGCGGCCATCAGGCGGCGGTCCTCAAGGCGTTCGATGACGCTGGCAGTGGCACGGCGCAGACGGAGACCTGAGACGATTTTATCAAACACAGATTTATTCCTTGGTCTGGCGAGACCGACACGCTCGGCCGACATTTGCGCACCCACGCGAACGCCGCCACCTGGAACATACGTTCTAAAAGCTGGCGATGCGGACCGTCGCGGGCTTCCCCCGAGTCTGATAACGCCTGCCGCGCGGTCGCAACTGCGGTTCATGCCGGCAAGCGCGAACGTGCCACCTGTAACGACGCCACCGAAGGCAACTTCCTACGGAAACGACGTTTTGACGCCTTCGGCAAATCCGGTACGCTTCCGCAACAGTTGCAGTCGCACCTGCTTAATTGGAAGGAACCCCATCATGTTCAACGGACTCGGCATGCACCTCGGCAACCTCGCGCGGTTCTCGGACGCGGAGACGCGATCCATAAGCGCGGAGAACATTACCGGTGAGAAAGGCAAAGGCGGCATGGCGACCGAAGGCGTCAGCGCCCACTGCGCCCGCGACCTTGGGCCAGGCTGGAAGATCTCGCCATACCTGTGGATTAAGCCGGGGCAGGAACTGACGATCGCCGACATCGAAGGGCCGGGGGCGGTCCAGCAGATCTGGATGACCGTGAGCGCGGTCTGGCGGTGGAGCATCCTGCGCATCTACTGGGACGATCAGGAGACGCCGAGCGTGGAGTGCCCGGTGGGCGATTTCTTCGCCAGCGGGTGGGGCAACGGGTTCAACATCGGCACGCCGCGTTTTGCGCAAGTGTCGAGCCTGCCGGTCTGCGTGAACCCCGGCAGCGCGTTCAACTGCTATTGGGAGATGCCGTTCCGCAAGCGCTGCCGCATCACGATGACCAACCTGGACGTGAAGGACATCGCGATCTTCTACCAGATCAACTACACGCTAACGCAGGTGCCGGATGACGTCGGCTATTTCCACGCGCAGTTTCGCCGGGTGAACCCGGTGCCGTACAAGGAGGTGTACACGATCGTCGACGGCATCCAGGGCCGCGGCCAGTACGTGGGCACCTACATGGCGTGGGGCGTCAACAACAACGGCTGGTGGGGCGAGGGTGAGATCAAGTTCTATATGGACGGCGACAAGGAATACCCGACGATCTGCGGCACCGGCACCGAGGACTACTTCTGCGGCAGCTACAACTTCGAGAACAAGGCCGAGAAACGCTACCAGGAGTTCACGACGCCCTACGCGGGCATGCCGCAGGTCCTGCGTGGCAACGGGACGGGCAACATGTACGAGGTGCAGCAGCGCTTCGGGCTGTATCGCTGGCACATCGTGGACCCGGTGCGGTTCAAGAATGATCTGCGCATCACCATTCAAGCCCTCGGCTGGCGCAGTGGCGAGCGGTTCCTGCCGTTGCAGGACGACCTCGCCAGCGTCGCTTATTGGTACCAGACGCTGCCGACCAACCCGTTCCCGAAGCTGCCGGACAAGGATTATCTGGAAGTGATCTAATTGGGGAGTGGGTGAGTCAAGAGTCTTCAGCGGACATCGTCATCCTGAGGTACTCCGAAGGATCTCTTTCTTCTCGTAGCGAATACGGGGGGAGATCCTTCGGAGTACCTCAGGATGACGAACTGCATTTACGGGGCGCTCTGGCCGTGAAACTGAACAAGCGTGGGCGACCGAGACGGTCGCCCACGCTTGTTTGTCAACTCACAGCTTCTCAAAGAGGCAGCCTACTGACCGCCGCCACCTATGGCCTCGGCCGGGATGAAGACGAGGCGCGATCCCTGCTTGCTGACGACCAGCATGCTGAAGTCGGACTTGGGGTCGGCCTTCTGCAGCGCGTCGCGAGCAGCGGTGGCGTTGTTCACTTCCTGATCGTTGATCTTGGTGATCAGGTCACCCACCCGCAACCCGGCCGCGGCGGCGGTGCTGCTGGCATCGACGGCCGTCACGAGGGCGCCGTCGCCGGCCTCTTCGATGCCGAACTGGCGACGCAGCGCGTCGGTGGCGTCGGCGACCTTGAAGCCCATCGATTCCACGCTTGCCTGCCCGGGGGGGCCGCTCTGGGGTCCACCGCGGGCCATGTTCACGTCGTCGGGCTGAGCGCCGACCGTCACCTTCACGTCGCTCGTCTTACCGTTGCGCGTCACGCCGAACGTGACTTCAGTGCCCGGCTTGGTGACGGCGATCTCGTTACGCAGTTCCTGGGTGTTGCGCAGCTCTTTGCCGTTCATCGACGTGATGACGTCGCCTGGCTGCAGCTTGCCGAACGCCGGCGTGCCACGGAGCGCGCCATTGACGAGGATGCCGGTGGTGCCGTTATAGCCCGCTGCCTTGGCCTGCTGTTGCAGGCGGGCGACGTCGGCGATCTCGACACCGAGCCAGCCGCGCGTCACTTTGCCGGTGTTCTTCAGCGACTCGTAGATCGGCTTCGCCTGATTGCTCGGGATGGCAAAGCCAATGCCCTGGAAGCCACCGGTGCGCGACGCAATGGCGGTGTTGATGCCGATCACCTCGCCCGTCACGTTGGCCAGCGGGCCACCGCTGTTGCCGGGATTGATCGGCGCATCGACCTGAATGAAGTTTTCGTACCCGCCCGGCCCCAGCACGCCCACGCCACCGCGCGGGTTGCTCTGGCGCTCCAGCGCGCTCACGATGCCGTGCGTCATCGAACCGACGTATCCCAGCGGACTGCCGAAAGCCAGCACCCAGTCGCCCTTGGACAGCTGGTCGCTGTTGCCCCACTTGGCGGCCATCACGCGGTCGGCAGTGATCTTCACGACGGCGAGGTCGCTCTTGGGATCGGTGCCGAGGAGCTTGCCGTTGTCGATCACGCGGCCATCGGACAGTGTGATCTCCATCTCCTGCGCGTCGCCGGCCACGTGGTTGTTGGTGACGATGTACGCGGTCGAACCGTCGACCTCCATAATCACGCCCGAACCAATCCCGCGCTGCGGTTCGCCACCACCCATATCGGGCTCGCCGTCACCGTCGCGGTCGAAGAACCGGCGGAACTGCGGGGGTAGGTTCTCCGTGTTCACCGCGGCGCGGCTGGTCTTCGTCACCTCGATGCTGACGACCGACTGCTCCATCACCTTGTTGACGCTCTTGAACACGCTCGCCAGGTCATTGACGCTCGAGAGCTGCTCGCGCGTCGCGTCGACGCGCTGCTCGGCCCGCGCGAATTGGGCGTTCTCGAATGCATCGAAGCCCACGTATCCGGCGGCGGTGCATGCGGCGGCCAAGGCGAGGGTGGCCAGCGGTTTCTTGGAAAGGCTCATCTGCTGCTCCTGAAATCATCCATGCGCCCACAGCGTCGGCCGGGGCGCGTCGTCTTCAATCACGCGCGTGAGGGCGATTGGTTGCTAGCAGATGCGAACTACCAAGGCCCCGACTCATGATAGGTGGATGCCTCGCGCTGCGACGACGTCAAAAACTTCCGTTTCTCGTCAGCGGTCATGTTGTAGTTGTGCTCGGCTGCGGGATAGGCCCCGCCCTGCACCTGCTCCACGTACGCCGCCAGCGCCGCCCGCATCGGGGTCGCCACGTCGCCCAACAGCGGGGCGAATTTCGGGCGGTGGGGCGTTAATCCCAGGATGTCGTGCGTCACCACGACGTGCCCATGGCAGGCCGGGCCGGCGCCGCAACCGATGACGGGCACGTTCGTCTCTTCCACCACCTTCTCAGCGACTTCAGGCGGCACGGCTTCCAGCAAGATCGCAACCGCGCCCGCCTGCTGCATGCGGATGGCCAGCGAGACGATTTCCATCGCATCGTCGGCGGTCTTACCTTGCGCGCGGAACCCACCTACCACGCCCACCGACTGTGGCCGCAGGCCCATGTGCGCGATTACGCCCACGCCGGCGTCGGCCAGTTGGCGCACGAGCGGTAAATGACCCTCGGCCGTCTCGATCTTGATCAGATCGGCGCCGGTCTGCTTCATCAATCGGATGGACGACTCGAACCCACGCTCCACCGACCCGCCATAGCTGCCGAACGGCAGGTCCGCCACGAGAAGCGCCTGCGGCGCGCCGCGTCGAACGGCCGCGGTGATCTCGCTCATGAACTCCAGCGACACGGGCAGCGTCGTCGAATGGCCCAGGATGACGTTGGCGGCGCTGTCGCCCACCAGGATGAAGGGCACCCCCGCGTCGTGCATGAGCCGCGCGGTCGTGTAGTCGTAACACGTCAACATCGGCACCCGCCGGCCACTAACGCGGGCGTTGCGCAGGTCGGCTAGCGTGAACTTGGCGGTAAGGGGGTAGATCGACATGGTGCCGATTATAGCCCACGCGCTACGCCGGCGCGCAATGCGAAACGCTCGGCCGTGCGGTCGTAACTCGTTCGGTGCCAATTAGAGGTAGCGGTCGGTTCATCCGTTGACGCGGCGGTCGTTGCAGCGGTACCGTGGTGCAAGTGAATCGGCCGCAGGCGTTTGGGTGACGCTGGCAAACTGGCGGTTTACGTTCTAAGGGGCCCGACTCCGCAACTGATGGTGTTCTGGAAGTCCTACGCCAAAGCAAGGAATGCTGCTATGCGCCTTCACAACCGCAAAATCCGTCGCACTTCATCTTCCGTTCGCCGGCTTACGCTGATCGAACAGTTGGAGGCACGCACGCTCCTGTCAGCGTCCGCTCTCGACACAGAGTTCAGCGGCGACGGCATCGCGCCGGCAATCGCGAACGCCCAATTTACTGCGACGGTTGTCCGGGCCGATGGCAAGATTATTGCGGTCGGGCACACGACCAGCGGCGACCGCGACATGATCGTCGCCCGCTACAACGTCAACGGCACGCTCGACACGTCGTTCAGCGGCGACGGGCTGGCATACGTCGACCTGCGTGACGACGACTACGCGACCGCCGTCGCGCTCACGCCCCAAGGCAAGATCGTGGTCGGTGGGTACACGACCTCCACGTTCGACGTCGGCACCGACTTCGCCATCGCCCGCCTGAACGCCAACGGCACGCTCGACGGATCGTTCAGTGGCGACGGGAAGGTTGCATGGCACGTCGGCACGACCGACGACCGCGTGAACGACATCGCAATACAGGACGATGGAGCGGTGCTGCTCGTCGGCACGTCGACGCCGAACGTCTTTGACACTCGCGAGTCCCGCATCGTCGTCGCGCGCCTGACGGCCACAGGAGACCAAGACACCACCTTTGGTGGCTTCGGCAGCGGGTTATACCGTGCAGACGCCGGTGGCCATGGCCTCACGGGGTCCTCGATCGACATCCTTCCGACCGGTAGGCTTGTTGTCGCTGGCACGGCCCACGCGGGGCAGACCCCCCATGGACCATACGAGCGTTTCTATCTCTTGGCGTTGAATGAGAACGGTACGCGCGCCACCGACGTCTTCACGTCCAACCTTTATGACTGGGCCGACTACGGAACTTATTCATATGGTGGCCACGGTACGGTAGTAAGCGGGGCAACGCTGCACGATTTGGTCGTGCTGCCGAATGGCAACGTCGCGGCGGTTGGCGCCGTGTCGCGGTGGAGCAGCGAGTACGGGACATACATCCCCTTTAACGGCCTCCTACTTCTGGACACCGCCGGTGGTGTGCTGAAGGCGCGCACAGCGGGTCTTGGCGTGGTAAACGAGGAAACCCGCGCGGGAACCGGTGTCGCTTATTCCGATGGGTCGCTGTACGTGACGGGTTCACTGTCGTACGGCCCACGTTACCTGGCACGGTATGACGCTTCCGATCTGACGCCCGACGTCACGTTTGCCCCAGATGCATTGACGCCTGGTATGCGTCGTTACACAGTCCAGTACAACGGCGAAGTGGCGCCACCGCGTAACGGCCTGGCCGTGGATCAGGCCGGCCGTATCGTGGTGGTCAGTGGGGACCAGTACTTTAAGTCGATGACCGAGGTGCAGCAGACGGTGTTGTTCCGAGTCGTCGGCGACCCCGTCGATAACAGCCAGTCCCCCGTCACGCTTCAGGCCGAGTCGGCTTTCCTAACCGGCGGCACGGGCGTCGCTTCGCAGCATTCAGGCTACAACGGCACCGGCTACGCCGACTTTGGGGGGCAGGGCTCTGCCGTCACGTTTACGTTCAACCGCGAATCGCCCGCCTTGGTTACACTGTTGTTCCGCTTTGCTAACGGAAGCACGGGCCCACGGCCGATGGCGATCTACGTCAACGGTGAGCAGGTGAACCTGCTCCAGTTCTCGCCACAGGGCGGGTGGGGCGATTGGGGTACCGTTAATGCGGGCGGTTACCTCGTCGAGGGCGCCAACACCATCCAGATCGTGGCAACCACGGCTGCCGGTGGCGCGAACCTCGACCAGATGACGATCGTCCCGGTCGTTCCCACGACGACGCTGGAGGCCGAGGCTGCGAGGTTCTACTACGGTACACTGCTGGGCAACAACCACGCCGGCTACACCGGCAGCGGGTTCGCCGACTTCAATACTCGATCGCGAGTCCAGTTCCGGGTCAACCGCATCGCCGACGGGCCCGTTGTCATTACCTTCCGCTACGCCAACGGAAGCGCCATCGACCGACCCCTTACCATCGACAGTAGCAGCGGCACTACCACGACGCTCGCGTTTCCACCAACCGGCTCGTGGTCGACCTGGCGCACCGTGTCGGTCACCGTCCCAATGATTCGGTCCGTGAATTCGTTAAACCTGTGGGCCGATAGCGCGGGTGGCCCGAACCTTGACTCGTTGACGATTGGCGACACGAAAGTAGTGCAACTGGAGGATGTGAGGCTGATCGGCGTAACGCAGCAGTCGAGCAACGGCGGCTACACCGGTAGCGGTTACGCGGACCTCGGCACCGCCGGATCGTACGTCGAATTGCCCATCGACCGCGCGGCCGGCGGCGCGACCACGGTGCAGCTTCGGTACGCCAACGGCAGCACGAGCGGTCGGCCGTTGAGGGTGGCCGTGAATGGAGCGGTTACCCACGCCAACCTCACTATGCCCAACACTGGCTCCTGGTCGTCCTGGGGCATCATGACGCTCACGCTCGATTTGACGGCGGGCGCCAACGTCGTCCGCTTGATCAACAACACCAATGAGGGGGTCAACCTCGACTCGCTGACGGTCATCTCCGGATCGGCGAACATGGCGACCCATCGTTGAACGGTGGGGGCGCTCGAAAGAAGTACTTATGCCCTCACGTGCGACGGGAACGCGCCGAGTTTTGGCGCCCGCGTCGCACGTGAGTGCTGCGGCACGACCGCATTGCAACCAAGGTTGTACTGGTCTCGAAAGTAGCCGCTCTACCCGACTGTAGCGCCGTCGAGCCAATCGTTCAGGCATAGCACGCTCCCACCGAAGCCCCCGCCCGACTCGGCGTTACCCGATCCCATTGCTCGCAAAGTTATTTTTAATGCCAGATCGGGAGCAGCGGCCGCCACGATTGCATCGCCGACCGCCCGTCGCTATCGTCCCCAATCCCTCAAACAACGAAGGATTGGCATATGAAGATCGCGGTGATGCCCGGTGACGGCGTGGGTAAGGAAGTGGTTCCGGAAGGGCTGAAGGTCCTGAAGACGGCGGCCAAGAAGTTCGGGTTCACGTACACCACCACCGACTACCCCTTCGGGGCAGAGCATTACCTGAAGACGAAGATCACGCTGCCTGACTCGGCGCTAAAGGAACTGGCCGCCCACGATGCGATCCTGTTCGGCGCGGTGGGTGCCGACCCGCGGGGCAATGCGCAGATCCCGCAGGGGCTGATCGAGACGGACATCTTATTGAAGATGCGGTTCGAGCTCGATCAGTACATCAACCTGCGCCCCACGAAGCTGCTGCCGAGCGTGCCGACGCCGTTGGCGAACGTGAAGCCGGGCGACATTGATATGGTGATCGTCCGGGAGAACACGGAAGGGCTGTACTGCCAGAACGGCGGCTTCCTCTACAAGAATACGAAGCACGAGGTCGCCAATCAGATCGAGGTGACGACGCGGCACGGCGTGGAGCGTGCCATTCGCTACGCGTTCGAGTACGCCAAGCAGTTCAGCCGCAAGAAGGTGACGCTGGTCGCCAAGACGAACGTGCTGCGGTTTGCACACAACCTGTGGCAGCGCGCGTTCGACGAGGTGGCGAGCGAGTACGCGGACATCAAGACGGAATACCATCACGTCGATGCCTGCACGATGTACATGGTGACCAAGCCGCAGACGTACGACGTGATCGTGACGACGAACATGTTCGGCGACATCATCACCGACCTTGGCGCGGCCATTCAGGGTGGCATGGGCATGGCGGCCAGCGGCAACCTGAACCCCACCAAGCAGACCGCCAGCATGTTCGAGCCCGTGCACGGCAGCGCGCCCGACATCGCGGGCAAGGGGTACGCCAACCCGATCGCGACGTTCCTGAGCGTCGCGATGATGCTGGACTTCCTGGGCCAACCCAAAGCGGCCGAGGCGATCAACACCGCGTGCCGCGAGGTGATCACCGACAAGGCCAACCACACCCGCGACCTCGGCGGCACCGCCGGCACGCAGGCCGTTGGCGACGCGGTGGTCGCCCGGCTGGAAAGCTGATCCGAGCCTGATCCAGCTGGTGTGACCCTGTCGCCACCAAGGTCGTGGCTATACCGCCTTGCGGATCGCGGGTAGAATTGATGCTCTACCGCCAGGCGGGCGGTGATGTTAGGAGACCGAATGCTGCAATTGTCTCTCGTGGCTGCGGTGGAAACAGGCGGTTACATCAGCCTGATCAAGGTCGTGCCGTTCCTGATCGTCATCGTGGTCTGGGCCAAACTGCTCACCTGGGCCGATAAAGACGCGGTTTACGCCCACCTGCCGCGTGAACAGATTAATGCGGGCTTGCTCGGCGGCATGGTGGTGGGGGCCGCCGCGTTCTTCCTGATCCCGTTCGGGTTCATTGTTTCCTTCCTGGCGCTGCTGCTGTTCTTCGGCATCGATATCGGCGTCTACCTTTACATGCGCAATGCCAAGGTGGGCCTGAAGGACCTCAAGGGCGAAATGAAGGAGGCCTTCAGCTTCGGCAAGCCGAAGGAGAAGACGGTCACCGAGATCCCCGACCAGGTGTCGTTCCTGCAGGGCAATGGCTCGCCGCACGTGGCCCCCAAGGCCGAGGACCCGCTTCGCGCGACCTACGATCTGCTGCAGGCATCGCTCTCCGACCCGCTCCGCCGCAACGCCGAGATCGTCGAAGTGGTGCCGAACGGTGAGGGCGCCGTGGTCCGCTACATCGTGGACGGCGTGGGCTACCGTGCTCACGAGATGGACCGTAACAACGCCGCCGGTGTCATCGCGATGGCCAAGGGTTACGCGGCCATGGACACGAAGGACCGCCGCAAGCCGCAGAGCGGCAAGGTGAAGGTCGCCGTCAACGGCAAGAAGCACGACCTCGTCATCAACACGGCCGGCAGCAGCGCCGGTGAGACGATGCGCATCCGCGTCGATCAGAAGAAGCAACACGACTTCAAGCCCGACACGCTCGGTTTCACCGCACGGCAGCTCAAGCTTATCCGCGAGACGGCTGCCGAGGGCACCGGTGTCGTGCTGGTGGCCGCGCCGAAGGGGCAGGGCCTCACCAGCACGCTGTACGGCCTCATTCGAGCGCATGACGCGTTCGTAGAGCACATTCAGAGCGTCGAGCGCGAGCCGGACCAGGACTTGGAAGGCATCACGCAGAACGCCATGCCCGGCACGCCCCCGCCGGGCGAAGAGTCGCGAATGGTCGACTGGGTCGGCAGCCAGCAGCCGGAAGTGATGATGGTCTCGCCGCTGGAAGAGCCGAAGTCGGCCCAACTGCTGGTCGAGTTCGCCAAGGAACATCGCGCCTACGTCGGTCTGCGAGCCAATGGCGTCACCGAGGCGTTGCAGATGTGGCGCAAGCTCGTCGGCAACGACAAGGCCGCCTACTCGCAGCTGCGCATGGTGATCACCGGGCGCGTCGTGCGCAAGCTCTGCAACGCCTGCAAGGTCGCCTACAGCCCCGACCCGGCGACCCTGCGTAAGCTGAACATGGACCCCGAAAAGGTCACGCAGCTGTTCCAGGCCCGATCGCAGCCCATGCGCAACGAGAAGGGCGAGGTCGTGCCCTGCACCTACTGCAACGAGCTGCGCTTCGCCGGGCGCGTGGGCGTGTTCGAGGTGCTGAACGTGGACGACGACGTGCGTGCCGCGCTGTTGGCCGACTCGGGCAGCCAACTAAAGGCGGCGTTCCGCAAGCAGAAGGGGCGCTACCTGCAGGAGGCCGCGCTGGAGGTCGTCGAGCGCGGGGACACGAGCGTGCAGGAAGTGCTCCGCGTGTTGCGCGGGCCCGACGCCAAGGCCAAGGGTTCGTCGCCCGAAGCTGCATAGCGTCCGAGCCGGAACACATAGCCCCGGGCTTGCCCGGGGTTTCGCTCGAACGTCTGACGAAGAAGCCTGGAGAAACCCGGGGCTCTTCCAATCGATTCCGACGCCTGATAACGGAAGTCGCTTATGATCTTCAGCCTTCTCATGATTTTGTTGGTGTTCGTGGTGGTGTACTTCCACTACCTGCAGGGGTTCTTCAGCGCGACGCTCAGCGCGATCTTCGTGGTCGTCGCGGCCGCGATTGCGATCGGGTGGCACGAGACCGTGATCGTGGCGATGCTGAAGGGCAAGTACGCCGACCAGGCGACCGCCATGGTGACCTGCGTGCTGTTCGCGACCGTCTACATCGTGCTGCGCCTGATCAGCGACCGCATGGTGCCGGGCAACCTGCGCCTGCCGGTGATGGCCGAGAAGCTGGGCGGGGCGGCTATGGGCCTGGTGGCCGGTCTGGTCTCCGTGGGCCTGTTCGCGTTCGCGGCCCAGTCTCTGCCGTTCGGCCCGGCGCTGTTCGGCTACAGCCGGATGCCGCTGACGCCCGAGCGCTACGTGATCGCGCCGCCGGCGGCGGGGCGGTCGCAGCAGCGTGACGCGCACGTCTTCGACGAGTTGCAGGCGCCCAATATGAACGCGCCGCAGTCGGGCATGCTGCTGCCCGCCGACGACCTGGCGATCGGCCTCGTGTCGCACCTGAGCAACGGCGCCCTCTCCACGTCCAATCCCCTGTCGGCCAGCCACCCGGATTGGCTGCTCGAACTGTTCGGCCAGCGGTTGGGCGTTGAGGTCGGCGGCCGGCGGACCGCGCTCAACATCGCCGGTGAACAGCAGGTGCAGGTCGGCGACGCGCTGGCGCTGCTGCCGCAGGTCGCGCAGCGCGATGGCGAGTTCAAGGGCATGCGCAACCTGAACCTTGAGGCCCGCCGACGCCCCGGGCCCGGCCAGGGCCTGCTGGTTGTGCCGACGCGCTTCACCAACAACGCCGCCGACGGCGCCGATCGCCTCGTGCGGTTCAGCCCCGGCTCCGTCCGCCTCGTTGCCAACGGCCGCAACTACTTCCCGATCGGCACGCTCGACTCGTCGGGCACGCTCATCGTCAACCAACCCGACGACTTCCTGTTCGCCAGCGTCGCGCAGTCCGACGCCACCGTCGCGTTCGTGTTCGAAGTGGAACTGTCCGACGTGGTGGCCGGCGACAAGGTCGCCACCGACGTCTTCCTCGAAGCCAAGCGTTTCGCCCGCGTCGACCTGACCGATCGCCCCGTGCAGGAACGCGGCAGCGTCGCCGTGCAGGACGGCGTGATGCGCAAGCCCGGCGCCGACGGCGCCGCGGGCGCCACCGCAACCCCCGCCACGCCCGCAACCCCCACGCCCGCGCCGCCGGCCGAGGCCGCGCCCGCCGATCAGGGGCGCGACGTCATGCCGGTGCCCTAAGCCGCGGAGCATCCCATGACCGATTCGCCGACCGACTCGCTCGCCCCGGCCATTGCCCTCGTCCGCGACCTCATGTTCGTCGGCCGCCTGACGGCCGAGGCCCGGGCGGCCGCGGTGCCGCTCACCGTCGTCCGCGACCCCGCCAAGCTCGCTGCGTCGCCCGCGATCGCGCCGCTGCTCATCGTCGACCTCAACCTTGAGGGTGCCCTCGATGCCGCCGCCGCCTGGCTCGCGGCCGACCCCGCCGCTCGACAGGTCGTCGGCTTCGTTGCTCACACCGATGCCGCCATTATCGCCCGTGCCCGCGCCGCCGGCCTGTCGCGCGTCATGGCCCGCAGCGCCTTCGTCGTGGCCCTTCCTGCGTTGTTGACGCACTCCTGACCGGCGCAGTGCATCGGCTTCCTCGCCCCCGCGTCAGCCGCTCTCGGCCCGATTCGGATTACGCCCGTTGACGCCGCGCCGCCGGCGCGGAAGATCACGGCCACGCCATTGCCTTTGGCCCAACGTTGCCGGAGCGCAAGTGGCGCAACCTTGTCGAACGGAACCCCGACGCCCATGGACGCCAAAACCCTGCACGCCCACACCGATACCCCCGCCTTCCCCGGCACCGACTGGCAGGTCCACGGCGCCCAGCGGCCGATCCCGCCCGTCGTCACCCCCGGCGACGCCAGCACGCAGGACAGCGTCGGCCGCGCGCCCGGCGATGCCATCGTGCTCTTCGACGGCTCCGAACAATCGCTGCGGGCCAACTGGCGCTCGATGAAGGATGATGGCGGCGGCCCCGTCCCGTGGACGCTCGCCGACGGCGTGCTCGAGGTTGTCCCCCACGCCGGCAACATCGGCACGCAACGGTCCTTCGGCGACGGCCAGTACCACATCGAGTGGACCGCCCCCACGATCGTGAAGGGCCAGAGCCAGGGCCGCGGCAACTCGGGCGTCTTCCTGCTGGGCAAGTACGAGGTGCAGGTGCTCGACTGCTACGACAACCCCACCTACGCCGACGGCGTCGCCGGTGGCGTCTACGGGCAGATCCCACCGCTGGCCAACGTCATGCGCCCGCCCACCCAGTGGAACACCTACGACATCGCCTGGAACGGCCCCGTCTTCGACGGCGACCGCCTCGTGCGCCCCGCGCGGCTCACGTTGCTGTTCAACGGCGTCTACGTCCACCACGCCGTCGAACTCCTCGGCCAGACCGGCTTCCGCAACCTGCCCGCCTACAAGCCCCACGCCCCCACGGGCCCGCTGGTGCTGCAGGACCACCAGGACCTCGTCCGCTACCGCAGCGTGTGGTACCGCCCCTTGGGCCGCTACGACGCCGGCCGCCCCGAAAGCCCCGTCCGCTCGGCGCTGTAGGGTGCCCCCGCGCCGCTCCCCCGCGCCCTCCAACTCGCCCGCGCCGCGGGCGGTGGGGCGTCCGCCTGCCCGCACGCGTCGGCCACGTTAACGGTTCCTGTTACCTCCGCCGCAACGCGGGCAACCGCCCACGCCGGTGGGGGCGCGACGTCCGCTTTGGTCTTGGAGTCGCAGCCGGGTATAGTGGCGTCCGGTTGGGGGTAGATCGTCGGTCAATCACCCCGCCCGCCGTTGCTCGTCCCGCCTGAGACAAGGTACGCCGTCATGCGCCTGGCCGACGTTATCCTCGACAACGTCGAGCCCATCCTGAACCAGTGGGAGGCCTTCGCCCAGGACATCTGGCCCGGCGGGCACACCGTCGATGCCCCCATGCTGCGCGACCACGCCGCCGACATCCTCCACGCCACCGCCCACGACATGCGCGCCGCCCAGACCGACCTCCAGCGCGCCGACAAGTCCAAGGGCAACGTTCGGTCCGACCGCACCAGCGACCGCGTTGACGCCGCCTCCGACGACCACGGCATCGGCCGCGCCAAGTCCGGCTTCCACCAGATGGCCATGGTCTCCGAGTACCGCGCGCTGCGCGCCAGCGTCGTGCAGCTGTGGCGCGACAGCAAGCCCGACCCGGACCTCCTCGACCTCGACGACCTCACCCGCTTCCACGAGTCCATCGACCAGTCGCTCACCGAGGCCATCCGCAGCTACTCCGACTCCGTCCACCGCGCGCGTGACGGCACCACCTTCACCGTCCGCCTCCCCCGCGCCCACGCCACCTGATCGCCCACCCGCCCGCTCACCATCACCTTCCCGATCTACCCCACCCGCGCCGCCGCCGCCGCATCCGGCCGCCGGTGCGCCTCTGCGGCGTTGGCTTGGATCATCTCCATCGCCTTCACCAGCCGCTTCACGAGATCGGCCCCCAGCTTCGTGCTGGGCTTCTCCGGGGCGATGCGGTCGATCATGTCCTCTGCGTTCACCACCCACACCTGCCCGCCGAACGCGTCGTTCTCCGTCCACCCCAACGGCAGCGCGAGCACCGACTGAATCCACGGCACATCCTTGCCCATGATCGCGTCGAGCCGGTCGCGCAGGTTCATCGTCTGTCGCTGCACCTGATGCGCGAAGTCGCAGTTCTTTCCGTTGTGCAGCAACCCCAGCGCCGTCCCGGTAAACAGCCCGCGCCGCGACTTCGTCGAGATGCAGAACACGCCCCCGGGCCCGACGACGACGTGGTCGTTATCGCTGCCCGACTCCAGCTTCACGCCGTTGAAGATGTGCCACTCGTTCGGCAGATCTTCCAACAGCCACGCGACCAACCCTTCCGCCTGCCCGCCGCGCAGGTATCGAAGGCGTTCCTTCGACCACCTGTCGATGGATCGGTCTGCGTGCCGCATGACCCAACTCACGCCGGCGACTAGAAGGACGACCGCCGGCAGGCCCCACAACTGCAGCCCCTCTCGCTGGAAGTACCCCACGATGAACCCGACGCCCGCCATCGCCGTCGCCCCGACGATGAACAACAACAGCCCGATCCGCCGCTGCCGCTTGATGGCCTCGCGCTTCCCGTACTGTCCCGCCTTTTCGTGCCGATGTGCCATATCGGCCTAGTTCTAGCTTTTCCGCGCCGCCCGTGCCACCTTCCCCGCAGGGGTTGGACATCCCCCGGCCGCTCTGCGAAACTCAACCGCACTCATCGCCATCGCCGCGCTTCCGGGCAAGGGGCGGGCGGGCGTCGCAACGCACCCCGGGGACCGCTTCATGCACGAATCGCGCACCGCCAAGCTACAGGACTTCGTCGACTGGTCCGCCAAGCACATCACCGGCGACGAACGGGGCCAGGCCCAGATCTTCCTCGACCGCCTCTTCCAGGCCTTCGGCCAGCAGGGCTCCCTCGACGTCGGCGGCTCGCCCGAGATGCGCATAAGGAAGGCCAAGGAGGACGGCGGCGGCACCGCGTTCGCCGACTACGTCTGGAAGCCCGTCGTCCTCATCGAGATGAAGAAGCGCGGCGTCGACCTCACCAAGGTCTACCGCCACCGTCGCCGCCCGCGAACAGGCCGGCCAACCCGTCACCGCCCCCGACGTGCCCCCAACGTACGGCGACCCGGCCAAGCTGGTGTCCGACGACTGCATTAGGCCATGAACAACTACCGTCCGCCTGAAAAAGGAGACCTGCGATGTCGGAATCGATCACACGCTATCTCGAGCCGCGCGAAGACCGGAAGAACAAACTCCGCGTTCGGCCACGTCTCGTGTGGCGCGTCATCGCGATAGCGATCTTGGTCGGCGTCGTCTGCACGGCGATCCCGGCCCTGCGCACGCCGGAATGGGTATTTGGCTGGCTGGCAGTCGTCGGCGCGGTCGCTGCGTTCTTCTTCAACCAGCACGCGACAGAGACCGTTCATTTCATCGAGCTGTTCGAGAAGTTCAACGACCGATACGACAGGATGAACGAGGAACTGCGCGCGATCAGCCAAAAGCGCGATACGTTGACGGGCAGGGACCGAGCCAAGGTCGTCGACTATTTCAACCTGTGCGCCGAGGAATTCCTGTTCTTCGACGCCGGCTACATCGACGAACGCGTCTGGAACGCGTGGCGGGCGGGCATGGCCTCCTACGGAAGATCCGCCGCGATCAGGGAAGTCTGGGAGCAGGAACGCGTGGACGGTTCGTACTACGGGTTCGAGTTCCCCGTCTCTCGGGACGGGTGAAAGCGACTGGTGACGGCGTGCCAAGAATTGTGATGGAACCGATTCGGTCGGCGACCGCAACGGGTAATGCGTTACCCGCGACGCGCCGCACCATATGAAAGGGGACGGATCATGCGATGCAATGAGTTCGCTTGTGCAGTCTCGATCTTTGTCGCGGTCGCATCGTGCTGTAAGCCATCGCCACGGGAGTTTGACGGACGCGTCGATGCGCCACGAGGGGACGAGGCGTTGGTCGCGTGGGAACAGCGGCATCGCGAGAATGACGCCGAAGGAATGCAACAGATACTGCAGGACCGGCTTGAACTGATCCGGTGCGCCTTGACGGATGCGGAGCGCGAAAAGCTGCGGACGTTGTCTATTTCATTGAACCCGTTCGGAACGCAGAAGTTCTTCGCAGTCACAAGGCCGCCCGACAGTCAAGGCAAGCAGGCGATCGTCATCTCTGCGGAGACGATCCGTTCGATCGGCAAGGTGGCGCTGGCCGCGGAGTTCGCGACGACCATCGCCGACGTGAAGTGGCTGAACGACTATCTGTTTTACATGCGATCGCGCGAGAACGGCGAGGTGATCGTCAATCCCATGCTCGCCTCGGGTCTGATCTCATATCCCGGTGGATACGGGTCAGAGCCCGTCATCGCCGAGAGCGCTCGTCAGAAGCTCGAAGCCGTCGGCGGGCCGGTGCCCATCGCGAGAGCGGCGGCGTCGACGGCAGACAGCATGCTCGTATTCATCATCGCCCACGAGGTGGCGCACGTGCTGCATGGCACCGTGGAATCAACGCCCGAAGTTGAAACGCAAGCCGACGCCACCGCGCATGAGATTCTGCTGAAGGCGCGGGAGACGCCCATCGGCGCCCCAATGCTCTTCCTCTCGTGGATGCAGGTGATGCAAGGCAGCAACACCGACACGGAGGCAAATCCGACACACCCGCTGCATCATCAGCGGGCGCTCGCTTTCTCGGAATTCGAGCTGCAGCACCTGGCGGAATCCGCATTCGTTACTGAGGACGATCGCCGGCGTGCTGCTGATCTGTCCTTACGCGTTGCGAAGCTGGCGGAGACCGTCGCACGTGACCCGGCCGCGTTCGGTTACGAGATGAACGCCGCTGCAGCGGGCGTTACGCTCGATGGCCTTCGCCTGTTCCGTTGATCCACCGGCTGGGCCGGCCCGGCCCAGCCGGTGGACGTGTCGGGTTAAGGCTGAGCTGAGGCCGGCGCGGTCGCCGGCGTACCGGGGGCTGGCGATGCGTATCGCGTGGCGAGCGCCTGCTGGTTAAGGCTAGCGAACGTGCGCATCTTGGATTGCTGCAGGGTCTCGATCACTCCCGCGATCGCCTTCGCTTTCCTTCGGTCGTGCCAGGCCTGAATCTCATTGACCACTTCAACGGCAAACTTGACGATGGCACCCGTCGTGACCACAGACGCGGGGTCGACCCCCGCGCCCATCAGTTCCCGACCCTGAGCGTCCAGCTGTGTCAGTTCGGTGAAGGCCCGGGACGCCTCGTAATCTTCGACCGGCACGTCGACGACGCCCCTGATCCTGATGTCGCCGCTAAGACCCTCAAGGTAACCATTCGTTGTGGTCGAGGCGACGAGGTACGTGCTGGAGAATTGGTTGTACTGGGGATCGTTAGGCTGGTACCGCTCCTTGATCGCCACCGCATACGACTCGGCGCGTCCCGCATCTT
The DNA here is from genome assembly GCA_035998445.1 of Tepidisphaeraceae bacterium. Lineage (NCBI taxonomy): Bacteria > Pseudomonadati > Planctomycetota > Phycisphaerae > Tepidisphaerales > Tepidisphaeraceae > Tepidisphaeraceae bacterium. Next base: position 309,307 of record DASYHQ010000013.1, on the reverse strand, counting down.
CGAGGCACCGCCGAATCCCAGCCGTGTCCTTTACCGAGAACGTGCAGCCGGTGAGAACGAGACAGATGCTTAATGCAATACATGCGAAGCGCGACATGAGATTCTCCTGGAGGTGATTGGTTTCTTCAGGGGAGTACTGTACTCCCCCTGAGGCGATCGTACCCAGATGAGTACCGGAAGCGGATTATCCGCAAAGTTTTCGACAACCCGCGTAAATCCCCACTGACGTCGTATCGTTTGTCCACAGAGTCAGTAGACGAGCCAGGCGGAAGTGATCGGCGGAATGGCACGAGCCGCGAAAAGGGGACATCCAGAATATCCCGGGTCAGGTGTGTTCGACGGGCGAGTCGCTCGGCGGGATATTCTGGATGTCCCCTTTTCGCGGCTCCCATTTTCGCGGCCCCTGTCTGAGAACACCCGGCGTGTTATGCACTTTCCAGCTCAGAAACTGGCTTGGGTGCCACGGTTTGGTACTCCAAGCCGTGCCGGTACGCGCAGACACGGCTTGGAGTACCAAACCGTGGCACCCGGCTGGTGTCGGAGGACTGCATCAAGCCATAGATTATGATCCGTTAGGAGGAGGAATCGTGTCGGACACCATCATTGCTGCGATCATCGGTGCTGGCGCAACGTTCGGCGCCGTGTACGTGGCATATCGGCTTTCGAAACGTGATACGCACGCGCCGCCGATCAATCCCCCGCAAACCCAAATGCCACGGACGGTAAGGCCGCTCGATCCGACCCGTGTAGCGCGACAGCAACCCTCTGCGCCATCGGTAATGTTACACACGGCGCCCGATGATGCGCCGATGCCGCTCGATCTCTCGCGCGTGGTACGGAATCCACTTCTCGCGTCGCGGATCGCCGATGCGTTGGCTTCAGCGGATCAGACGGCCCGCCTTGGCGGGATTACGATTGGGCTGCCATCTCGACCGCGCGCGCTGATCTATGTTGGACCGTGCCCGGTCGGTCTGGACCGGACCGTTCGTGACATTGCGAAGGACGCGGGATTTCAAGTCTCGAGCGTGCGAGACCTGAAAGGCCTCGGCGGTGTCGCCACCGCAACGGCGACTGAACCGCGCGGCTACTAGAGATCTCTTCGAGCGCCGTCGCATTTACGCGATGAGGCAGGAAATCGGAATTGTCTATCTAGAGCGTGTTATGCACTTTGGGGGCCAGTAACGCAGGCGTGACGACGCTGGGTGCCACGGTTTGGTACTCCAAGCCGTGTCTGCGCGTACCGGCACGGCTTGGCGTACCAAACCGTGGCACCCAAGCCAGTCTCTGAGCTGGAAAGTGCATAACACGCTCTAGAGCCGGGAAGCCGTACGGGCGCGGCGCGCACTCGTACCGGCGCGCCGCGAACTCGTACGGGCGCGCTGCGAACCCGTACGGGCGCGCTGCGAACTCGTACGGGCGCGCCGCGAACTCGTACGGGCGCGCCGCGAACTCGTACGGGCGCGCCGCGAACCCGTACGGGCGCGCCGCGAACTCGTACGGGCGCGGCGCGAACCCGTACGGGCGCGCCGCGAACCCGTACGGGCGCGGCGCGAACCCGTACGGGCGCGCTGCGAACTCGTACGGGCGCGCTGCGAACTCGTACGGGCGCGTCACGAACTCGTACGGGTGCGCTGCGTACTCGTACGGGCGCGGCACGAACTCGTACGGGCGCGCTGCGTACTCGTACGGGCGCGGCACGAACTCGTACGTTTTAATGACGCGAACGGACGGTTTAAAGGCGTCGATTTGAGGGGCTTGGGTGTAGCAGTGCGGGGGGCGGGCCTTTATCTGACCCGCTGCGACGGGCGGGAGAAGGGGGCCGGACGTGCGGAGTGGTGAGCGGACGGCGGGGAAGAAGTGGGACTTCGAAGACGATTGTAGTAAATAAAATCATTTTCCTGAATGTGCGTAAAGCGACCGAGCGGTGCGGCCGATCTTTCATGCAATGCGAGCGGCGTCGGAACGGTTTCTGACGGGTACGGCCCCGTTGACAGTTACCCTAGGAGGTGGCCCATGGCCGTCCCACTGTTGCAGTCGCCCCTCGTCGCCTGGACGACGAACTTCTACGCCCGCGCGACCGCGGATGCGGCGAAGTACAATCTCTCGGTCGCACAACTCAGCGCGTACACGACCGTGCACGAGGCCTACCTCGCGGCCGCGGCCGCGCTGACGGCGTCGGACGCCTCCAGCACGCGGTCGAAGGCGCTTCGCGAGGCTCGCGACGCAGCGCGTGACGCCCTCTTGCCGCTGGCGCGGGAATACTACAAGCTGATCCTCGCCAGCACGTCGATCAGCGACGCCGACAAGACGCTGATCGGCGTCCACGTGCCCAAGCGCCCCACGTCGGTGACCGCGCCGACGAGCCAGGCCAAGATGGACATCGAGGCGGTCGTCGGCCGCACGGTCAAGGGCCGGATCCATCGCGACGACGGCGAGTCGAAGCGCGGCAAACCGACCAACGTGATCGGCGCCAAGGTCTATTCCTACGTGGGATCGTCCTACCCCTCGGACCCCGCGCTGTGGGCCTACCAGGGCGACTTCACCAAGGGCGACTTCACCGTCACGTTCGACGCGACCGTGCCGGCCGGCGCTCAGGTATGGCTTGCATGTTCGTGGTACACGAGGACCGCGCTCACGGGGCCGATATCGATGCCCGTGACGACGTTCCTGCAGTTCGCCGGCGTCGCAGCGCAGGCCAAGCCGATGACGATCGCGGCGTGAGCGATCGCCGATTGCCGAACGGCGGCCGAGTTGTGTGGGCCGCCGTCGGTGGTCGGTGGATTGGGCGGGCGGGTGCCACGGTGCGCTACGGCGCGTCGTGCGGGAGTCGCAGCGGTGGCTCGGCACGGCGCGGCGCAGCGGATCGTGGCACCCGGCTCGCCCCGGGTTGGACCGTTGGCGTGGATCGCTTACGCCCGGCGCGTCGCCCTGCGGCGCAAGAGCGCCGCGCCGGCGAGGGCGAAGAGGCCGAGCGACGCGGGTTCGGGGACGGCGGCGACGGTGAGGGAGAAGGTGTAGTTGGCGGTGCCGTCGCCGCCGAAGTCGAGGCCGCTCATCAGGTAGGAGTCGGCGGGCAGCGTGTTGGCGGCGAAGTCGGTGACGCCGGGCGAGGTGGCGATGACGAACTCCTGAAAGACGCCGATGCCGTCGAGCACCATCCAGCTGCCGTCCTCGATGTCGCCCGTGGCGTCGGTGACGACCAGTTGCCCGCTGAGCACCGTGAGGCCGGCGGGGACGATGAACACGAAGGAGTCGAAGTCGTAGGACGGCGTCGTGCCGAAGGTGCCGTTGATCGTGTTGAGGCCGACGTCGAGCGTGAGGACCGGCGCGTCGGTGTTGCCGGCGTAGTCCTGCGGCAGATCGCCGCTGACCTGCTCGAAGTAATGGACCGGCGCGGCGACGGCCGACGCGGCGGACAGCGAGGTGACGGCGACGGTGGCTGGGACGCAGAGCGACCCCAGGACGGAGGCGGCGAACAACGGCTTCATGATAATGATCCCCAGAACGGCGTAAGCGGACCTGCTCAACTTGCGGGAACTGCCCATGAAGCGTAACGGCGCGGCGAACCGAATCAAGCAGGCAGCGGCGAATGGATGGAGCGCCGCGATGACGCCGGATAAGTGCGGCAAGATGGGACGATTCTATGCCTTGCGTGCGATCGATCTGCGACGCCCGAGCAAGGCCACGCCGCCGAGCGAGAGCAGGGCGAGGGACGTGGGCTCGGGGACGGCGGTGACGCCGGTGACGTCGGTGTAGGCGGTGGCGGCGTTGCCGTTGCCGTCGCTGATGCGGATGTTGTCGACGTTGCCGGCGCCGGTGTTGCCGCCGTCGAAGCGGGAGGCGACGACGCCGATGTGCGAGAAGGTGTCCAGGGCGTTGACGGACGCGTTGTTGTAGACGGGCGTGTAGGCGTCGATGTTCGGGTTGGCGATCAGGTCGGGGTTGACCCAAAGGGTGACCGCATCGGCCCCGCCACTGCCGGCGATCGTGATGCGGCCGACCACCAGGGCGGTCGAGTTGACCGTGGCCACGTTGGCGGCGCTACCGGCGGTGCCGGCGCCGAACTGGTACTGCAGCGTGCTGCCGGACAGGTAGGCGTAGAACGTGCCGGGGTCGTTGAAGGGCGTCGGGGTGGGCGCGTTGATCGACAGGCCGGCCTGGGAAGCGGACGCCTCGGCCCGGGCGAGGAACGAGAACCAGACCGTGCCGGTGGGTGAGACGGCGATCGTGCGGTAGTTCTGACGAAGGCCGGAGCTGTTCTCGCTGCGGGCCCGCCGGGCGTTGCCGGCCTGCGGGCGGTTGTAGAGCGTGGAGGTCAGGTCGTTGGCGACGACCGAGCCGCCGGCGCTGCCGGTCCAGTTCCCGCTGAGCCCCGTGCCGCCACCCTTGTTGTTCAGGGTGCCGATGGTGAGGTCGTTGAAGTCGGCGACGATCATCGCGGCGCTGGTGGCCTCGGCTGACAGAAGGATCGACGCACTGGCCACGGCACAAAGGAACGTACGAGTCATCGAGTTAGCCTTCCGTTTCAACGCCAGGGAGATGAACGACCACGCTTGCAAGGGCAAGTTTAATTCGCAGTAGTTCGATGTCAATTCAATTCGCGGCTAAACCCCGGCGCGCCTGCGGGCCATCAACGCGACGCCCGCCAGGGAGAGCAAGGCGAGGGAGGTGGGTTCGGGGACGGCGGCGGTTTGGCGGGCGTCGAAGCTGAAGGTGAAGTTGGCGCTGCCGTAGCCGGTGAGAAACTGTTGGTACATCGTGTAGCGGCCGGCGGACAGGGTGGTGGTGGCGAAGTTGGTGGAGCCGGGCGAGGGCGCTTCGATGAACTCGCGGATCGAGGCGTCGTCGGCGGGGCCGTCGTAGAGCAGCCAGGTGGTGCTGGTGAGGTTGTTACTGGTATCGGCGAGCAGCACGTTGCCGCTGATCACTTCGAGGCCGGCGGGGACGATGATGCCGAAGGCGTCGTAGTCGGACGTGTCGGAGCCGAACTGGCCGGCGACGGTGTTCAGGCCGACGTCGAGCGTGAAGGTGGTGGCATACAAGAACGAGTCGGGCAAGTCGCCGTCGATCGATTCGACGTACGAGATGGGCGCGGCCAGGACCGGCGCAGCGGACAGCAACGTGGCGAGGACGAACGAGCGGATCATGTGTGGGCCTTTCAGATCGGACAACGACGAGCGGCGGACGACCGACAAACCTTACGCGATCGAACGCGTGCGACGCAACACGGCGAGGCCGGCGAGGGAGAGCAGGCCGAGCGAGGCGGGTTCGGGGACGGCGGTGGTGGGTTGGTGGACGTCGAAGATGAAGGTGTAGTTGGCGGTGCCGTTGCCGTCGTAGAAGCGGTGGGACATCGTGTACGAACCGGCGGGCAGCGTGGCGGCGGCGAAGGGGGTGAAGCCGGGCGAGGTGGCGAGGACGACCTCGAGCTGGGGCGTGAAGTCGCCGATGCCGGCGTCGATCGACCAGGCGGTGTCGAGGATGTCGCCGGTGGCGTCGGTCAGCAGCAGCTTGCCGCTGAGGACTTCCAGGCCGGCCGGGACGATGAAGCCGAAGGCGTCGAAGTCGCCGCCGTCGGTTTCGCCGAAGGTGCCGTTGACGGTGTTCAGGCCGACGTCGAGCGTGAAGGTGGCGGTGGAGACGTCGTTGCCGGGCAAATCGCCGCTGACCTGCTCGAAGTAGGTGATGGGCGCGGCGACCGCCGACGCGGCGGACAGCGACGTGACGACTGCGACGGCGGCAAGCGGAACGAAGCGGTGGCTGGGCATGGCGGTTTTCTCCCGGGTAAACGCGTCAGACGATCTCCAGTCGATCGACGCGGTGCCGACGGGGTCACCGTCGGCCCGGGCATCCTAGCATGAGGCCGGTTCGAAAGCGAAGCAACTGTACGTCAATTCCATAACGGACGAGCTTAGGAGCGCGGCGATGAACGAGACCCAATCCACTACGAACGTTCTGATGACAGCCGCGACGGCAACAACGGCGGCGGCGGCGACGCAGACGCTGTTGGCGGTGGAGCCACGGGTGAACATCACGGTGCGGGCGGGGACGCTGGCGGACGTGGGGTTCATGGATGCGATGCAGAAGCAGACGACCCAGCAGGTGGGGTGGATGCCGACGAAGCAGTTGGAGGGGAAGGTGAAGGCGGGGCACGTGTTGGTGGCAGAGGTGAACGAGCCGCGAGCGTTAGCGGCCGGTGCATCGGAATCCGTCGCTCACGCGTCCGGCTCGTTGGTGACGGGGACGCGCGTCGGCTATCTGATCGGGTGCGACCAGTACTTCAAGCGCGACGACGTGGGCATTATCTATCAGATGAACGTGTTGCCGGCGTATAGAAGGTCGCTCGTGGCTGCGTCGCTATTGAAGGCGCAGTTTGAGCGGAGCGCTTGGGGGTGCAAGCTGTACTGCTGTTGGTGCGCGCAGGACATCGAGGCCAACCGGTTCTGGGAGAGCATGGGGTTTGTGGCGTTGGCGTTTCGGACAGGGAGTGAGAAGAAGGCGCGGACGCATATCTTCTGGCAGAAGCGGATACGCCAGGACGACGAAGTAACGCCGTGGTGGTTTCCGAGTCAGACGACGGGCGGGGCGATACGGGAGGATCGGTTGGTGCTGCCGATTCCGCCGGGCGTGAACTGGCGGGACGAGATGCCGGTGCTGCTGCCGACGGCGCCGCGGTTGTTGACGGATGAACCGGCGAAGCGAAGGCCGGCGGTGCGGAAGGCGAAGGCGATCGCGCCGGTGCGGCTGGAGCAGCCGCGCAACGGGGTGGTGTTTGCGGTGCCGATGCCGGTCGACGTGACGGCGGTGACGACGACGGAACTAGCGAAGGTGGCGGAGCGGCCGACGCCGACGCCGAGGGTGAAGGTGAAGAACGACCCGCAGTTGGTGGCGGCGGCGCGGGAGCTGCGCGACCGGTGGCTGGACGAGGTGAACGCGGGGCGATATCAGCCGGCCATGAACGGGAAGTACGCGGTGAACCGGGCGATCGATGGCGGCGGGACGGTGAGGCCGTTGTTGGTGGCGTGAGCGGGGTAAGGCGCGACGACGGCGGGGGCGGTGGCGCGGGCGGTGGCGCGGGTGGGGGCGCGGGTGGGGGACATCGCGGGCGTTGAATCCATCGCGGGTTCCTCTACAATCAAAGGGGAAACACCACGAAAGGAAGCCCACACTATGCCGCTGATGACCACGAAGCCGATGTTCGACCTTGCCTACGACGGGGGATTCGCGATTGGCGCGTTCAACGTCAACAACATGGAGCTGGCGCAGTCGATCATTGAGGCCTGCGTGAAGGAAAGCTCGCCGTGCATCCTGCAGATCAGCAAGGGCGCGCGCAAGTACGCGAACATCCGATACCTGAAGGCCATCATCGACGCCGGCGTCGCCGAGAACCCGACGATCCCGATCGCGGTCCACTGCGACCACGGCGACACGATCGAGCTGATCCAGCAGTGCGTGAACGACGGCTACACGTCGGTGATGATCGACGGCAGCCACCACGAGTACGACCACAACGTGAAGCTGACGAGCGACGCCGTGAAGCTGGCCCACGCCGCCGGCGTGACCGTTGAGGCCGAGCTGGGCATGCTGGGCGGCATCGAGGAAGACGTGGTCGGTTTGGACGCGGAAGAATACGCCAAGAACATCGAGAAGTTCCTGACCGAGCCGACGCAGGCGAAGGACTTCTGGGAAAAGACCAAGTGCGACAGCCTCGCCGTCGCCATCGGCACGAGCCACGGCGCGTTCAAGTTCAAGCACGAGGCGGTGCTGGCGTTCGACCGGATCGAGCAGATCATGAAGACCTGCCCCGGCCTGCCGCTGGTGATGCACGGCAGCAGCAGCGTGCCGCAGGAGTTCATCGATTTGGTGAACAAGTACGGCGGCAGCATGCCCAACGCCAAGGGCGTGCCGGAGGACCAGATCGCCATGGCGGTGCAGAAGTACGGCGTGTGCAAGGTGAACATCGACACCGACCTGCGCCTGGCCATGACCGCCAAGATCAGGGAAGTCTTCGCCACCAAGGCCGCCGAGTTCGACCCGCGCAACTACCTGGGCCCCGCCCGCGAGGCGATCACGAAGATGGTCCAACGCAAGCTGCACATGCTCAACAGCGCCGGCAAGGCAGAGGCTGTGAACAAGCACTGGGAAAAGCTCGGCAAGCCCATGCCGGGGTACTACAGCAAGGGCGCGAAGGTGGCGTGAGTTCAGCGGCACTTTCGATTGATTTTGAGGGATCGCTTCCACGTATAATGCGGGAAGCGATCCCTTCGTGTTTCACAGCGTGTTCGACGGCTGCTAAGCGTGAGAAGGGTGCGATCATGGAAGCTGCGACCCCCAAGCGCCGCGATTGGCCAACGTGGTCCGGGAGCATGTCCGCTGCCGATGCCGAAGACGTCCGCCAATGGCAGACGTGCACACCGGTGGAACGGATGGTGGCGCTCGAGCGCATCAGAGCTTTGAACTATGGCTATGCAACCGAGGATATCGCTCGACCCAAACTTCAGAGAGTTTATCGAGTTGCTGAACTCCGAGGGGGTTGAGTACCTCTTGCTGGGCGGATACGCCGTGAACTACCACGGGTATCACCGGTTCACCGGCGACATCGATCTATGGATTGCAACAACGGCTGAAAACGCGCGACGTGTGGCCAGCGCGCTCGGCAAGTTCGGGTTCGCTGAGCCAGCCGCGGACCCCGACCGGTTCTTGGTGCCGGGCAAGGTTCACATGTTCGGGGTGCCTCCGGTTCGGATAGACCTGCTGACTGGTCCATCAGGTGTAACGTTTGGAGACTGCTTCCGTCGCCGGGTGGTCGATCTTCTCGACGGGACGCCGGTTTCGATCGTTAGTCTGGCAGACCTTCGTGCGAACAAGCTCGCGAGTGGCCGTGACAAAGACCAGTTGGACTTGAAAAAGCTCCCGGAATCATGAGTTGGCCAACGATTCTTTTCCTCTGCACCGGCAACTATTACCGCAGCCGGTTCGCCGAACACCTGTTCAATTATATAGCTCGCGAACGCGGTCTCCTTTTTCGTGCCGAATCGCGGGGCTTGGCGATTGAGCTGGCGGCTGGTTTGCCGGGGAACATTTCGGGTGACACCGTCAGGCGCTTGATCGAACTTGGCGTGGTATGTGACGCCGAGCATCGGTGTGGTATCGCCTGCACGGCCGACGACCTGTCGCGAGCGCATCTAGTGATCGCGCTGAAGGAGGGTGAGCATCGGCCGTTGTTGGTCGCGCGGCATCCCGGTTGGGAGAATCGGGTGACGTACTGGCACGTTCATGATCTGGACGCGGCCAAGCCTGATGAAGCACTGGCGGACATCGAACGGCTGGTGCAGCAGTTGGCCGACGAACTGCTCATCGCAGCCCGCAAGCAGGGGAATGAAATTGAATGATCGGAGAGACAGCTTCGCCTTAGTGACGGGCGCCTCCAGCGGTATCGGCCGCGACTTGGCGCGCCTGTTGGCAGCCGATGGGTATTCATTGGTGCTTGTGGCGCGGAATGAGGCGGCGCTGGAACTGATCGCAGCGGCGTTGCGGCAGTCGGGCGTCACGGTTCGCGTGATCGTCAAGGACCTGTCTGATCCAGCCAGCGCGCCGGATCTGGTCGCCGAACTCACCGACCGCGGCATTGCGATCGACATCCTGATTAATAACGCCGGCTTTGGCACGCACGGGCCCTTCGCGGACGCGGACGTTTCGCAGCAGATGGCGATGATACAGGTGAACATCGCCACGCTCACGCACCTCACACGGCTGCTGTTGCCCGGCATGATCAAGAGCGGTCGCGGGCGGATCATGAACGTGGCCTCGGTCGCCGGCTTTCTGCCGGGGCCGCTGATGGCGGTTTACTACGCGTCGAAGGCGTACGTGCTCAGCTTCAGCGAAGCCCTTTCGTCTGAGTTGCGGCACAAGGGCATCACCGTCACGGCCGTCTGCCCAGGACCGACCGGTACGGACTTCTTCAACCGCGCGAACGTCCGCAATTCGAAACTGACGACGATCAGCATGATGTCGTCCGAGCGCGTCGCTAAGATCGGCTACGATGCCATGATGGCCGGTCGGCGGTTGTCGGTCACCGGCTTGAACAACCGCCTGTTAACGGTCGCCACCCGATTGCTGCCGCGCGCCCTGGTGTTGAAGGCGGCCAAGCGCGTGAATTCGGCTCGTTAGTAGCCCCGCATCACCCGTGACCGGTTACCTCTCTCGCCGCCTACGATTTACCATGACCAACCTGCTCGACACTCATCTGTACACGCTGCTCGGCGAGGCGTACTTCACGCAGTTGACGGCCGCGTTCTATCGGCGCGTTGCGTTGGACGACCTGCTGGGACCCATGTATCCCAAGGACGACATGGCCAACGCCGAACGGCGGTTGCGGGACTTTCTCATCCAGCGCTTCGGTGGGCCGCAAACGTATTCGCAGCAGCGGGGGCACCCTCGGCTGCGCATGCGGCACGCGCCGTTCCACATCGATCAGGCCGCGCGCGATCGCTGGATCACCCTGATGAACGCCGCGTTGAATGAGGTGCAAACGCCCGAGACGGCCCGGCCACTGCTGGACCGCTTTTTTGCAGACGCGGCTACGTTTATGATCAATCGCAACTAACACCTGGAGCACTGAACGCGATGAAGATCACCGAGAAGCAGAAACTGGTCATGATTGGCGACTCGATTACCGATACGGGCCGTGCGCGGCCGATCGCCGAGGGGCACGGGCAACTTGGCAATGGGTATGTGGCGATGGTTGATGCGCTGATCAGCGGTGCGTATCCGGACCGCCAGATCCGCGTCGTGAACGTCGGCATCAGTGGCAACACGGTGCGCGACCTGAAGGACCGCTGGACGACCGACATGATCGAGCAGAAGCCCGACTGGCTGTCGGTGATGATCGGTACCAACGATGTCTGGCGCCACTTCGCTCCGCCGAGGCGGCCTGAGGCGCTTATCCTGCCGGAAGAGTACGAGGCGACTTACCGCGAGATCCTGCGCGAGGTCAGGCCGTCACTGAAGGGCCTCGTGCTGATGACGCCGTTCTACATCGAGCCGAACAAGTCCGAACCGATGCGTGCCCGCATGGACGAGTATGGCGCATTGGTGAAGAAGGTGGCCGCCGACCACGACGCGATCTTCGTCGACACTCAGGCGGCGTTCGACCGCGCGACGACGACGCTCTACCCCGGCATGCTTGCGGGGGACCGCGTACACCCCAACCCGCACGGCCACGCGATCCTTGCGATGGCATTTCTGAAGGCGATCGGTTTCTCGATGTAAAGAGCGGGAATGCGGGCTCGGATGGCGCTTCACCGTGGTATGGGCCAGACGCCCATACCACGGTGAAGCCGGTTCAGTTTCCTTGCTGGCCGTTCAAGTAACGCGCAGGTGCGGCTTGGCGAGGCTGTTGGGCAGTAGATCGTCGAGTACTTCGCGTAAGACGGCACGCTCGCTGGCCCACGTGATCGCGGCGCGCATACGGAGTCGCGGAACCCAGCGGGAAGCATCGTGCTCCTCGTTGAGCGTTACGGCCGCGGTGTCATCAACGAATGCGCAGAACACTGGCACGTGCATGATCGTGTTGCGGCTCGCCAGGAAGAACGTCTCGACGCTGCACAGGGCGTAGAACTCGATCGGCGTCAGTCCTGTTTCCTCCAGCAGTTCACGCAGAGCGGCATGGACGGCCGTCTCACCCGATTCGATCTTCCCGCGAACGATTTGCCAACTGCCAGCCATGAACTCGCTCGCCGAGCGCCGCAATTGCAGGAATTCGTGGCCGTGATCTGCCGACCGGCGGACGACGAAGACAGCGATCATGTCGCTTCGCGTATTCATCGCGCACGCCCGCGAACGTAGGTTTGACCATCGACCCGTTTGGCCAAGCCGCGCAGGCTGAGCAGCGTCAGTTCCTGAAGGACGACATTGGCCGCCAGCGATGAACGGTCGATCAACTGATCGATCGACTGCGGTTGCGCGTCCAGTTGCGCCAGCAGTAGGCGTTGCCGATCCGAAAGTCCGATATCCGCGGGCGGCGCAACCGGCATTGCGGCGATCATGGCTTCTGTCGGCGCGGCCTTCGTCACTTGCGGCGCGCTGTCAACTGCATCGAAGAGACCAACGGCCGGTGCCGAGGCCGCGTCGGAAAGGGGTGGAAGTTCTTCGAGAATGTCTTCCAGATTGCGCACCAGCGTCGCGCCTTCGCGGATCAGTTTATGCGGGCCAAGGCTCATCGCGTTATCGACCCGGCCAGGCAGGGCAAAGACGGTGCGGTTGTGGTCCTCGATCGCCTGCCGCGCGGTGATGAGCGCGCCGCTGCGTTCGTCGGCTTCGATGACTAACACACCGCGACTCATGCCGCTGACGACGCGGTTGCGCTTCGGAAAGTTCTCGGGCGTGGGGGGCGTGCCCATTGGATACTCGCTGATCACGGCACCACGCTGGGCGATCTGCACGAAGAGGTTCGCATTCTCCGGCGGGTAGGGGACGTCAATGCCGCTGCCCAGCACCGCCAGCGTGCGCCCGTTCGGGTGAGACAACGCCCCACGATGGGCGGCCGAATCGATTCCTCTGGCGCCACCGCTTATCACGCAGACCCCCGCACCGGCCAGCAGCGCCGCGAACCGCTCGGCCTGCTCGCGGCCGTAGTGGCTGCACTTGCGGCTGCCCACAATCGCGACGGCGTGAAGGTCGCGAGGCTGCAGCGTCCCCTTCACGTACAACACGCTCGGTGGATCGGGAATCTCGCGCAGCAGGAACGGGTAGAGCGCGTCGTCCGGGCAAACGATCGTAGCCCCCGCAGCGGCGGCGCGGTCGAGCTGATCTTGCACCAATCCAGCCGCCGACCTCAGCCCCGCGAAAATCTTGTCGGCCTTAGCGGTGCCGATGCCCTCGATATTGCGCAACGTCGCCAGCGTGGCCTCGCACGCCGCCGCGGCGCTGCCGGTGGCGTCGACGATGCGGCGCGTCAGGATCGGACCGATGCCCGGTGTAAGCGACAGCGTCAGCCAATGAATCAAACCCATGTCCATTACCCCCGCAGCGATTGCACGGCTTGCCGTACCAGTTCGACCGGCACGTCATCGCGGACCACCGCGCTGCCCAGCCCATTGGGCAACACGAACCGCAGCCGGCCGTCTCGTACCTTCTTGTCGTGGGCCATGCTGGCGACGATGCGATCGGTGTCGAGATCGCTCGCGTGCGTCGGCAGACCGGCCGCGGCCACGAGGCGCACGATCCGGCCCGCCGTCGGCGCGTCGATCAACGCGAGGGACTGCGCCAGTCGCGCCGCCGCCACGAGGCCCAGTGCGACAGCTTCGCCATGCAGGTACTTGTAGTTAGTCGTCGTCTCGATCGCGTGGCCGAAGGTGTGACCCAGGTTCAGGTGCGCACGCTCGCCATGCTCGAATGGGTCGGCCATCACCACTTTGGCCTTAATGGCGACGTTGTGAGCGACGAGATCGACAAGGCGATCCAAGTAGAGTTGCAGCACGTCGGCGACGCTCTCTTCCAGCGAGGCGAATCCATCGGCGTCGCGAATGATGTCGTGCTTGATGCACTCGGCCAGCCCCGCACGCAGCTCGCGTTGGGGCAGGGTGCGCAGGGTCTCTACATCGGCGACCACGACGCTCGGATGGTAGAACGCGCCGACGAGGTTCTTGCCCACGCGGTGGTTTACGCCCGTCTTGCCGCCCACGCTCGAATCGACCATCGCCAGCAGCGTCGTCGGCACCTGAATCAACGGCACGCCCCGCAACAGCGTGGCCGCGACGAAGCCACCCATGTCACCGATGATGCCACCACCCAACGCGATCAACGGTGTTCGCCGATCGATACCGGCCGACAGGAAGGCGTCGTATGCCGGGGCCAAACCTTCGAGCGATTTCGATGTCTCGCCGCCCGCAATGGCGCAGCTCGTGACCTGATAGCCGGCCGCCTCGAGCGTAGCCGTCACCGGTTCAAGTAGAACGCCGGCCACGTTGGCATCGGTCAGCACGAGCGCCTTCTTGGCAGTGGGGCTGAACTCGCGGACGATGCGTCCGATCGAGGGCAGCAGCCCGCGGGCGACGCGAACCTCGTAGGCTTGGTCGGGCAGGTTGACCGCCACCCGCGTTTCATTTCGTTCATGATCCACGGACGGATTGTAATCGAACGAAAGCCCGGATGCAGGGTTGTTGTCATTCCACGTCGCTGCCGAAGCTCAGGGCAACTGCCATCGCCGGCGCAGGAACCATTCGACACCCAGGATGCAAACGGCCGCAACCCCCTGCAGCGGAAGGTCGTACTTCTTGTCCCATCCGGGGTCACCGGCGGTGGCGGTGATGGCGGCCCGCGCGAAGCTGTGGAGTGGGACGGTCTGCTGTTTCATGCCGGTGTCGCCAGCGGACGTGCGAACCAACTCTGAGACCATCGTGCCGAACTGCGACAGCTCGTAATAGAATCCGTTCGTTCTGCTGGCGACGGACTTCAGCAGCTCAGGATTCGCGGCGAGCTTCAGCATCTCGTCGGCGGGGGTGATGACGGAAAACTTCAGCTTCTGCTGGCCCAGGTCCTTGCCATCCTTCGTGGCCGTCAGCGACAGCTCGTAGTCCCCTTTTGCGGGCGTGGGGATGGTGACGTCGTACATGCCACTACGCGTTTCGGATGGTGCCATAGAGAAGCGGGTCTGCTCGCTGGCGCTGCCGGCGGTCATCGCGAGTGAAACTTGCGCATACCGCGTCGCGTCACCCTTCTCGTCGCGTACCATCGCCCGAACGCGCACGCTTTCGCCCAGCTGAAACACGTTCTTGTTCAGCAGCGCCTCCAGCCCTGGCCCACGATCGCGGTTGCGCACGTCGCTGTTGGCCAGCCACCGGACCAGCTGGCCCCAGAAGCGGTTGTACGGGCTGTCCTGGCCCATCGCGCGCAACGGCAGGTACCAGAGGTAAGTCGTGTCGACTGTGCAGGCCGCGGCCCGCCCCTCGCCGTAGCGGTGGGTCGCCAGCACGATCTGCGGTTGCCCGTCGGCGGCGGTGCGACCCTCGTGGATCAACAACACCTGCGCGCCGGTCTTCGGCCGGGGTACGACCACGTTGCCGCGCAACGGTGGCAGCTTGGTCGCGGCGTCACCGTCGAGCCACTCGCTCAGGCCGGCCATCGCTGGGTGCGCGCTTCCGTCGGCGGTTAGTTTCGGAACGAACGGAACCTTCTCCTGCGGTGCGCTCAGCTCGCCGGTGAAGACGGGAAGCGCCTTCTCGATCGGCGTGTCCTTATACCCACCGGGGCCGAAGTTGGTTTGCCCGCCGACCATCAGCAGGCCCATGCCGCCCTGCACCGCCTGTTCGATGGCGGCCTGTTGCGGGCGCGGGAGGAAGCTGGAGTCCAGATCGCCCAGGATGACAACGTCAAACCGCTGCCATTGCTCCAGCGATTGCGGCATCTCCTTAAACGGAACCGCATCCACAAACCCGCCGGCGGCGAAGCGGTCGTTCTGAATGCGCAACAGTGTGGCCAGTTCGATGTTCGGGTCGCGCGATAGCGCACGTGACAACTCACGATATTCGGGCCGGGCACGGCCCTCGACGTACAGCACCTTCACGCGGGGGTCGATCGCCAGCCCCTGAAACTCCTGTCGATTGTCGACCGTGCTGCGCTCGCCGGGGATCGGGTCGACCCAGACCGCCAAGCGGTGCACACCGACGCGCGTCGGCTTGTACGCCAGTTCGACAATCTGCCCGCCGGGCAGCGGTTGCAGGACGAGTTTCTCGACCGTGGGTGTGGTCAGTGGTTTACCGTCGGCGTCTACCTCGGCCAGCTTCACGTCGACCACGCGATTCGCCAGTGCGCTGGAATGCAACGTGGCGCGCACCGTCGCGGTGTGATTGACGACGAAATCATCGTCGGCCTGCACGTCGTCCACCGATAGGTTCGCCATCGCAGTCGGCTGTGCCTGATCGGACCCCACACGCACGGTATGGATCGGACGGCGCGATGCGCTGATGACGTCGGCGACGTTCGGCGACGTGTTGTCTATACCGTCGGTGATCAGCACGATCTCCGCACCCGCCCGCGCATTGGCCGCCATTGCCTTCGACACGCCGTTGCCGATGTCGGTACTCTGCCCCTCCGCCGGCAGGGTCGCGAGTTGTTCGGGTGACTTCAGCGCCGCGGCGGTGTCGGCGAACGTGTGAAACTCGGGCACGAAGTGCTCGCGCAGCTCGGGCAATTGGCCCCGCAGCGCTTGCCAGACCGACTGCAACCGGGTGGGTCCGTTCTGCACATCGGGAAAGCTCATGGAGGCCGATGTATCGATCAGAAAGATGAGCGGCTTCTCCGGCGCCGGCCGTGATACGTACCGCACCACCGGCTCGAACAACATCGGCACCAGAAGGATCAACGCGACGTACCGCATCGCCAGCAACGTCCGCCAGCGTGCGGACGACAGCTGTGACTGAAGGTTCAGGTAGAAGACCGTCGACAGGATGCACAGCAGCGCCAGTGTCCAAACCAGCCCCACCTTCGGATTCCGCAGCGGCGGCAGCGCGACGACCAGCAACGTGCCGAGCACGCCAGCAGTAATCAACGGAACCAGCAGCGCGCGCTGGCTGTGCAGCCACGCCCGAGCGATTACGCCGTAGACCAGCAGAACCGCAGATGCCAACAGGCAAATCCATGTCCACAGGTCCCACGGGCCCTGCCGGAGGATGTCGATCGACCACTCGTTCACGCAGAATACATTACTGCCGAACCGGGGAAATGTTACTGGCGGCGCGCCACGGTATATTTCCCGCATGCCTACGTCGCCAAAGCAGCGTGTCGCGGAGTTACTACGGGATCAGCTGAACCACCACAACTATCTGTACTACATCGAGGCCCGGCCGACCGTCTCCGATCAGGAATATGACCGCCTCATGCGCGAGCTGACCGACCTCGAAACCACGTATCCGGAGCTGCGTACCGCCGATTCCCCGACCCAGCGGGTCGGCGGCGACGTGCAGACGGAACTGCGACCCGTCACGCACGCCGTGCCCATGATGAGCATCGACAACACCTACAGCGAGGCCGAGGTGCGCGCGTTCGACGAGCGAATGCGCAAGGCCCTGGGCGGCCAGCAACCGAGTTACGTGCTTGAACCGAAGATCGACGGCGCTTCGGTCAGCCTGCGGTACGAGGATGGCAAACTCGTGCTGGCCGCCACGCGCGGGCGCGGAAACACGGGGGACGACATCACCGTGAACGCGCGCACGATCAAATCCATCCCGCTCGTGCTGCGCCGCGAGAAGGGGGTGCCACCACCGCCACCCATCGTTGAAGTGCGCGGCGAGGTCTACATGGACAACGACGACTTCCAGCGTGTGAACAAGGAGATCGAGGCCGAGGGAGACGAACCGTACGCCAACCCGCGCAACCTCACTTCTGGCACACTGCGCCGGCTGGACCCCAAAATAGTGGCCAAGCGCCGGCTGCGTTTTCTGGCGCACGGCCTGGGGCAGGTCGAGCCACTGCCGACCGACAGCTATTGGGAATGGACGCAACTGCTGCGCGGCTGGGGCCTGCCGTTGCCGAAGGAGGTCTACCGGGTCGATAACGTGGAGGAAGCGATCAAGACGATTCACGCTTTCGAAGCCGTGCGCCCCACGTTGCCTTACATGACCGACGGCATGGTGATGAAGATCGACGCTTTTGCACAGCGAGAGGTGCTTGGCGCCCACAGCAAGTCGCCGCGCTGGCTGATCGCGTACAAGTACGAGACCGAGCAGCAGCCGACGGTGTTAAATGACGTTCGCTGGCAGGTCGGCAAGGGGGGCAGCCTGACGCCCGTGGGCGATCTGGAAGCGGTGTTCATCGGCGGGGTCACGGTGACGCACGTCACGCTGCACAACATCGACCAGATCCAACGCCTCGATCTGCACTACGGCGACACCGTGGTCGTCGAACGGGCGGGTGAGGTCATTCCGTACGTGTCGGCGATCATTGCCGAGAAACGGCCGAAGGGCGCTAAACCGATCGTTGCGCCAAAAGCGTGTCCGGCGTGCGCCACGAAGGTCGAACGGGAAGCCGTCACCGACGGCACGGCCGTCTACCGCTGTGTGAACCGGGCGTGCGAGCAGCACTTCAAGCGCAAGCAGGTGAAGGCCGCCAAGCTGCCGGAACAATGCCCGACATGCAGCGAACCGGTCGAAGTGCTGGA
This sequence comes from Tepidisphaeraceae bacterium, assembly GCA_035998445.1. NCBI lineage: Bacteria > Pseudomonadati > Planctomycetota > Phycisphaerae > Tepidisphaerales > Tepidisphaeraceae > Tepidisphaeraceae bacterium. The sequence continues at coordinate 291,150 of DASYHQ010000013.1, read as the reverse complement.
CGCCGGCATCGACATCTACTGCCCAAACCCCGCCTGCCCCGCGCAGGTGAAGGAACGGCTGATCTGGTTCTGCAATCGCAGTCAGATGGACATCGAAGGCGTCGGCGACAAGCTGATCGATCAGCTCGTCGACCGCGGCATGGTGAGCACGTTCGCCGATCTGTACAAGCTGAGGGCCGAGGACCTGGCGGGGCTAAGTTCGGAGAGCGAGCAGGGTGACAAGACGGTGACGCGCACCGTTGGCGAGAAGGTGGCCGTCAAGGTGGTGAAGAACATCGAGAACAGCCGCAAGCAACCACTGGAGCGATTGCTGGCCGGGCTAGGGATTCATCACATCGGCACCGGTGGCAGCCGGCGCTTGGCGGCGGCCTTTGGCAGCCTGAATGCGATCGCGGCCGCGAGCGTTGAAGAATTGGAGGCGACGGACGACGTCGGCCGAATCACCTCTGAGAGCGTCCACGACTTCTTCCACAACAGCGCCGGTCAAGCGGCCGTTGCGGCGCTGCAGGCGGTGGGGGTCGATCCGAAGCAGGCGGTCGTGAAGCCCGAAGCGCTCGCCGGCCTGCCACTGGCGGGCAAGACCGTCGTCATCACCGGCACGCTGCCGACGCTGAAGCGCGATGAGGCGGAAGCGCTCGTGATCAAGAACGGTGGCAAGGCCAGCGGCAGCGTGAGCAAGAAGACCAGCTTTGTGCTGGCTGGTGACGATGCGGGCAGCAAACTGACCAAAGCGCAGGAGCTGGGCATCGAGGTGATCGACGAGGCCGAATTCCTGCAACGCGTGAAGGCGGACTAGGTCAGCCGACATCGACAGAAAAGGACGGCGGCGCGCTGTCGCGCGCCGCCGTTCGGTAGCAGGGACAGAGGAACCCCGTCGCTTAGGCGACCGTGATCTTCCGCGGCTTGCTCTCTTCGCGCTTGTTGAGCGTAATCGTGAGCACGCCGTCGCTCAGCCTGGCGTTCACCGTCTGCTCGTCCACGGTGGGTGGCAGGGTGAAGCTGCGGAGGAAGCGGGTATAGCGGCGCTCGTTCAGCAGCAGTTCGCCCTTCTTTTCCTCACCGTTCGATTCCCGACGCTCGGCCGCGATGGTGAGGGTCTGATTCTCCAAGGTGATGTCGACGTCATCCTTCTTGAACCCGGGCAGTTCCGCCTCGACGTAGATGTGATCGCCATCTTCGCGGACGTCCACGCCATAGGGCGCCAGGCGGTTACCGTTACCATTGCCGGCCGGGAAGAACCGACCGAGCACGGTGTCAAACTCACGCTGCATCGCTTCCACCGGATCGATGGTTGCCATACGGTTCACTCGAGTGGGCAGTGCCATAGCATATCTCCTTTCTTAGATCCACGGCTTCCAGTAGTCTTGCCGCGACGAGAGGGGATAAAACAAAGGTCGTGCCAAAGGCGCGTCGAGCACGCGTGCCGTAAATGGCTGATCAGTCATAGGTTGCGAAACGGGTCTGCGGGGCACGGTCCGATCGTTTTCTGCCATTTTTGCAGTCGTTGCCATCATGGCATCTACACCGAACACATTGGTCATTCTGGGGGCGACGGCGTCGGGCAAGTCGGCCGTCGCGATGGAGATCGCGCGCCGCGTGGGCGGGGAGATCCTCAGCGTCGATTCGATGCAGGTCTACCGCGGCATGGACATCGGCACGGCCAAACCAACCATGGCCGAGCAGACGGCGGTGCGGCATCATCTGATTGACCTCGTGGCGCCGAACGAGCCGTTCACGGTCGCCCGGTTCGTCGAGCTTGCGGACGCGACGCTGTCGGCCGCGGGGCAGACGCCGATCATCGCTACGGGTGGCACTCCGCTGTATTACAAAGCCCTGTTCGAGGGTCTGTTCGACGGTCCAGCCGCCGACGCGGAACTCCGGGATCGGCTAAGGGCACAACCGCCGGAAGAACTGCACGCCCGGCTTGCGACCGTCGACCCCATCGCCGCCGCCCGCATCCACCGCAACGACAGTCGGCGGACGATTCGCGCGCTGGAGGTCTACGAGCTAACGGGCCAGCCGATCTCATCTTTCCAGACCGACTGGGCCTCGGCCGAGCAACGCCATCCAGCGAAATGGATCGGGTTGAACTGGGACCGCGAGGCGCTGAACCGCCGGATCAACGCGCGGGTAAAGCAGATGATCGACGCCGGCTGGGTCGATGAGACGCGCGAACTGCTGAGAACCTACGGCCAGCTTTCCCCAACGGCCGCCGAGGCGACCGGGTATGCAGAGTTGATCGCGTATTTGAACGGTAAGTCATCGCTCGCCGACGCGATCGAGCAGATCAAGATCGCGACGCGCCAGTTAGCCAAGCGGCAATTGAAGTGGATCAGGCGCTTCCCAAACGTGACGTGGATCAGCGGCGACCAGCCGTTGGAGACGTTGGTCGATGCGGTGATGAATGCTGGTTCCGATCCCTCTCCCGGTACGCCGCGAGAGGCTAGGTGAGGGTGCATTTCGAGTTTCGGCACCGCACGGAATGTCATCCCGATGGGAGGCTTGCCGACCTGAGGGATCTAGAATGACGGACGGTGCGGCCTTGGGAGATCCCTCGGGTCGCTACCGCTAAAGTCGGGATGACATGTAGCGCACTGGGCTGTGGTTTTGTCCGCAAGCCTTTAGGCTCCGCTCGGGTTGAAAGACGGCGCAGCGGCGGGCGATAGGGACGCGACCGAAGGACTCGCAAGTCGCCGCTGCTATCCCGCCACCGGCTCGCACAGCTTCAGCAGATCATCCACGTGCGCTGTCGCCAGGCATTCGTACGTGTCGGCGGCGCCGTAGTAGATCTTCACTTCGCCGCTGTCCTCCAAGATCATGCCGCCGGGGAAGATGACGTCGTTGCGGAAGCCGTCTCGCTCCCACTGGTTTTCCGGGGCCAACAGCGGCTGGCGGCTCAGGCCGACGATCTTCCAAGGTTCGTGCAGGTCCAGCAGCATCAGGCCGGCGCAGTAGCGTTTCTGCCACTTGGCTTCCCAGCCGTTCTTGCCGCGGTCGTTGTCGCGATCGACGGTGTGGACGGTCGTCAGCCAACCCTTTTTTGTCTTGATCGGTGGGGCGGCCGGGCCGATCTTGTCGTTGGCGTAGGGGAAGTGTTCGACGCCGGCGACCAGGTGGCTGTTGCCCCAGTACCGCAGGTCCGGCGAGTCGCTGAACCACGTGTCGAACTTGTCGCCACCGCGGCTGTAGACGGGCATGGGGCGTTCCAGGCGGGCGTACTTGCCGTCGATCTTCTCGGGGAACAGGACCATGTTGCGGTTGTCCGGGACGGACAGCGACAGCACCTCGAACTTGTGGAAGTCTTCCGTCACCGCCACGCCACCGCGCAGGCCGTGCTTGGTGTCGCAGGCGAAGCAGACGTAGCAGCGGCCGTTGATCGGGATCAGCCGCGGGTCATAGACGCGCATGATGTCGCCATCGGTGGCGGCGATAATGCCGGGATCCGACCTGTCCCAAACCGGCTTGGGTTCCACGGTCCACTTGATGCCGTCGTCGCTGAAGGCTAGGCCGAGGTTGGTCGTGTGGAAGTGCGACTTGCCCCATTCGCCGACGTCGTTGCGGAACAGCATCACGTAGCGCCCGCCGAACTTGCAGACACCGGCGTTGAAGATGCAGGTGGCGGGGAAGGGCACGTCCTCTTTGGCCAAAACGGGGGTCGGGTGACGCTTGATAATTCTCGCGGAGGTGAGGTCGGCTGTGATCATGGAAGTTCCAGTAGGACGGGGGCGGAGGGGGGGCGACACCACTCGTCATCCTGAGATACTCCGAAGGATCTTTCCCCGTCTTTTGTACGCGGGACAGAAGAGATCCTTCGAAGTACCTCAGGATGACATTGTCGGCTCAGGACGGCTGCGCCTACGCCTTCACGTTCGCCTTGATGCGACGCAGCGCCTCTTCCACGTTCGCGCGGCTGTTGAACGCGCTGATGCGGAAGTAACCCTCACCGGCGGCGCCGAAGCCGCTGCCGGGGGTGCCGACGACGTTGGCCTTGCTCAGCAGATCATCAAAGAACTGCCAGCTCGTCGTGTTGCCTGGCGTCTTCAGCCACACGTACGGCGCGTTCACGCCGCCGAACACCTTCAGGCCGATGGACGAAATGCCTTCGCGGATCAGCTTGGCATTGGCGAGGTAGAAGTCGAGCAGCGAGCGAATCTGCTGCTTGCCCTCCGGCGAATAGACGGCCTCGGCGCCGCGCTGGGTAATGTACGACACGCCATTGAACTTCGTGGTATGCCGGCGGGTCCACAGGCGGAACAAATCGACCTCGCTGCCGTCCTTCGCCTTGCCCTTCAGCGTCTTCGGCACCACCGTAAACGCACAGCGAACGCCGGTGAAACCCGCCAGCTTGCTGAAGCTGCGGAACTCGATCGCGCAGTCGCGGGCGCCGGGAATCTCGTAAATGCTGTGCGGCACGGATGCGTCGGTGATGTACGCCTCGTACGCCGCGTCGAACAGGATGATCGACCCGTTCTGCTTGGCGTAGTTCACCCACTTGGTCAGCGTTTCTTTCGTGGCGACGGTGCCGGTGGGGTTGTTCGGATAGCAGAGGTAGATGATGTCCACCCGCTGCGTCGGCAGTTCAGGCACGAAGTTGTTCTCGGCGGTGCCGCGCAGGTAGACCAGGTTGCCGTACTCGCCGCGCTCGTTGGCTTCGCCGGTGTGGCCCGCCATTACGTTCGTGTCGACGTAGACGGGGTAGACGGGATCGGTGACGGCGATCGTGTTGCCCTCACCGAAGATGTCGAGGATGTTGCCGCAGTCGCACTTGCTGCCGTCGCTGACGAAGATCTCGTCGGCCGACACGTCGCAGCCGCGCGACTGGAAGTCGTTCTTGGCGATCGCCTCGCGCAGGAAATCGTAGCCTTGTTCCGGCCCGTACCCGCGGAACGTCTCGCGGTTGCCCATCTCGTCGACCGCCTTGTGCATCGCATCGCGAATGGCCTGCGGCAAGGGTTCGGTCACGTCGCCGATGCCCAAACGGATAATCTTCGCGCCCGGGTTTGCCTCACTAAACGCTTTCACGCGCCGCCCGATCTCGGGAAAAAGGTAACCGGCTTTCAGCTTCAGATAGTTGTCGTTAATGGTGGCCATTGGTGGTGTCAGTTGTCCGTGGTCAGTTGTTAAGAGTGAAACCGGGTGCGAGTGGGCGGGCGGCGTGGGCAGTGGTCTTCAACAACGGGCGGCGGACCACTGACAACCGAACACCGATCACTTCAGCTTGAGCGACACGCCTTCCTGTTCCCACTGCTGCACGAGGCGTTGCATGTCGCGGACGATCAGATTGAGCGATTCGGTCGTCTCGACCAGGCCCGCGTACAGTTTGGGGTCGTTCACGAGGCGGCCAGCGGTGCCCTCGCCTTTGTCGATCTTGGCGGCGATCGATTGGGTGGTGTGCAGCAGTTGCGAGATCTGCGACATGCGTTCGGTGAGCTGCTTCGACAGGTCATCGACGCTATCGCCAGCCTTGGTCACGACGCGGTCGGTGTTGTCACCGATCGATTCCAGCTTCGCGCTGAATCGCTCGAAGTTCGCGGTGATGCGGTTGGCCGACTCGGTGGCGGTGCGGACGTTGGCGAGCGACTTGCGGAGGTTGTCCTGCGTCTCGGTATCGGTGACGAAATTCGTCAGCTCTTCGATCAGCGTGCCGATCTTGGTCAGCTGCGCGTTCATGTTCGGCACCACGTTCGACTCGCGAAATTGACGGCTCGTCTCGCGCAGGTCCGACGCCAGTTCCGCAATCTCAGGCGGAATGAGGCCCGACCCAGCGAAGCGGGATTGCAGCTTGGCCCCGTCGGCCAACTGGCCTTCGGGCTGGCCGTTGGTCAGGTCGAGCGAGATCGCTGCGCCACCACCGAAGACGTTGGTCTGGCGAATGGTGCCCTGCACGTTGGCGGGCAAATTCAGCTCGCGGTTGATCTGCGCCAGGATGTCGACGTTCTCGTTGTCGGGCAGCAGGCTGACCTTGGTCACCTTGCCGACGTTCACACCGCGATACATGATCGGCGAGCCCTCGACGACGCCGTCGGCGCGCGTCGTGGTGAACGACACGTTCAACACCGGTGCCGCGAACGGCGTGGCGATCGATCCGCCAAACTGGATGATCATCCAGCCCAGTACCAAGAATGCGCCCAGGACCGTCGTGCCCACCAGAAGATTTCGCTTTGCAGGTGCCATGCGAGATGGGCGATTGTGGCAAACTGCCCGCCCATTGCAAGCGTTCGCGACGCCCGAGACCGGTGCTCGGGGTTATCCGGACGTCAACGCCTCGCCGGGGCGTTGGTACCGATGGTAGGATAGGTCACCTCCATGTTTCCGCGGCTTGCCCTCATCTTCCTGCTGCTCCTGCCCACCGCCACGGCGTTTGGGGCAGATCGCAGACCGACCGACCTGCCCCGCCCGAACGGTTCGGCGCCGAAGCTGAACAAGGTCGAATCGAAATATTATTGGCTTTACACCGACCTTCCCGAGCCCGCCGCCCGGGAAGCGGTGTTGCGGCTGACGCGCATGGGCGAGGAATACGCCAGCCGCACCGCGGGCTTCGCCGGCGCCATTCGGACGAAGTTCCCCGTCTACCTGTTCCGCGACGCGACCGACTACTACACCGCCGGCGGCGTCGCGGGGTCGGCGGGCATGTTCGATGGTCAACGGCTCCTCGTGATCGCCGGTGACGACGTCTCGGCCGCCACGTGGCACACGATGCAGCACGAGGGTTTTCACCAGTTCGCACACGCCGTGATCGGTGGCAACCTGCCCACCTGGGCCGACGAAGGGCTGGCCGAGTACTTCGGTGAAGGCATCTGGACCGGTGACGGCTTCGTCACCGGCATCGTGCCACCGTGGCGCCTGGAGCGAATCCGGCGAAGCATCGCCGCGGAAGAATTCAAGTCGATCACCGACGTGATGGCGCTAACGTTGGCCGAGTGGAACGGCAATCTTTCGATCCAGAACTATGACCAGGCGTGGTCAATGGTGCACTTCCTCGTGCACGCCGACAACGGGCGGTACCGCAGGGCGTTCTCGACCTACATGAACGAGATCGGCCGGGGGCGTGCGGCATCGCGCGCGTGGCAAACGGCGTTCGGTGACACCGCCGGCTTTGAACAGAAGTGGCTGGCGTACTGGCGATCGCTGCCGGCCGATCCATCGAGCGATCTGTACGACCAAGCCTCAGTCGCCACGATCGGCAGCTTCCTTGGTCGGGCGATCGTGCGCAAGACCCCGATCAGCGACTACGCCACCTTCACCGCCACCGCGCGAGACCCCCAGCAGCAGTTGCCGATGAACGCGCCCGACTGGCTGCCGGCTAGCTTGCTCGCCGAGGCCATCGAGCGTGCAAGCACGTCCGGACAAGTAACGCTCGAACAGCCAGCGAACGGCCCGGCGCGTGTCGTGTTGACGCGTGCCGATGGCTGTCTGGCCATTGCGAGCGTCAGCATCGTTGGCGGAAAAGTGAAAGAGGTCACGACCCGTTTCGACGACTCGGCCACCGTGCTCGCCGAGGCCGAACGGCTGAAATTGTTGAACGAGACCGGCCGGGCCACGGCGATCCTAAAGGACGCCCTGAAGCGAAACGCCGATTCCCCCAAGGCCGCCGACATGCGTGCGATGATCAAAGATCTCGCCGTCCCGCCGCGTGCAGGGAACAAATCGAAGTAGCCGGTATTGGCGTCACACCTGTAGCAGCAAACAGGAGCGCGTCAATCGAACGCAGTTCGCACTCGCACTCGCGCTCGCTCAGAAGAAGATCGATGGCACAGGGGCAGCCTTCTCCTCGGTAAGTGCGGTTTGCCCTGAGGCGACGTCGTACATCCGTTCGTGCGTCTGTCTCGCTGCCTGAAGAAACTCGTCGTGCGGCTTGAAGCACGTGTCGACGAAGCCGATGTGATAGTTCTCGCCATCAAAGCGTCCGAGGATCGGCTGGTCGGAATACTGGAAGTAATGTGCGCCAACGCAGGCCGGATGCGCGGCGCACAGTTCGACATACCGCCGGTAGGCCGTGCCACGTTCGGCTTCGGTTGCGACGGCACTGATGCCGTTGCACGGTAGTCCGCGGTCGGTCGACCCGTGGTGAAACTCGCCAATAATGACCGGCCGACCGGTGCGCTTCTCGATCTCCGTCAGCTGTCCGAGCGGTGGCTCGTTGCTGTAGTTGTTAATCGTGAACACGTCGCAGAACGGCGCGACCTCGTAACACAGGTCGGAACTGATCCACGCCCATCGCACGCCCAGGTTCAGGTGATGTGGCAACACCGTGCGGCACGGTTCCATCATGCCGCGTATCCACTGCTGAACGATTTGCCGACTGAACGCGAACAGATCGTCGTACGCCGCCGTGCTGCGCGATTCGGCCCGCCGCCAGGTCTCGTTGATGACCGCGTCGATCGACTTACCCGCGCAATCCCACGCGGCTGCCCAAGCAGCGTCGTCGTTCGCGTAGCGTTCCTTCAGGAACGCCGCCAGTGCTCGCCGTGTGTGGGTGCCGGGGTTCGCCTCCAGCATTTCGCTGGCGAGATTGTGCTTGCCGAAGGCCCAGTCGGGCTCGTTGGTAAGGAAATAGCCGATCAGGTTTGCATCGCCACTGAACTGTTGGAGCCAGCGTGACCATGTAGCGCAGGCCTTGCCGTACGCGGGGTCGAACACGTCAGGCAGGGACCGAAACAGTCGCTTGCCCGTCGTGCTTAAGTGGGGCATCGGAACGACGTACGGCATGCCCGAGGCCCGCGCGAATTCGAGATCGGACCAGTTGGCGACCGTGTTAAAGCCGTACCGCTTCAGCATCGGCACGGTGATGGCCGCCCAATCGGATCGCCAGTTGCCGTCGAAGGCGCGAATGAGGTTCGCGATCGAATGGCTGATGTTCGATTTGCCCGTCCAGGCGTCGCTGAACCGCGAATCACCCTCGGGCGGTAGCCACGCGAAGTTGCGTTCCGTGCCAGGCAGAATGGGCGATGTGGAGTCCGGCCGTACGCAGTCCGGCCCGGCGCTGAAGAATGCGCCGCCCGCAGGGTCCACCAGCCACCAACGGCGCCCGTCTTGGTGCAGGCGAAAGTGGCCCGTCGCTGGAAACGTGATGGTGCTCGAACCACCGAACGCCGTTCGATCAGTCTCCCGTTCGGTGGGCGTGGCCGTAGCGTTGCGGGCAGCGTGAAGATTGCTGACGAGTTCCGACTCGTCAGCCGTCTTACCCGGCCAGGTGCGGTCGGCCCATTGGCCCAGCGGGTCGACCAACACGCGCTCGCACGCGGGACCGTCTTCTGCGCGATCGCTCAGACGAGGCTGCGCGTGGATGCGCAGTCGCAGCGGCGCTGGTGACGGTTCCAACGCGACGACGACCCGATCCACCTCGTCCAGGTTCGTCCGCTTGCCCTGCACGCACGCCTTCAACCGCAACGGCGACCGTGGCAGGAACAATGTCTGCCCGTCGAGTGCCGACAGTGGGAACGCGACCCGCGTGACCACGTGCGGCAACAGCCCGATCCGCGCGAAGATCGTCCGTTCGGTCGTGCCGCGAGCGTAAAACTCCAACAGCAGGGTGGCCGCCACGTCACCCTCGGCTTCAAGGTCGATCACCAGATACGTCGCCTTGGCTAGACCGTGGCGGCCGTTGACGGTGTACGTAACGCCGGATCTCGCCAACCGGTCCACGGGTTCAATCACCTCTGGCAACAAGCGGTCGTGCAGATTGACATGGGACTGGGGGATGAGGTCGGCAACATCGGTCATGGATCTATCCTAACGACAATTCTAGTTTATCGGGTAAGGCGATTGGCATTGGGCCGTCATTTAGCAGGATTGCAACGTTCGAGAGAGGCCCCGCTTTTATAGAGCACCGAGATGGCTCCTTCTCCGCTAAAATCCTCGCATGGACTACCTCACGATGATCTGTGCCGGGCTCGCGCTGGCGGCGGCGTGCGGGTTTCGGGTGTTCGTGCCGTTGCTGGGGATGGGGGCTGCCGTAGCGGGAGGCGTGATCGAACCGTCTTCCGGTTGGGAATGGGTCGGGTCGATGCCCGCGTTGATCGTGCTGGGCGTCGCGACCGCCGTCGAGGTGGCGGCGTACTACGTGCCGTGGGTAGACAACCTGCTCGACACCGTCGCCACACCAGCCGCCATCGGCGCAGGAACGATCGTCGCCGGCGCCGTGCTGCCCATGGACGAACCGTGGGCGAAGTGGACGTTGGCCGCCCTGGGTGGCGGTGGCGTCGCCGGCGTGGTGCAGGCAGGCACGGTCCTCGCCCGTGCCGTCAGCACCGGCACCACCGGCGGCTTCGGCAACTTCACGATCTCGACCGCGGAATGGGTCAGCGCCGTGGTTGCAGTGCTGCTGGCGATCCTCGTTCCCATCGTGGCGGCCGTCCTAATCGTGTTGCTGGTAGTCTTCATCGCCCGCAATGGCCGCCGGGTCATTATGGCATTAACCGGTCGACGAACCGGCGTCGCGACACCGGTCACGACGTAGGCTGGCGGAGGTGCGGATGAGTTGAACGCCAAGCCGCCGAGCCCGCCAAGGCAGGAAACGCCAAGTAAAAGTGCGCCCTCTTCTGTAGGACAGGCATTCCTGCCTGTCTCTCCCCCCATCTTAGTCTCCCCCGTACTCTCTCTGCCTCTCTTCTATGGCACAGGCATTCTTGCCTGTGTTTCTTCTGTCTTCTGTCCTAGAACAGGGCGCACCTTGCCGTAGCGCTCGGGTGCCACAGTTTGGTACTCCAAGCCGTGCTGTAGGATCCACGCAGCCGACACGTCTTGGAGTACCAAACCGTGGCACCCAGAGGACAAGCCGCTACAGGAACAGGTCCCTCGCTTTAAGCGACGCGTGAACATTCTTGTCTGCGACGCGCCGGCGCCGACCGAGCCTTGAAGAAAACAAATCCGGTTGCGCCGATTCCACCTCAATCGCGCTGCGCTAGCGTAGAGATGGATAGCCAGTTCTTTGACAATCGAATAGCCGACGCATCGCACACAACGGCAGCCACCTCACCCTCCCGATGTTGCACAATGGTGCAAAATGGTGCACGTTTTCGCGTTTTGCCTTACCCAAACCGCCGCCGCCATCCTTCAGGCGCGAAGGGCGGTGTCCACCACCCGCTGCACCAGCGCGATTTTTTCATCCGCCAGCGCACGGGTCGGCGCCTCGGCGATGATGCGCATGATCGGTTCCGTGTTGCTTGCGCGGGCGTGCACCCAGGCGTTGGGCCAGTCGATGCGGATGCCGTCCTGGGTGTCGACCTTCTCGCTGGCAAACGCCGCCTTCACGGCCTCCACGGCGCGGGTCGCATCCTCCCGGCGGCACTCGAACTTGGTCTTCACGATCTCGTATCGGGGGATCTCGGCGACGTGCTGGCTCAGCTTCTTATTCGACGCGGCCAGCAGGTCGAGCACGAACCCGATGCCGACCAGACTATCCCGGCCACCCACGATGCGCGTGTCGATCACGCCACCGTTGCCCTCACCACCGATGACGGCGTCGTGCTTCAGCATGGCCTGCACGACGTTCGCCTCGCCGACGCACGACCGCACGACCATGCTGTTGTTCTGGGCCGCGATGTCGTCGAGCATGCGGCTGCTGGACAGGTTCGCCACCGCCACGCCGGGCCGCTTGGCCAGCATGTACTTGGCCGCCAGCGCGAGCGTATATTCCTCACCGATGTACTTGCCGTTCTCGTCGATGATCGCCAATCGGTCGGCGTCGGGGTCCTGGGCAAAGCCGATGTCGGCGCGCTGCTTGCGGACGGCGTCGGCGAGGTCGGTCAGGTTCGCCTCGGTGGGTTCGGGCTCGTGCGGGAACTGGCCGTTGGGCGTGGCGTTCAGGTGGATCAGCTGACATCCCAGCTTGTTCAACAACGTCGCCGTCGCAACACAGCCGGCACCGTTCACGCTGTCCAGCACGACCTTGAATCGCTTCGTCGAGATGCCAAGCACATCGACGCGCTCCAGCACCCGCTTGATGTGCAACGCGTGCGTCTCGGTATTGCGGGCCGGCGGCACGAGCGACGTAACGCGGACGTAGTCGGTCGCGCCGTCGTCGTACAGTTGCTTCAACCGCGCCGCCTCGGCGGGCGGCAACGCGATGCCCTCGGCGTTCAGGAACTTCAGGCCGTTCCACTCGATCGGGTTGTGCGACGCCGTTGCGATGATGGCGGCGTCGGCGTTCAGGTGACGGCACATCATGGCGACGCCGGGCGTGGTCACGATGTCGAGGTCGATCAGCTCGCAGCCACTGGCGATCAGCACCGCAGCGGCGGCATCCCGCACCCAGGCGCCGCTCGGGCGACTATCGCGACCAAACACGATCTTCGGCGCCCGCCGGGCCGGCACGGTCGACTTCGTCCAGACGGCAAACGCCGCCGCCATGCGGGCGACGGTCGCGGGGGTCAGGGTGCCACCGATCGTGCCACGCATGCCTGATACGCCGATCATCAACGCTTCCATGGATCTCCTGAAAAGTTGGGCGGGCAATGTAGCAGAAGTGGTTGGGGGATTCTGCAATGCTGGAGGAGATGAACCGCAGAGGCGCGGAGGACGCGGAGATAGATGGAGAAGAGGAAGCGAAGGTAGAGGATAGAGGAATCAAAATGGCGAAGGCAGCCCGTGCCTCTGTGGATCCTCCTCTTCTCCCTCTGTCTCCGCGCTCTCCGCGTCTCTGCGGCTACCTCTTTCTTTGACCACGAACGCCGTGCCCACCGGCTCCCGTTTGCCGGTTGAATTCGGTGGGCGTATGCTTGGGCGAGCCTTATGGATCGCCAGCAACTGAACCAACGTCTGTCGCAGGTCGTCGAGAGCATCGTCGAGTCGGCCCGGTCGTTGCCGGGGTTGACGCACCTCGACAGCGTGCTGCTGCCGAACCGCGACAAGGTGATCGAGATCGTCGATCGGCTGCGCGAGCTCGTCTTTCCCGGATACTTCGGCAAGCAGGGCCTGACGAAGGAAAGCGTTCAGTTCCGCCTCGGCGAGCTGACGCTGGAGATCGCCGACATGCTGTACGAGCAGATCCGCAGGTGTCTGCGCTACCGCAAGCGAATCCCGGACGGCGTGATGGACGAGGACTGCCGTGAGTGCGACCAGGCGGCCGCCGAGTTCACGCATGCATTTTTGATGCGCGTCCCCCAGGTTCGCGAGCTGCTGGCCGCCGACGTGCAGGCGGCGTACGACTCCGACCCGGCGGCCAAGGGGACCGACGAGACGATCTTCTGCTACCCCGGCATGTTCGCGATCTTCGTCCAGCGGCTGGCGCACGAGCTGTACACGATGAACGTGCCGCTGCTGCCACGCATTATGACCGAGTACGCGCACAGCCTGACGGGCATCGACATCCATCCCGGCGCCACGCTCGGCCGGAGTTTCTTCATCGACCACGGCACGGGCGTGGTGATCGGTGAGACCTGCAGCATCGGCAACAACGTGAAGATCTACCAGGGCGTAACGCTGGGCGCGCTGGCGCCCGACCGGCACGTGGAAGAGTTCCGCACGCGCAAACGGCACCCGACGATCGAGGACGACGTGATCATCTACGCGGGCGCCACAATCCTGGGTGGCGATACGGTGATCGGCAAAGGCGCGTTGATCGGCGGCAACGTCTTCATCACCGCCACCGTGCCACCGTTCAACCGCGTGACCGCCGACCCACCGAAGCTGAAGTACCGGGAACGCCGGCAGCGGTCGGGGGGCGTGAAGGAGTTCGCGCCGGACTTTCAGATTTGAGTTCGCGAATCCCGCCCGCATCAGCGCGTGCGATGATGCCTGCCGGCAACGCCGCCTGTTGCCTTTTCGCATCATCCGGATTGAACCAGAAGCAAGATTCGTCGGCCGACCCCAATGCAAGGCAGCCACGTCACTTGCAGCAAGCTGAGCGTTATTGGCACTGGATTTGAAGTGATGTTGGCATGCGTTCGCTTGCCGTCATCCTGTCGTTGGGCTTGATCACTGGTTGCGCGTCCCACCGGGATAAAACCACCGCGCCACCGCCTCCCGTTGCCCAACTGAGCCAGCCGAGCGCGGCGTTGGCGTTCGACGTGCCGGGGATGCAACCGCTTCCCGAGTATGTCTTTGCGCGAGATTTGCGGCAACACGCCGCCTATGTCGGGTTCGATACGGCCATCACGACCTACGCCTACGTCCGCACCGATGATCGCCAGTACATCTACGACCGGTTTACCGACTTCGAACGCCAAGCCGTCTCCGCAAAAATGTGGGTCTCGACCCGTTGATCTGCGGGGTTAATGCTTTAACGGAACCGGCCACTTTAACGGCCCGTTAGCTCGTCCAATTGCATTCCGAACCACTTCAGTTGATTCAACTTGTCGACACCCCTTGCATTGTCGGGCGCAAATGGCATAGTAACTGTGGGTCCATAAACGTGTTATCTCTCTCGGGGAGGCCCAGCAATGGCCACCGTTACGAAGAAAGAACTGATCGATCGTATCGCCACTCGTACTGCGCTGAAGCGCGTGCAAGTGAAGCGCGTGGTGCAGCAGTTTCTCGACTCGGTCGTGAGCGAGTTGGGCAAGGGCAACCGTCTTGAGTTCCGCGACTTCGGCGTCTTCGAGACGCGCGTGCGCAAGGCACGCAAGGCGCAGAACCCCAAGACGCTCGAGCCCGTCACCGTTCCCGAGAAGCGCACCGTGAAGTTCAAGGTCGGCCGGCTGATGAAGCAACGGCTCACCGAGATCGGTGGCGTCCCCATCGACGACGAAGCCCCCGACGTCGCCGAGATGGCGGAGGTTGACGACGACGATGATGACGACGAGGACGAGACGAACGGCAAGGCCGTCTGATCTCGTGGTTCGTCACCACGCGTCTCAAATTATCGCGCGACTCAAGTGCGCTTCCGACTCCCATAGCCACCGGCTTGCCGGTGGTCTTCTTTTTTGCATGGGTTAACCCTCACAAGATCACGCGGCGCAACTAGGTCTAATTGAACGTAATTCATCCGATTTCTCGCGTAATCTCAGATGATTTCCCCCGACTGGATCCATGCCCTTCAAGCCGCCCGCGAACGGCGCGCGATTGAGAAGCGAGACCGGGCGCGGACGACCGTTGCGCCAACGAGCGCTGTTCACGTCACGCGCCGTGGCCGCCCTTTGATCGATTTCTCGTCGAACAATTATCTCGGTCTGACGCACCATCCGCAGATCGCCACCGCGATGAGGGCCGCGATCGACCGGGTCGGCGCCGGCGCGGGGGCGGCCGGGCTGATCAGTGGCCACACGGTATTCCACGAGCGCGCCGAGTCCGCCATCGCCAACTGGAAGGGCACCGCCGGCGCAGTGCTGTTGCCCAGCGGCTACCAGGCCAACCACGCCGCGGTGCAGGCGCTGGCCGCGATCGGGCGCGACACCGGTGGCGTGCGGTTCCTGCTCGACAAGCTGTGTCACGCCTCGCTCATCGACGCCGTCCGCGGCAGCGGCGCGGAGTACCGCGTCTTCCCGCACAACGGTGTCGACAAACTGTCGCGCTTGCTTGCGGATCGCCCCGCTGGGCAGCTTCAGGTCGTCGTTACCGAATCGATCTTCAGCATGGACGGCGACGCCGCCGATCTGCGGGCGATTGCGTCGCTGAAGGATTCGCACGACTTCCTACTTCTAGTCGACGATGCGCATGGTGGCGGTGTGTACGGTGAAGGTGGGGCGGGACTAGCAAGTGAACTGGGCGTCGCGGCGGCGGTGGACCTGACGGTGACCACCTTCTCGAAGGCGGCGGGTGTGGCGGGTGGGGCGGTTTGTGGGTCGCAGGAACTGTGCGATGCCGTCATCAACCATGGTCGCGGGTACATCTACTCGACGGCGGTTCCCGCGGTTATCGCGGTGGGAGTCGAAGCGGCCATCGACGTGATGCGACGCGAGCCCGATCGGGCGACGCGGGTTCGACAGTTAGCACGCCGGGTTCGAGACGAGCTCGGCATCGCGGGCGCATCGCCGATCGATTCACCCATCGTGCCGATCTTGCTGGGAACAGAAGAGTCCGCTTTGACCGCGGCTGCACAGTTGGAGTCGGTGGGCTTGCTGGTGGTGGCGGTGCGGCCACCCACCGTGCCGAAGGGGGGCAGTCGGTTGCGCGTCACGCTCTCAAGCGCCCACTCCGATGCGGAAGTTCGGCAGTTGATCGACGCGGTTCGAGCAGTAAGAGAACGTCCCTCCGCTACATAGCCACCGGCTTGCCGGTGATCTTCGACCGGGTGCAGGAAGAACATCGGCAAGCCGGTGGCTATGTAGGGAGGGACGCTTATCTTGGGAGAACAGAGGATGAACTAAGCCAGAGGCTGGTTCAACCCGTACAGCACGGATTCGGACGGCACCGTAGGCTTGCCCGCGGGGGCGCTGTTGATCCGCTGCATCGTGCGGGCGACGAGGTCGCTCGAGGGCTCTTGGGCCGGCATCGCGTTCAGCAGACCCAGCACGTCGCGCACGCGGCGCAACCGTAGGCGGAACTCATCGGCGCTTGGTGGTGCGAAACCGGCCCGGCCACTGCCGACCGCGTCGGGCGACAGCTGCTGATCCAGAACCATATCAACGGCACGGCGGTCTTCGTCAGACAGTTTACGACTCATGGGAATTCCCCGTAAGGCCACTCGGTCGGCAGCAACGTAACAGCCGATCGAAAAGTGGGCAACGTCTAATCGTCGCGACCCGCAAACCGTTCAAGCACAGTTGCTCCCGTCACGACATGGCTTCTTACGTGGGGGTAATCACTAATGTTTCGAGAAAAAATGGAAGCGCTCCGATATATCGCGAAAACTATCGGAACGGCCACCGAGTGTGACGTGGATTACTGTTGGCCCGACGGCCGACGTTCCTTTTCGGTCGCGGCGCGGTAGCGATCGGCGAAATGGGCGACGGCGGCATGCAGGCGGCTCTTCACCGTGCCCAGCGGTACGTCCAGAATCTCGCCGATCTGCTTGTACGGAAACTGGTGGAAGTACGACAACAGCAGGATCTCGCGCAGATGCTCGGGCATCTGCATCACCGTCTTCTGCACCAGCTGCTGCAGTTCCTCACGTTCCATCGGTTCTGATGGCAGCTCGCCGGTGGCCTGCATCAGGTCCAGGAACTCGCCACTGTCGTCATCACCCCGGCCAATGCTGGCCTGAAGCGGGCTGGTGGGCCGGCGCGCGTTGGAACGCAGCAGATCGCGGGCCTTATTGGCGGCGATGGTGAACAGCCACGGACGGAATCGGCGTTGGGGGTCAAACTGCTCGGCCGACTGGTGGACCTGTAAGAAGCTCTCCTGAAACACGTCCTCGGCCGCGGCGCGATCGCCAAGGAAGCGAACGAGGAAGTGGAACAGCTCGCGTTGGTAGCGACCGACCAGCAGCGCAAAGCTGGCCTTGTTTCCCTCGCGATACTCGGCCAGCAGCTGCTCGTCTGGCTGCTCTTGGCGCGGCGTCATGTTTGTGCCGAGAATAGACATGATACGTCGTTTCGGTTGCGTCCGTGCGATCGACCCATGGACCATGGTAACAAGGGCAATTGCGTCCTTCCAGCTAAGCAGTTACCGTAAATCCCGTCAATCGGAAAACGGCTCGACGGACGGAAATCGCTTCCGATTTCCGTCGCCGATCGTCCGCCGATGGACGTATTACATTCTATGGCTTCGAACGACATCAATCATCCCGTAACCGTCACCCCGGCTCCATTTTTCGGACTGAACGCCCGCGACCTCGACGCCGCCGTCACCGCGGCCGGGTTTCCGAAGTTCCGGGCTGAACAGTTGCGCGACTGGGTCTACCGCAAGAACGTCATCGATCCGCCCCTCATGACCAACTTCTCGGTGCTCGATCGCGGGCGCATCGGGCAGATGTTCGCGTTCCTGCGATCGACGATCACGCGCGACCAGATCAGCGACGACGGCACGCGCAAGCTGCTGCTCACCTGGGCCGACAACAGCGTCGCCGAGACGGTGATGATTCCCGACGACGATCGCCGCACCGCCTGTGTGAGCTCGCAGGTGGGTTGCCCGGTCGGATGTAAGTTTTGCGCCAGCGGGGTCAACGGTGTGAAGGGCAACCTGTCGGCCGACCAGATCGTCGAGCAGATTGTTACCTTCAACCAGTTGATGAAGCCGCGAAACGAACACATCACCAACGTCGTCTTCATGGGCATGGGTGAGCCGCTGGCCAACTACAACGCCGTGATGAAGGCGATCCGCGTGCTGCACGACCCCAAGGGCCTGAACATGGGCGCCCGGCGGATCACCATCAGCACGGTGGGCGTGCCCAGCCGCATGCGCGATCTGGCCAACGAGGAACTGCCGATCAACCTCGCGATCTCGCTGCACGCGCCCAACGAGAAGCTGCGGCGGGAGCTCATCCCCTGGGCCGAGCACTTCGCGATCGACGAGATCCTGGACGCGGCGCGCTACTACTTCCAGCAGACCGGCCGCGAGATCACGCTCGAGTACATCCTGCTGGCCGGCGTGAACGATCGGCCGGAACACGCGCGACAGCTGGCGACCGTTTGCAAGTCGCTGCGCGCCAACGTGAACCTCATCCGCTACAACGAGGTGCAGGGCCTGCCGTTCCAGCGGCCCGACGCGGACGACGTGGTGAACTTCCAGAACATCCTGCGGCATAACGGCGTGAACACGCACGTGCGCAAGAGCCGCGGGCGCGACATCGACGCCGCCTGCGGTCAGCTGCGCCGTAAGAACGAACAAGCAGCCGGTGGCGAACTGGTGACACTGGGGGCAGGGGCGTGAAGGAGCGGTTGCGGATGCAGGATATGTCGTCGCGCTACGCTCGCCATGGTGGGCGGCGGGCGTTCACGTTGTTGGAAGCGGTGGTGATCCTGGCGATCCTCGGGATCCTGGCCAGCATCTTCGTGCCGTACGTGCTGAACGTGCGCGAGATGAACAACCGCGTGCGCTGTGCCGAGAACTTTCGCCTGATCAAGTTGGCGCTGGACCAGTACGGGCGCGAGAACCGGAATGAGTATCCGTCGGTTCGCCACGACGTTGACAAGCCCGGTTGGACCGCCTTCACCGGTGGCAACGTCGAGACCGATCCGTTCGCCGAAGGCTCTGCCGTTGCCGCCGACGACGTGACGGCGTCGCTCTACCTGCTGGTGCGCGGTGGCATGGCCGACCCGAAGCTGTTCATCTGCCCCAGCGTCGACCGCGCCGCCGCGGCCGCCAGCTTCAACCCACGGCTGGGGAACTTCAGCTCGCGCGATGCGTTAACCTACTCGTACGCCACGCCGTTCTCGTCGCTGCCCGAGTATCACCTCAACAGCGACCGCGTACGGGCCGAGTTCGCCCTGATGGCCGACATGAACCCGGGCACCGCCGGTTCCAACAACGTCACCACCGTGCGCTATGAAGATGGGCCAGCGTTACGGTCGATGGGCAACTCGCTCAACCACGGCCAAGCGGGACAGAACGTGCTTTTTGGCGACGGCCACGTCGAGTGGTCGCTGACCCAGTTTTGCGGCGTGAACAATGACAACATTTATACCGCGCTGCAGGCCTCACCCGTGCCGCCCGGCGCGGTTGTGCCGCCGACGCTGCCCGGCGTGCTGAGCACCGGCGTGGGGCCGGCGTGGTATTCCGACAGTGTCCTCGTGCCGACGGCAACCGAACCCCAATGAACGACGACGTCAGTAAAACACGCGTCGTCCTTGCCTTGGTCGCGCCGTTCCTGGTGGCGATCTGCGCGTTCGCGATCGGCATCAATTGGGGACTGCCCTCGCGTGCCGACGACGAGTTCCTGTTCGCCTCGCGCGAGCCGTGGACCGGCGCCGAGATCATCGCGCTCACCGGCGGCTGGGACGCCGCCGGCCAGGCCAGCGATCATGACGTCAACCCGCTCGCCAACCGCGATGCGCCGGTGGTCGTCAACGCGACCGACGCCCAACGTGCCGAGATCGTCCAGCGGTACCGCTTGTACTCGCACCAGCCCGACGAAATGCTGACGCTGCGCGCGTTGGGCCAGATGCGCCCGGGACAGATGCAGCTCGACCCGCGCATGTACCAGTACGGCGGGCTGTGGGTCTACCCGATCGGCGCGCTGCTGAAGTTCGGGGAAGAAATGGGTCTGCTGACGGTGCGCGGCGACGTCGCGCACTATCTCGATCATCCCGAACAGTTCGGCCGGTTCTACATCGTGATGCGCGCCTACTCGGCACTGTGGGGCCTGGCTGGCGTGGCGGCGGTCATGCTGATCCTGAGAAAGATGAGCGGTTCGCTGCTGACCGTGTCGCTCGGTGGGATCGCGTTCGCCTGCATGCCGGTGGTGGTGAACATGGCCCACGAGGGCAAGCCCCACCTGGCCGGCGCGGTGCTGCTGCTGTGGACGTCGCTCGCCGCGGCGGCGTACGTGCGCAACGGCTCGTCGCGCCGCGCGATCGCTGCCGGCGCACTTTGGGGTGCGGCCACGGGGATGGTGCTGCTCTCGCTGCCGGGCATCGTCATCCTGCTGCTCATGATCGCGCTGCGGCCGCAGTCACTCATGCGGCGCGTCGGCCACCTCGTGCTGGCATTGGGGGCGGGCGCGTTGGTCTACGGCATCAGCAACCCGTACGTCGTGATGAACGCGATGCAGGGTTCCAGCGTGCTCAGTTCGAACATGACCGCCCACGGCAACTTCTATCAGGTGGGGCAGGTGGTGCGGGGCCTGTTCAACGGGATCGACCTGCTGGCCGAGGGATCGAGCCTTGCCGTGGCGGTGATCGGTGGCATTGCGGCCGTGGTTGGGGTGCTGCGCATGGCCCGCACGCCGGGCGCTGCGGTCGATTTTCCACGCAAGGCGCTGGCGATCCTGCTGGCGGCGCCGGCGCTTCTGGTGCTGGCCCAGTTCGTGCTGCTGGGGGCCGGCAAGCCGGGCGAGTACGGCCGGTTTGCAATCCTGCCCTGCGTGGCGCTGCTGATCGCAGCGCTCGGGGGCCTGCGGAACTGGATCAAACTGCCGCGCACGCGTCGCATTGCGGGCATCGCGCTGGTGGCCTGGGTCGTGGCGGCGGGGGCGATCTACATCAAGAACTTCGCGCGTGACACCGGCCGCAGCGACACGCGCACCGAGGCGGCCCGCACGCTGGAGATGTGGGCCGACCGTGGCAGAACCCGAATGGCGATCTTCGATGAGCCGGCACCGTACAGCATGCCACCGGTCGATCTGTTCTGCTGGGTGCTGTTGTTGCAGCCGGTCGACCGCCCGGTGCCACCGGCCGTTGCCGAATTCGACGCGATCGTGAAGGCGGTCGATCGGTTGAACGAGCCACCGACGGAATTCGTCTCCTGGAGCCCCGACGCCGCGATTCAGTTGCTGCCGTCGCGCATCAGCTGGGCCAACAAGCCAATCGACCTGTTCGTGCCCTCGAACGTCAGCGATCGAGAAACGAACTAACCAAAATCGGCGATCCGCGGTATCCTGTTGCCATGGTACTCGCGCAAACCGAAGCCGCTCCGATCTACACGATCATCACGACCGATGGCATCACGATCGCCATCGTGGCGTTCCTGTTCGCGTGTTTCGTCTTTCCCAGCACCATCAAGAACCGCCCGCAGTTCTACGCGGCGTTCTACCTCACGCTGGGCATCGTCCTGCTGACGACGCTGCGCCTCATGATGTATCAGGCCGTCGGGCTTTACGTCGTGTTCGGCGTGCTGACGGGGCTGGCGCAGGTGGGCGCGATCCTGCTGCTGTTCATGTCCGCCGGAGGCATGTCGCTCGGGCAGCTGAGCGACGAACTGAAGGGGACGTACGAGGTGATTCGACGCGGCGAAACCGAGAAGGAAGTGATCGTCCCGATCGGCCGCGACAAGGCCCGCAACCGTGACGTGGATGACGACGATGACGACGACACCGGCCGCACCGTGCACGTCATCAACACGCCAACGCCACCCCCCAGCCGGCCAGACCGCAGCGGGCCGGTGCCGCTGGAATAGGGCGGCTGCTGGTGATGGATGAGCGGCCAAGGGCAACCCGGCGCCGCTCGTCAGGCACCATGATTCAATCACCCGAACGAAAGCAATCCGCTATGGGCATGTCGCCGTACGTGAAGGGCATCCGCGCGAGGGTCGGCCACGACTATCTGCTATTTCCCGGCGTGCTCGGCATCGTCTTCAACGACCGCAACGAACTGCTGCTGGCCAAGCGTGCGGACAACGGCCTCTGGGCCGTCATTGGCGGCATGGTCGACCCCGGCGAGGAACCCGCCGACGCCGTGGTGCGCGAGGTGTACGAAGAGTCTGGCGTGCGGGTGAAGGTCGACCGTGTGAGCGGCGTCTATACGTCGGTGGTGATGACGTACCCCAACGGCGACGTCGCGCAGTACGTCACCACCGCCTTCCGCTGTACGGCGACCGGTGGTGAGCCCCGTGTGAACGACGACGAGTCGCTCGACGTCGCGTTCTTCCCTCTCGACCAGTTGCCCAGCGACCTCCGACCCGCCTACGTCGAACGCATCTTCCACGCCGCCCCGCCCGGCCCGCACCTGCCGGCGGTCTTCACTTCCGGACATAGCGCGAAGTAAAGTGCTGAGCAGCGGACACTAGGACCAAAGGTGGCGATCTTCATTCGCCGATCGCCGACGACTGACCACTGGCCGCTGAACACTTTCCCGTCTTGCGCGCCTATAATTCCCCAGCCGCGGGTTCCCCGCTAACATGCAATCAGCAATGAACAACACCGCAGAAAAGCTCGTCATCATCGGTTCCGGCCCCGCCGGTTGGACTGCCGCCATTTACGCCGCCCGTGCCAACCTGGAGCCGCTCGTTTACGAAGGGGCCATCTCCGAGGAAAACCGCCTGCGCGGCACGCTGCCGCTGGGACAGCTGAACTGGACGACGGAGGTCGAGAACTTCCCGGGCTTCCCGGACGGCGTTCTAGGGCCGGATCTGATGATGAAAATGCGTGAGCAAGCCAGCCGGTTCGGCACGCGCATCGAGACGGAGGACATCGTCGACATCGACGTCACCAGCCGGCCGTTCAAACTGACGGACAGCACGGGCAAGACGCTGCACGCGCACACCGTGATCGTCTCCACAGGTGCTAGCGCCAACTACCTCGGGCTGGATTCCGAAAACGCCTACAAGAACCGCGGCGTTAGCGCGTGCGCGGTGTGCGATGGCGCGCTGCCGCGTTTCCGCAACCAACCGTTGGTGGTGGTGGGGGGTGGCGACTCGGCCGCGGAAGAGGCGACGTACCTGACGAAGTTTGCCAGCAAGGTGTACCTGGTGCACCGCCGCGACCAGTTGCGCGCCAGCAAGGTGATGGCCGACCGATTGCTGGCCAACCCGAAGGTGCAACCGCTGTGGCATTCGGTGGTCGACGAGGTCGTGGGTGACGACGAGCGTGGCATGACGGCCGCGATCGTGAAGAACATCCAGACGGGGCAGGAGACGCGCGTGGATGCGCCGGGCATGTTCGTGGCGATCGGTCACACGCCGAACACGAAGTTCCTGCGCGGCAAGGTGGAACTGGACGACAAGGGATTCATCGTGCTGAAGGACCCGTTCCGCACGACGACGAGCGTCGACGGCCTCTTCGCCGCCGGCGACGTTGCCGACCCGATCTACAAGCAGGCCATCAGCGCCGCCGGCATGGGTTGCAAGGCCGCCTTGGACGCCGAGCGGTGGCTGGCGGCTGAGGGCATTCATTAGTCGTTCGATTTGGAAGATTGAAACACCAAGGCACGAAGCACTGCCCAAAATGGGCAGTTGCTTCGTGTCTTTTTCTTTTGCACCCGGGCGGTCAAAAGGGCGTGAACCAGACTGGCTGCGGGTGACCGGTTGGTTTGCGCAGGCGGGTGGCGCGCTGCACGTCGCCGAGGTGCCATTCGTAGCTGGTGGGGCCTTGGGTCACCCTCTCGATGACGGCGGTGCCGACGATGACGCCGGTCGGCAGGTCGCCACCGTCCGGACCGCGCAGGATCAGGCGGTCGGCGAGCGTCAGCATCCACGGCGGTGGCGTCGAGTTCTCGTCGCGACCGGGGACGGTGAGGTCGGTCGACCAGATCTTCGGCTTCGCGTCGGTCGCGCTGGAGCCGCCCGTGGCCCAAGTCTTAGCGGCGTAAATGTAGAACCGCTCGCCGATGATCTTTGTTGCGCGCGTGCGAAATTCGATGGTCTTCAAGCCCCGCAGGATCAGCTCTGCGTACGGTTGACGGATGGATAGCGCCCGCATGATCCCTTCATCGGCCAACGCCGCGCGGAACAATAGTTCTTCAACGCAACGGCCCGATAATCATCGCGTCACGCTCGAACCGGCCATCGGACCGTCGGGCAATTCAAAGCGGTGGGGCGTGCCGTCGATCGTCACCGTGACCGTAAGTTCGGTGTTGCGCGGATTTGACACGCTGATCGAATCGCCCCCTTGCTCTTGCTTCTCGATGAGCACCAGGCAGGGCTGGTCGACCTCGACGGTCCGGCCACCGACCGCGAACCGTCCCGCTTTCCAGAACGCCGCCGCCGTCACACGGTCGCGGCGATGCGTGACGGCCTGCAGCTCAGGCGTGTTGCTCAGCACCACCACCTCGGTTGAGCGATCGGCACCGGTGAACACGCTGTAGGCGTAGCTGGCGTCGGTGGGCCGAACGCCGTGATCGATGGAAAGGTTGAACACGTCCATCGTCACCGGTTTGGCGGCCACGTCAGCACCGATATCTGACCAGCGGCCACTCTGCGCTCCCTGGCGCAATTGGTGCTCCTGGCCCTCTGGAAAGACGTAAGTGAACCCATCATGCGTGACGTTGGTTTCACTCCGCTGCAGGTCACCGACAAGACGGCACTGGTTTACGCTGGTGGTAACCGTGCCATCCGCTGTCGAACTGATGCCCGCGCCAAGTGCGGCGAAGCCATCATCGAACATCAGCCAGAACTTGCGGGCCGATAGCTCATCGTGATCGATCTCCTGCGCCGCCGCGCCGAAACGTCCGTTCGACACCGCGCCGACGAAGTTCGCCGTCGTTGCGACACGAGGCTTGGCGTTCTTCGCAAAATCGATTGCGGCCGCGGTGGTGCCGGGGACGCGGTTCCAATCCCACGCGGGAAAGATGCCCTCATACTCATTGCCCCGGCGGTACAGCATCGTGCAGCCGTTGGCGACGTGGCGCATGCGCTTGCCCTCGTCGTTCACCAGTTCCGCGTTAATCGTGCGGCTCGAGAACATGCGGATCGACATGAAGAAGTCCGGCCGATGGTGGACGACGTAATCGGAACACCAGAACGTGCGGTTGCCCACCAGCGGCTCGCCCTTGCCGGCAAGTCGATCGGCGAAGGTGCGCAACTCGTCGGTGCGCGGCGCGCCGAGCGCCGCCAGTTCTGTCGCCAGGCCGCCGAATCTCGAAAGCGTGGGCGAAGGGTGCGACCGCGACGAACGGCGTGGGCGAACGATCTCGCGACCGTCCACCGAGTGGTCCATGGCCACGCCGCGGATCATCCATTGCTGACCATCCAGCAGGTACGACAAAAACACGTTCAGCGGCTCCGCCGGCGCCGCGAACGCCGTCCCCCAACCCACTGCGATGAACTGGCCGACGTCGGACGTGAACGCCCGACCGTAACCGCCTGAGTACAACAGCGACCCATGCTGATGGAAGCTGCGATCGGGCATGATGCCCTCGCCCTGCGGCTCGCCCACGCGCACCTCGGTGTGCATGCGCGAGAAGGCCTCGGCCACCGCGGTCTGGTCCGACTCAAGCAAGCCGCGCAGCACCTGAATGCCGCAGCCCCACACCAGGTTCTGGCCCGTGTGCTGGGCCCAATCGTTTCGACGCAGGATGCGGACGATGCCCGGGAGCACGTCGGCGGGCAGGGCGTCGCCGAGCAGCAGCGCAGTTTCGCCGATCAGCCGTGGCACGCCGATCTCGTTGTGCCACCAGTTCGAGTTCTTCGGATCGTTGGCAAGCCACCACGCGAACGCTTTCAGCGTTTTGTCGCGCAACTCTGCGTCGCCGCTGAGGCGATGGCCGATCGCCATCGTGCGAGCGTGCGTGAGGTGATCGCTCGTGCGCCAACCGCTGCGCCGGGCATCGTCGTACCCAACGTCCTTCCACGTTCCATCCGCCTGCTGCGATTCGGCACGTGCCGTCGCCGCTTTGATGGCGCGCGCTTTCGCATCCGGCGACGCGGGGACCATTGCTGCGATCAATCGATCGCGCACCACGGCCATGTCATCCGCCCGCGCGCTTGTCACGGGTAGCGCCACCATCCAAAGTGCCGCCAGCAGAAGGAGCGCGATCCACAGCGTTGGGTTATGCATGAGACCCGGTAGCCTCGTCGCGATGCCGCGTCTCGTCAACGAATGCGAGGCCGCGCTGCGTCACCGCTGCGTACACACGCGCGAAAACACTTTTGTGCTACACTTCCCGGCTGAGGTCGCTACCACCGCGCTACCAAAGGGAGTCGCATCATGAGCCTTCAGTCGCTAGCCCAGGAGTTCGTCGATCTGTGTAACCAAGGGAAAAACTTCGACGTCATGCGCGCCATGTACGCCGACGCCATCATCTCAGTTGAGGCCAGTGGCCACGAGACGGTCGGGAAGCAGCCGGTCATTCAGAAGTCGGAGAAGTGGGGCGCCGCCAATCAGATTCACGGGGAATACGTGCGCGGCCCATACTTCAACGGTGTCGCCGACCCGACCGCGGTCACCAGTGGCCAGTTCGCCGTCCACTTCACCTTTGAGTTGACGCCCAACGGCACCGGCCAACGCGTGAAGCTTGAAGAGGTCGCCATTTACACCGTTCAGGACGAGCAAATCGTCCGCGAGGTCTTCTTCTACGAAGGAACGCGCTAACGGCGTAGGCGCGCGCGGGTGTGCCTGTTGGCTGAGTTGCTCCGACTTGAATCTTCCAGGTCCCGCTGTATTGTGCCCTCGAGTTAACGCAGGCGGCGTTATGCCTGATGTTTCGGTGGAAGCCGAGGCGTCAAAGGGAAGCCGGTGAGAATCCGGCACGGACGCGCCGCTGTATGGGGCAGCTGTATTACTGCCCGGCCATTTTGCCACTGCCGGTCGATCGCGATTGCGACGGACCGGTGGGAAGGCGGCCGGGTGGGCCCCGAGTCAGAAGACCTGCCTGCGTTTCGGCTCGCCGCTTGGTGCGGTGAGCCCGTTCGGACCGTCCTCGCGAAAAGGCATCGCGGCCATTGGCCGTTATGCTTTGGGACCCCGGGCCCCTGATCCACGCAGGCAGCGTCATCGTCGCGTTTACCACCGTCATGGGTGGGCGACCCAACGCAGCAATCCCGTGCTCTCGGACCCCCGGTTTCTCCCGTGCCACTGGCACGCGCGACGGCCGGGGGTTTTCGTTTGCGCCGCGCGAGTCGGCGCAGGAGAGAGCGCATGATGCGCAAGTTCGTCCCGGTTGCGGTAATCGCGGCCATTCCTATCGTTTCGCCCGCTCTCGCGGGCATCTATTCCGGTCCCACCGATACCTCAAATGCCATCGACGCCGCCATCCCGGCCGCCAGCGCGCGGTTTGTGGAGTGGGCCGATTCCATCGACGCGGCCCGCACGCAGTTCGCGCCGCGCGGCAGCACGAGCATCAGCACCACCGGCTTCAACAGCCTTGGCGATCTGGACGCCACCGAGATCGCCAACGGCGCGTCGCCCGGCTACCTGACCGTGCAGTTCCCCACCGGCATCCGCAACGGCAGCGGGGCCGATTTCGCGGTGTTCGAGAATGGCATTCTGTTTCCCAGTGCGCCGTTCGTCTTCGCCGAGCTGGCGTACGTGGAGGTGTCGAGCAACGGCACCGACTTTGCGCGCTTTGCATCGATCAGCACCAACACCACGTTCAACGGCACGTTCGGCCAAGGCTACGCCGGATTCGACGCAACGAACATCCACAACCTCGCCGGCAAGCACGCCAACGGGTTCGGGACGCCGTTCGACCTGGCCGATCTGACGACGAACGCGCTCGTGTTGAGCGGCGCGGTCGACCTGAACGACGTCCAGTTCGTGAAGCTGATCGACGTTCCTGGCAACGGTGCGTTTAGGGACAGCCAGAACAATCCGATCCTCGACAACTGGCTCACCACTGGCACCGGCGGCTTTGATTTCCGCCTGCCTGTCGGCCAGGGCATTGGCGTGATCAACGCGGTGCCGGAACCGAGCGCGATCGCGCTGCTGTCGATCGGCGCCGTGGCGGCCTTGCGCCGCCGGAGCCGTTAGTTTGCGGTCCGATTCAACAAGTGATGGAACAGAAGGAACAGCATGAAACTTCGCGCAATCATTTCAACCATTTTCGCTTTGTCCGCTTCGGTGGCCTCGGCGACCACTTATGACTTTGAAGAACTCAATCCCACGCAGCGGCCGGAGTACGGCGTGGGAACGACGGGTTTCGTCAGCGAGGGGATGACGTTCTCCGGGGGCACGTACAACGGCTGGACGTACTCGGACGATACCGACGCGAGTACAGGTGGTTATGAGAACGAGTACTCCGCCTTTACGGGTATTGGGTTCAACGGCAGCAGCAACTACGCGATCGTCTACAACACCGGGCACGTCAACCTGCCCGCGGGCCAGGCGCTTGCGTCGGTACGGGTCACCAACACGACGCTTACCGCTAAGTCCTTGCAGCAGGGTGACCAGTTTGCCAAGAAGTTCGGAGGCGATACCGGCAACGACCCCGACTACTTCGACGTAAGATTCGTCGGTTACGCCGGCGCGAACGCCACCGGCGGGACGACCGGCTCGGTCGCGTTTAGATTGGCCGACTACACGTTCGAGGACAACAGCCAGGACTACATCGTTGCCACGTGGGAACTGGTCGACCTGACGCCCCTGGGGAACGCCGTGTCGTTCGACGTCGAGTGGGCTTCGTCGGACCGCTCGACCTACGGCGGAGTGGACTACATCAACACGCCGCTCTACGCCGCCATCGACAACCTCGTCACGGTCGCCGTCCCGGAACCGTCGTCGCTGGCGTTCCTGCTGGCGGCGGGGCTGTTGTTGCAACGCCGCCGTCGCTTGGACTAGGTAGCGATCCCTCCGGCCCCTCTCCCGGTACTCCGGGGGAGGCTGGGTGGGGGTGATTTCGAATGGCGGGAAGGATGAAGGCTGAAGGATGAAAAGCGGACAAAAGGCTCCGCACTCCAGCTTTCGTACTTCAGCTTATTTCCGCTCGAAATCACCTCACCTTAGCCCTCTCCCGGCGTACCGGGAGAGGGGATCAGACGTAATGAACACCTTCTGTGGGAACCGCATGCGACCCGGCTCATCGCCAAAACCCGGTTCCCGTTCCCGTGACGCGCGTTGGATAACGTCGCGCGCCAGGGGCTTTACGCTGGTCGAGCTGCTGGTCGTCATCGGCATCATCGCCGTGCTGATCGGCATCCTGCTCCCATCACTGTCGGCGGCCCGGCAGGCGGCCAGCCGGACGGTCTGCCAGAGCAACCTGCGGCAGATCTACACGGCGTCACTGCTGTATGCGGGCAGCTTTAACAACTACTGGCCGCCCGGTCACTTCGACTTGATCAGTGGCAATCTTCACCGCTGGCACGGCGTTCGGCCGAATGATTCGGCCCCGTTTGAATTCGATCGTGGACCGCTGAAACCGTTCCTGCAGACGCCGCAGATCAAGCGCTGTCCAAGTTTCGAACCGCCGGACGAATCGATCGGATTCGAATTGGCCTGTGGAGGATACGGCTATAACGCCGGCGCGTTCGGCAGCGGCACCGGCGTGCCCGGTCTGGGCACGCTCATCATGTCGTTGTCCATCTCGGAATTCGAACGCCGCGTGGGCAACGTGCCTGCGAAGGTCACAATGATCAGGCAGCCGGCGACAAAGGTGGCCTTCGCAGACACGGCCATGGCCCTCCCGGCTTTGATCGAATACTCGTACGTCGAGCCCCCGCTCGACGCGTTCGGCAACACCACGTCGCCGTCCATCCATTTCCGCCATCGCAAGCGCGCTAACATCTGCTGGGCCGACGGTCACGTGACGGCCGAGCCGATGTCGTTCACGTACGGCTCCAACGTCTACGGGGCCGACAACGCGCAAGCGCTGTTGGGCTTCGTTGGCCCGAGCGATAACGCTTGGTTCCGGCGCGATTAACCGTGTCACCATCCGGTTAATCTGTTGGTCAATTACGGCCGGGGCTGCTAAGATAGGGTGTAGGTCTTCCCACCGTAGGCGGACAACGAGGAACGGACGACTCATCAAGGTGGCAGGCGTGGCCGATCCCGCAATCGAACGACTCCGGTCGAACATTCGTCGCGTATTTCTTGGACAATCCAAAGCGGTCGACCTGCTGCTGATCGGGCTCTTCGCCCGCGGGCACGTGTTGATCGAGGATGTGCCGGGCGTTGGCAAGACGGTGCTGGCGCGGTCGCTCGCCAAGAGCATCAGCTGTAAGTTCAGCCGAATCCAACTCACGCCCGACCTGTTGCCCGGCGACGTGCTTGGCGTGTCGGTCTTCAACAGCACCACCGAGCAGTTCGAGTTCAAGCCGGGCCCGATCTTCGCGAACATCGTGTTGGCCGACGAGGTGAACCGCACCACGCCGCGCACGCAGTCGGCGTTGCTGGAAGCGATGGCCGAGGAGCAGGTGTCGATCGAGGACAAGACGATCAAGCTCGAGCGGCCGTTCATGGTGGTGGCGACGCAGAACCCGTTTGAATTCGAGGGCACGTACTACCTGCCGGAGAACCAGCTGGACCGGTTCCTGCTACGCGTGGCGGTCGGCTATCCCGATCGCACGGCCGAGCATAAGATCCTGACGACCCAGCCCGGCCGCAACGCGCTACCCGAACTGGATGCCGTGTTGACGGCGGCCGACGTCGTGCGCTTGCAGGACATGGTGCCGCAAGTGCGGCTGGACCCCGCGATTGTCGATTACATCCTGGACCTCGTCGACGAGACGCGCCACCACGACCAGTTGCACCTTGGCGTCTCCCCGCGTGGCGCGCTGGCGCTAACAGGCGGCGTGCAGGCCGCCGCGATGCTTGCCGGGCGCGACTATGTGACGCCCGACGACGTGAAAGGGCTGTTCATTGCGTGCTGTGCGCACCGCGTGGTCAGCAAGTCGTACCTGCACAACGGCGACGCCAACGCAACGGCCCGGGTGCTGGAAGGCATCCTCGACAAGGTGCCGACGCCACGCTAGGTCGGTATTGCGGCTCAAGTTCGGTCGGCTGTGCGCGCGTGAACGTCGATTGCAGTTCAATCCGAGCGATCCCGGCTTATGACGACCCGCGGCCCGTCCAACTCCGTCCGCCAGGTAACTACGCCGGTCCGGCGCAAGCCATCGCTCGACTTCTCGCTCACCGGGCTCGTCTACTGTTCCATGATGATGTTCATGGGCTTGGCGGCCATCAACAGCCAGGCCAACCTGCTGTTCGGTGTATTCGGGCTAATGATCGGCGTGCTGGTGATCAGCGGGTTCATCAGCCGGCTGGTGCTTCGTCGGCTGCGCGTTCAGCGCGAGATTCCGGAAGCCGTGATGGTGGGGGAGGTGACGGTCATCGCCTATTCGTTCACCAACCACAAACGATTCTGGCCAAGCCTTTCCGTCGGACTGAGCGAACTGGACGGAGTGGAGGCCTTCACCAAGCAACCCTCCAGTTACCTCCTTCACGCCGCTGGTGGCATGACGGCTTCCGTACCGACCGAGGTGGTGCCGAAACGGCGTGGCCTGCACGAGCTGAACCGCTACCAGATCAGCACGAGCTTTCCCTTCGGGTTCATCAAGCGCGCCCTCGAGCGACGGCACGCCGACACGTTGGTCGTCTACCCCCCGATCGGCAAGGTCGATCCCAAGGTTCTTCAGATGGCCCGGTCGGCCGAGAAGACCGGCGCCACCATGCGGCCACGCCGCGGGGGCGAGGATGAGTTCTACGGGTTGAAGGAGTACCGCCAGGGTGAGAACCCGCGCATGATCTACTGGAAGCGTAGCGCCCGCACCGGCACGCTCGTCAGCAAGGAGATGACCCAGGTCTCACCGCCGAGGCTGGTGTTGTTGGTAGACACGTTTCTACAGGATCGCAGCGAGGCCGAGCACGTTCGGGTGGAACGTGCGATCGCGATGGCGGCATCGACGGCTTCCGCGGCGCTGGCGCAGGACATCTCGGTCGGCCTCTGCGCCTGGGACGGCGCGTGGGTCGCCATTCCACCCACGCGCGGCAAGCGCCAGTTGCGCGACATCCTGACCACGTTGGCGCGGTTATCGCTCAACACCAGCCGGAACACGCAGCACCTGCTGGACGAAAGCCGGGACATCGTCGGCCACGGCACGACCGCGGTGCTGTTCACACCGCGCGACATGCAGATCGGCCTCAGCGAGCGCACGCGCGGCTCGATGATGGTCTTCTCGTCGGCCGAAATGGGTGGCCGACAGATGTTCCGATTCGGCGACGAAATCGACTTTGCCACCTGTATGCCGTTCGATCAGCAGCCTAAGATTAGTGGGCATTAGGTCGCTGAGGGCGCGCATCGCGAGCATCGAGTGAAAGAGGTTTCGCCTGACCCCAGACTTCTAACCACCGCCCACACGAATTATGTACGACATTCGCCAGTTCAAACCTGTGCTGTACATCCTGGTGACGCTGGGCATCGTCGGCTTCACGCTGGCGGCGCAGGCGCCGGCGTTGTTTGTTCTGTCTGGCGGCGCGATCGCGCTGAACGCATGGCTGGTGGCGACCAAAAGGTTCACGCCGATGCCGCGGTGGATGGCCAACATCTTGACGCTGCTGGCGTTCCTGTACGTCGCGCAGCAGGTGATGGTGGTGCGCGGCACGCCGATCATCACGATCGGGCAGTTCCTGGTGTTGCTGCAGGTCGTCAAGCTGTACGAGCAGCGCGCCAACCGCGACTACGCGCAGCTGCTCGTCCTGAGCCTGCTGCTCATGGTGGCGGCCTCCATCACGACCGCAAGCCTCATCTTCGGGCTGCTGTTGATCGCCTACCTGTTTCTGTCGCTCTACTGCTGCCTGCTGTTCCACCTGAAGGTCGAGACGGACCACGCCCGTTCGGCCTACGCGCTGCCAGAAGACCGCATCAACCTCAGCGTGCTTCGGCAGGACCAGCGCTACCTGTCGCGCTCGATGCGCCGTTTAACGGGGCTGGTCTCCAGCGTCGCAATCGTGGCGGCGGTAATCGTCTTCCTCATGTTCCCGCGCGGCACCGGTGCCAACATGCTCGGCACGATGCCGATGCGCCCCAGTCAGGCGCTGACCGGCTTCAGCGATCAGATGAGCTTCCAGCAGATCGCCAACATTACGCAGAACACGCAGACCGTCGCGCACGTGCAAGTGACGAAGGATGGCGAACCGTTGCGCGGCACGCAGCCGCTTTACCTGCGCGGCGTCACACTGGACCGCTACGACGCCAACCCGGAGAGCGGATGGCGCTGGGTGCGCACCGGCCGAGGCTTCTCGCGCGGTGGTGGCACTGCGGTAGATGTGGAGGCCAATCAGCTGATCGCGCTGGAGCCCACGCTGCCGCAGGGGGGGTCGATCTACCGCCAGCGGATCACGCTTGATCCCACGGGCTCCTCGACGTTGTTCGCGATGCCTTTCCCGATCGACTTCAAGTCCGCTCGGCCGATCCGGCTGCGCTACGTGCCGCGCGACCAGCTGCTTTCGGTGGCCGACCCGCTCGTGCAGAGGCTGGAGTACGAGGTCACCTCGACCGATGCGCCGCAGCCGATTCTTGCTGATGAGCTGGAGTCGATGATCCCGCGGCCCGCGCGTTGGTTCCAGTCGGAGATCGACCCGCGGGTGCGCGATTACCTGAAGGAGATCGACTTCGGGGATCTGCTGGAACGCCGCTCGGCCGGCGAGGGTGGCAAGCAGGGCTGGGAACCCCACGCGATGGACGAGGAGGTCGCTCGCGTGATCGAGAAGCACCTTCAGTCGAAGTTCGCTTACACGCTGGACCTGACGGAGTTCGGCCGCACGCACAACGACGATCCAATCGTGCGCTTCCTGTACGACTTCAAGCGCGGTCACTGCGAGTACTTCGCCGGCGCCATGACGCTGCTTTGCCAGAGCTTGGACTTGCGCAGCCGGGTGGTCATCGGGTTCCGCTCCGACGAGTACAGCGATCTGGGCTACATGTACACCGTGAAGCAGAGCCACGCCCACGCATGGGTCGAGGTGCTGACGCCAATGGGTTGGAAGACGTTCGACCCCACCAGTGGCCGCGACGCTGGCCCACGGCAGGTGGGGATTATGGACCGCGTGCGCGGAATGATGAACTTCCTGGAGTTCACCTGGGCCAGCTCAGTCATCGCTTACGACAGCGATAACCGCGAGAGCCTCATCACCAACGTCAGCACGAAGCTGGATCAGACGGCCGTGAACTCGTCGCAGTCGCTCGCAAATTTTATGGACTGGATTCAGTCGAAGTTCAGCCTGTTCGCGACGAAGGTGATCGCGCCGATCATGATCATGCTGGTGGGTGGATTGATCGTTGCGGTCCTGTGGTTCCTCTGGGAACGCTGGCGCCTTCGCCGCCGGGCCGAGCGTATCGGGCTGGACGACCTGTCGCCGACCGAGCAGATCCGCCTCGTACGGCAACTGGGGTTCTATGACGACCTGATCCGCCTGCTGGAACGCCACAACATGCAGCGGCCAGACTACCTCACACCAAAGGAATTCGCCGACAGCCTCGCGTACCTGCCGAGCGAGGTGTACGACACGATTCGTCGGTTGACGAGCATCTTCTACAAGGTGCGCTTCGGCCGGATGCACCTACCGGCACCGCGACGCCGTCGCCTGCACACGGTGCTGCAACGCCTGGCGGGGGCACTGGAACCGGTGTCGACCTCAGCGCAGGGCGGGAAGCAGGCGTAGTCCAAGGGCAGGCGGTTAAGCCGTCGCGATCTGCGCACCGGCACCCCGATTCAACGCGAAGTCGCACAGCAGCTTGTTCACGATCTTCGACTGCTCGTCATGCACCCACGCGCCGGCCTGTTCGACGACGTGGAGCTGGCCCTTGCGCAACATTGATGCCAGGCGAACGCTGTGCTCCACCGGTGTCGGCTTCGCCTCGCGGCCCCAGATCAGCAACGTGGGCATGCTCACGTGTGGCAAGGTCTTCATCAACGGGCTATCCAGGTATCCCGAAACAAGGCTGGCGTAAGGATACGCGCCGCCCGGGTGCGAGGCGTTGGCGGCCAGGCGGTCGATCTTCTGACGCGTGACGTTCCGCGGGTTGTGGAAGCAGCCGCGCAGGAAGGCGTCGACCTCGAACCCGGTGCTGAGCGTCTCGTACATGCCGTGGCCGAGCGTCGGGCTGCTGATCAGGAAGTGCCGGATGGCAGCGATCCATCGCGGGGAATCCAGGCCGATGGGTTCGCTGCGCGGGCAGATCATCGCGATCGACTTCACCAGTTCGTGCCGCCAGACGGCGACGTCTGCTACATAGGAACAGGTGAGCCCGGCGGCCACGATGTTCGCGGGCTGGCCGACGACGTCGACGAGAAAGTCGTGTATCAACGAAGCGTACAGGTTGCCCGTGTACCGCAGGTGGGGCGCGTCCGACTGGCCGAAGCCCAGCATGTCAACCGCGTACACCGTGAAGTGCCGCGCGAGCTCGGCGATGTTGTGTTCGAACTCCTCGTGGCTAGCGCCGGGGTAGATGTTGTGCAGCAGCACGATCGGCTCACCCCAGCCGCGCTTCAGGTAGTACACGTCACCGAACTTCCACTCGTAAAATTCCGTCGCCATCGCGATACCCTTCCCGCACGCCGTCGCAACTTACGTCAGCAACGTCGCGTTCGATGCCAAGTCAGGCGCACGCGGGCACGCCCGTTCGAGGAATTGTAGGGCGCGCGGCCAAATGCTGCGACCCATAACTTCATCGGCCGGAGGCGCTGAGAAGGTGAAGTATGACAGTGGCAGGCGTCCGCGGCCGTGGCCGTGATCTGCGACGCCATAAAGAGAAGAAGGGCAGGCACGGAGGCCTGCCCCTACAGGTCGTTTGACGGGCTCAGGCGCGGCTGGATTCGCTCGGCGGCCACCAAGTCCTCGAACGTCTCGCGTCGGCGGATGACCTTGTAACTGTCGCCGTCCACCAGCACCTCGGGCAGGCGTGGACGGTTGTTGTAGTTGCTGCTCATCGCAAAGCCGTACGCGCCAGCCGTGAAGACCGCCAGCAGATCGCCGCGCTGGGTGGTGGGCAGCGGGCGGGCCTTGGCCAGATAGTCGCCGCTTTCGCAGATCGGCCCGACCACATCCACCACTTCACCGTTCACCGGTTCGGTAGACTTCGATCGCGACTTCGGCTGGTTCGCAGCATCGGGATGCACCGGCCAGATGTGGTGGTAGCTCTCGTACAGCGTCGGGCGGATCAGGTCGTTCATGCCGGCGTCGACGATCACGAACTTCTTCTCGCCACCCGTCTTCCGGTACAGCACCTTCGTCACCAGAATACCGCTGTTGCCCGCAATGTATCGACCGGGCTCGAATGCGATGCGGTACGGCTTGCCCTGCAGCAGCGGCACCAGCGCTTTGGCATGTTCGGTCACCGGCAGCGCCTGCTCGGGGTGCTCGTAGTTCACCCCAAAGCCACCGCCGACGTCGAACCATTCGATCTTGTGACCCTTGGCCGTCAGGCGGTCGATGAGCGCGATGATCTTCGTCACCGCATCCACGTATGGCTGCACGTCGTAAATCGGGCTG
The DNA here is from genome assembly GCA_035998445.1 of Tepidisphaeraceae bacterium. Taxonomy (NCBI): domain Bacteria; kingdom Pseudomonadati; phylum Planctomycetota; class Phycisphaerae; order Tepidisphaerales; family Tepidisphaeraceae; species Tepidisphaeraceae bacterium. Next base: position 254,597 of record DASYHQ010000013.1, on the reverse strand, counting down.
CCGATGTGAATATGCACACCGGCGATGCGCAGGTTCTTCAGGTTGCGGTACTGCTCGAAGACGCGCTCGGCCCGTTCGATGTCGACGCCGAACTTCGTCTCCTTCTTGCCGGTGGTCGTCTTGGCGTGCGTCTTGGCGCCCGGGTCGACATCGGGATTGATGCGGATCGCGCCCACCGCCTGCTTGCCGATGCTGGCGGCGACACGATCGATGTTCTCGATTTCGGCTTCCGACTCCAGATTGAACGCCGCGATGCCGGCGTTGATCGCGTCGATGATCTCCTGATCGGTCTTTCCGACGCCAGCGTAGATCATCTTCTTCGGGTCGCCACCGGCCTGCAACGCGCGGAACAGCTCGCCACCACTGGTGACGTCAAACCCGCATCCCTCGGCCGCCAGCACCTTGCAGAGGTTGATGTTGCCGTTGCTCTTGATGGAGTAGCAGATGGTCGGGTTCAGCGCCTTGAACGCGTCGGCGATCTGCCGGTAGTGGTGGACGAGCGTGGCCTTCGAATAGATGTAGACGGCCGTGCCCACCTCGGCGGCAATCCTGGCCACGGGCACGTCTTCGCAGTACAGCTCACCGTTCTTGTAGTTGAAGTAATCCATTTTGGGTCGGGCATTCTACGCGCCGGCGGGGCAACGCCAAGTGAGGCGCGTTGCGCGGGGAAGCCCGGACGGCCGCCGGCCTACTCCTTGGCCTTATCCGATTCAGTCCGGCGGAACTGGAACGAACTGCCATCGTCGAACGGGACGACGAAGTGCGTCTTGCCCGTGTCGGGGTTCTTTTCCAGCTTCCAATTGTAGGTCTTCTTCCCCTTGGCCAGTTCCTCCTCCGTCATGTCGCGGTCGGTCTTCTGCGAGCTAGTGCCGCCGGTCTTGTAGTGGCCCCAGGTGGGGGTGACGGTGAAGGTGTCGGCCTTGAAGTCGACGGTGCCCTTGTAGGTGGTCCAGATCACGGTCTGGACGTTGTACATGCGCGTTTCGATGTAGACGTATTCCTCGTACGTGCCGTCGGGATGAAAGCGATAGGTCGAGCCCATGCTGCTGGCGTTGCCGAGGTACTTGCCGCTCTGCGTGTCCCAGTAGCTGGTGGGTGAGATGGTGCCTTGGAACCACTCGCCAAGCAGCTCCTGCGGCACCGTGCCGGCGGGTTTGGCGGCTTGCGTGGTGGGGACGGTGGTGGGCGGCTCTGCTCGTAGGCTGGACGTGCACACGAGCGCCGCGGTGAGAACAGCGGTGATCGAAGAAGCCTTACGAACGACTGAAACTGGCGACGAGTTGCTGATGGTCAGGTTCACTTTCGGTCACTCCAGATAAAGGTTGTCCCGGTCAGACAACCGCGGCCGCCAGAGGTTAGCGGCGGGCTTGCTCGATCATCTGCCGGGCGGCGATCAACTCCCGGGTCAGGCCGGCAGCCAGATTAGGGGGGCCTTCGCCGGGCATGATTTCCCAGGTATAGGTTTCCAACTCTAAATGCGGCGCATAATCCAGCTTCGCCACGGCGTCGAACGCGGCGGGCAGGGCGTCGCGCGTGGTGCGCAGCGGGCCGATCTGCGCGTCGCTGATCGGCACGTGAAAGTGAATGCGCCACTCAGCGGCGTGCGCGAATTCGGCTGGTGGATTGTCCAGCAGGTCGCCGGTCAGATCCAATTCCTGCACAACGGCTCCGGTGGACGTGCGGGCGGTGGTTTGATGCTGGTAACGCGGCTCGACGTACCGCCGAAGCGCCTCGCGGGCGGTGGCGTTGGTTGCGGGGCGGTCGATCTGCAGCGCACAGCTGACGTGAACCTTGTTGATTCGCACGCCAGCAGCATCAATGGTGGCGATGGACGCCGTGACGTCCTCGAACTCCACCGCCTGGTGACAGACGTCGAAGCAGACACCCAGATGCCGCCGGGCGATTGCCTCGGCCCCGCGCGCCCTCGCGGCGGCAAACAAACGCTCGAAGAACGCCAGCGCCTCAGCGGTCGTTTCAAGAACGCAGGACGGCTCAGGTTCGATGGCCAGCCGGATCGTCTTCTGCGTCCGTTGTTCGAGGTCGGTCAGGAACTGCGACAGGTCCAACAGCGCCGCGATGCACTGATCGGTAAAGCCGGCGTCATGCGGGTGACCCTTGAACGCCAGCGGCACAGTCGAAATGCTACCGTCAGTGATTTCGGCCGGCATCAACTGGGCCAGCACCTGTGCGCACTGGCGGGTATAGGCGGCCCGCGCGGGCTGGCTCCAATCGGGCAGGTAGACCCGGTCTTTAACGCGTTCGCTATGGAAATCGCCATACGGAAAGGCGTTCAGCGTGTAGCAGGGCAGTCGCCGAGCCTGCACGCCCGCGGCGAACGCTCGCAGCTTCTCATCCGAGGCGGCCAGCTCCGATACCACCGGACTCGCCAACCACAACCCCGCCGCCAGCGGATGGCCGAATCGGTTGCGGATGTCGACGGTGTAGCGATCCAGCCCCGCGTTCACCTCGGCGATCGACCGGCCCGGATGAACATTGGTGCAGTAACTTAGCGGCAGTTCACTTATCGCCATGGGTTAAAGAGTCGCGTTGCCTTTGAGCGTCGTCAAGGTGTTGGGATCCCGATGAGCCTGATCGGGTGGAATAACCGCATAGCCCCCGGCTTGCGTGGGGTCTTCGTTCAGACCAAGCACCCCCGGCAAGCGCGGGGCTATATGACGGGGTCATCCGTAGCAATTGCGGGTATTGCCTTCGGTGGCGTCGTGCCGATAATCACGTTGTGCAGCACGCGTTGGGCGTGCCACAACCGGGAACGCACGTGCCACTCCTTTCAGGCCAACCCAAGCCCGTTAACACGCCCACCAACGGCGAGTTGCAGCGCATCCTGCGCCTCAACGTGCCGGTGATCGTGAAGCTGGCCGAGCGCAAACTGCTGTTGTCAGAAGTGATGCGACTCGGTGTCGGCGCGATCCTCGAGTTCGCCAAGAGCAGCGACGAGCCGCTGGAACTGCTGATCAACAACAAGCCAATCGGCATGGGCGAGGCCGTCAAGGTCGGTGAAAACTTCGGCCTGCGCATCACCCAGGTGGGCGACCTGAAACAGATCGTCAGCGCGATGGGCAGCAAGTAGTCCCGCCTCTGTGCCACCAGCGGCACCCAAACGCTCGCGTCACGCCATGCGCTTTGCCAGTTCGAGCGCCTCATCCTTCGACTTCACCCGATCCTCCAGTTGTGCATCGTAGACGCTGTCCAAGATGCGCTTGAATGCCGGCCCCGGTCTCATGCCTGCGGCGGCCAGATCATCACCCGTTACGAGCGGCGGGGGCGCACAGTCCGTCTGACTGAGCTGCGTCAGAACCGGGCCCACAAGCGCATCTTTTCCGAGCGCCCGCATGAGCAGCCACGCATCGCGCGAATGCGGCGTGGCCAGGAAACGTTTCAACGGCGCGACTGCCGGAACTTGATCGCCAATCAACGGACCGATCATCAGCGTCTCGGTGATCGCCCGTTCCTCGTCGTTGCTGATCTTCAACGCCTGGCGCAGCGCGGCACACGTACGCCTCACCTCCGTCGGCGAAGTGAGATGCAACACATCGTCCGTTCGACCGCGATGCTCCAGGCTAGCCGCCGCCAGGGCGAGGCTGAATGAAATGGGTTCGGTCCCGGTAAAGCCTGTGATTCGCGGTAGCAATCCGTCGACGGCCGGATTGATTTGCGTTCCAGCGGCCGGCAAGAATCGCAGAATAACGTCCAGGAGGCCGTACTCTCGCAGGAGGTGGTACGCCCTGTCGCGCGTGGCCGGCGTCAGCATCCGCCGAAGTTCTTCTGCGATGCGTTCTGGGCTGATACGGGCCAGAAGCGGCGCGTGCTGGATGATAGCAGCGTCGGTCGCCTCTTCGATCTTCAGGCCAAAGCGAGCCGCAAACCGAACGGCCCGCAACAGGCGCAGGTGGTCCTCAGTAAAGCGCTCGTCGGGATTGCCGATGGCTCGCAATCGGCGGGCGGCCAGGTCCGCTTGTCCACCGACGTAGTCGACCACGTCACCCGTGAGCGGGTCGAGGAACATGCCGTTGATCGTGAAGTCACGGCGTTGCGCGTCTTCCTGAGCCGTGCTGAAGCGAACGTCGTCTGGCCGGCGACCGTCGGTGTAGCGGCCGTCGGTGCGGAAGGTGGCAACCTCGATCTGGCTCCGCTCGATGCGCACCAGGATTACGCCGAAGGATGCACCGACGGCCTGCGTGTTGCGGAACAGCGACCGCACCTTGTCTGGCGGCGCGTCGGTCGCGACGTCAAAATCCTTCGCGGGCAGTCCCAGCAACTCGTCGCGCACGCACCCGCCGGCGAAGTAGGCGACGTGGCCCGCATCGCGCAGCCGCCGTACGACGGCCACCGCGTGTTCGCGCGAAGGTGAGCTAGGAGCATTCATCGAGCCGCAAAGATAGCCTGAGCGGGGCGATCCACGAAGGGGTCGGAAACGCGGACTTTGGCTTCACATAGCCGCCGGCTTGCCGGTGGTCCTCGGTTCCATGGGAGGAAAGACCACCGGCGAGCCGGCGGCTATTTGGAAAGAACTCAGCGCTCCGTACGCGTCGCACCCCAAATTGGCCACTGCCATGCGCTGGTCACGCTGCCCATGAGCGACTCGAAGCACAGCAACACCAGCACGAGCGCGATCGGCGTCGACCATCGCGGTTCAGGCTCCGACAACGTCGCGAACTTCGATTGCAGCTCTTCCACCGAACGCACGACCACCACGTTATCTCCCGACGCCACCGTGGCCGCCTCGCGGCGGTCCACTTCCGCCTCCGCGCCGGGCAACTGAACGTTCGCCATCGCCACCGGCTCAGCACGCTCGGCGGTGGTGATGGTGTGAATGCCTGGCGACCCAGTGTTCGAGAACACGAACGAGACGCCCCCCTCATCCCGATTCGCCGGCAGGACGAAACGCTCCTGGCGAGGCGTCTCCAGGTTCAGTTGCGGGCGACCGTCTAACGACCGATCGCGCAACACGATCGGCTGACCGATCTCCACGTTCGCCGGCGTCGAACCCCCCGTGCCCGAGACGGCAATCCGAACCAGCGTCGGCAGGAACACCGGATGCGTCGGCAAGTTCGTGAAGCGGGGGTCGGGGAGCGTCGTCAAACTGAAGATTGCGCCGGCGCCGTGCGGCTGGCGCAACAGCAACGGCAATGGCCGTTCGCTGCCAACCCCGGACGACCGGCTGAGCGACAGCACGACCTCCGAATCGCCGGCGACTTCCGCGAGCGGTACGAATCGCTGGGCTGAGACGGAAGCAAGCTGCATCGCAGGGTCGTTCAGACCTTCCAGCACGGTAGCCGCGCCGCTACCGGCCAACGCCGTGAAGGTGCCGGTCGGCGAGCGCGGAGCGGGTGTGCCACCCAGGAAATCCGCGAGCGCTGCCTGACGATCCGCCGACAGGGCAGACCACGACTCTTCCAAACCGGGTTGAAGCGCAACGATGACGACACCGCCGGACTGCGCGAAGCGTGACAACTGCTGCACGCGTTCTGCCGCCGGCCACGCCGAGAGCATCGCGACGGCCACTTGCGCATCAGGCGCAATGGCTTGGGCCGGTTTCACCAACAGCGGCCACGCAGAGTCGGCGCCTTCGGACGGGTCGAGCGCCAGCCGTAGGAATCGCTCGGCCGGTGGGGCGGGCGAGGGCGCGAGGAGCGACACCACCCGTCGCGGTGGCACCTCGATCAAATGGGTTCGCGAGTCGTCCCATTCCGACGCATCGCCAGCGGGCAGGCTCGCGGTCAACGTCAGCCATCGCTCGGCCGGCAGCTTCAGTGGAAACCGCAGTTGCGCCCGGCCGGCACGATCCAGCGTGCCAACCAACGTGCTTTCCGAAAACACATCGCCCGCCGGGCTGGCGACCCGAAGCGTGACCGCGCGTGATTCGCCCGCCCGCCCGGCGATCGACACCACGGCATCACTGCCCACGCCGGGGATCGGCCGTTGCGGTTGAACCGTGACGTTCGTCACACCGGCCGACCGAGCGTCGTCAGCGTGCAGGTCGATGAAGACGGCCCGCACGTCGCCGGGTGCGGTCACTGGCCGTGGGAACTCGCGAGATTGAAAATCGCTCAGCACGAAGAGCCATTTCTGATCGGCCGACTGATCGTTCAGAAACTCCGTGGCCGCGGTGATGCGCTCCGCCAGTGGCATCCCGGCCGGCGTGGGCTGAAGCGGCGACCAATCCGTCAGCCATTCGCCCGACTCGCGCAACGTCTCCGGCTGATCTGCCGGTGGCACATCCGAACGGAAGACCGCGACCCGCGCGCCGGCCAGTTGCTGGCGCAACAGCGATTGCACAGCGGCGTCGGCGGAGTCGAGCAGGGGCGTCTCGCGGTCCTTCAGCAGCATGGAATAGCTGGTGTCGATCACGATTGCCGCGATGGGGCTTTTGGCCGACCCAAGCCAGTTCGCGGCCGCCCGATGGGCCGGTTGCGCGATCGCCCAGATCAGCAGCAGCAACAGAAACGCCCGGCACGCCAGCAACAGCCACCGCTGCAACTTGCGCCTCGCCGCCGTCCGCTGCATGCTCGAGCGGATGAACCGTATGGTGCTGAACTGCACGACCGGCGACTTCTTCCGAAACAAAAGATGCAGCAACACCGGCAGCCCCGCGATCGGCAGGGCGAACAGGGCAGAGGCGAATAGGAAATCTAATCCGAACATAAATTCAGTCGAGGAAGACCGGAACAAAGATTGCGCAGATTACGCAGATGAAGAGCGTGATGGGCCGTCTCTCTCTCTCTCTCTCTCTCTCTCTCGCTCTCTTATCTGCGGAATCTGCGGAATCGTTGTTCCAAGTACTCCCCGTTTCACCGTCGACGGGACAACAACCGCACGAGCGCCTTGTCATAAGGTTGGTCGACGTACAGATCGTGATACTCCACATCACTGTCGCTGCAGGCGCGGCGCACCTGGGCCAGATAGTCGGCGACTTGCTTCTGGTACGTTTCGCGCAGGTCGGCCGGGTCGATCTGGATCTTCTCGTTGGTCTCCAGGTCTTCCAGAGTAATCTGGCCTTCGTACGACAGCTCGGTCTCGGCCTTGTCCAGCAGGTGGATGATGATCGCCTGGTGCTTGCGGTATCGCAGGTGCTGGAGCGCTCGCCGAAGGTCGTCGGGTTCGGTCCACAGGTCGCTGACCAGCACGACCATGCTCCGGCGGGGCAGTCGCTCGGACAACGCGTGCAACTGCCCGGGCAAGTCACTTTTGTTGCCGGGCTCGATGCGCTCCAGCTCCTTAAATAGCCGATCCAGGTGCGTCGGTGACGAGCCCGGCGGCAGCTCGACGCGCACTGTCTCATCCACCGCGATCAGCCCCGCGAGGTCCTGTTGCGTTGAGAGCAGGTAAGCCAGGCACGCGGCCAGGTGCCTGGCGTAATCAATCTTGCCAGCGAACCGCATCGAATTGCTCGTGTCGATCACGAGCGTGGCCCGCAGGTTGGTCTCCTGCTCGTACAGTTTCACGTAGTAGCGGTCGGACCGCGCCAGCGCCCGCCAGTCGAGGTGCCGCAGTTCGTCGCCGGGCGTGTACTCGCGATGCTCGGCGAACTCGACGCTGAAGCCCTTGTGGGGGCTCTTGTGCTGGCCGGTGATCAGCCCTTCAACCACCTGCCTGGCCGAGAACTGCAACGACCCCGCCAGGGCGGCGTCCTTCGTGCCGAAGAAGCGATAGCGGGGTATGGGCATAACGGCGGTCGCCTCTCCACTGGATACTACTGCGGTGGCGCGTCGCCGTTGGGGGGCAGGCCGAGCAATTCGACCGTCATCGAGCCGTACTCTCGAACGTCGCGAACGTGCAGGGCGGGCAGTTCGAGCGCGTCCTTCGCATCGTGGCGGAAGATGACCAACGCGGTCGGCGACAAATGCCGCGCCGCGAAGGCCTCGGCCAGTTTGCGTAATTCCTCCGGCCGTTCGTTTAGAAATCGGTAGGGCGGGTCGAGAAAGATCAGTTCGGCGGGGCGGCTGCCGGGCTTGCGAGCGGTGCTGAACCACTTGAACAGATCGGTGGCGACGACGGTGCTGCGCCCCTCAACCTTCAGCGTGCCAATGTTCCGCCTTAACCGCTCGGCGGCCGATCGATCTGCCTCAAAGAAGGTCGCATGGGCCGCGCCCCGGCTCAGGCATTCCAGCCCCATGCTGCCGGTGCCTGCGAAGCAGTCGTAGACGACCGCATCGTCCATGTACGGCGACAGGATGTCGAAGACCGATTGCTTCACGCGATCGGTGACGGGCCGCGTGACCTCGCTCGCCGGCGCCAGCAGATTTCTCCCACGAAATTCACCCGCGATGACGCGCATGGTGGAGAATTTAGCACGGGCGGGTACAAGAACGCTACAATCCGCATCTTGCGAAGTCGTACGCCTTGTTGTTTTTTCTGAGACGGAGCCGACGCCACCATGTCTAGCCTTTGCGACCAGTGCGCCGCGCTATGCTGCCGCTACATTTCGTTGCCGATCGACAACCCCGAGACGCGTAAGGATTACGACGACATCCGCTGGTACCTCATCCACCAGAACATCGTCGTCTACATCGAGAAAGCGCAGTGGTACGTCGGCGTGTTGAACCGCTGCAAGCACCTGCAGGACGACAACCGCTGCGGCATCTACGAGACGCGCCCCGCCATCTGCCGCAAGTACACGACCGACAACTGCGACTACCACGGCGGCGAGTACGACTTTGAACAGCTCTTCACGAGCGCCGAGCACTTGATGGAGTACGCGGAGACGGCCCTTGAGGAAGCGCGGGCCAAGAAGGTCAACCAGCGCCGCCGGGCCCAGCGTCAGAAGTTGCCGAAGTCGACGCGGCCGAACGTGTTGCCCGTGGTGCGCGCACCGGTGGCGTTAACCGTGAAGGGACGCAGACCCTTACCGTTGGTAAAGTGAGCGTTGTTGCATAGCCACGGGCTTGCCCGCGGTCCTTCCTCAATCTAAAGAAATACCACCGGGAGCCGGTGGCTATATCGGAACACCGGATCAAAATCCGGGACGATCCCGGACCCGACCCTTGGGGGACTAACGCGAAGTGGCCGACCGATCGATCCATTACGAAGCCGCGTTCGAGGGTTACCTCCGCTCGCGCGGCGTGCCCTATGTTGCCGTTGACGAGGCCAAGAAGGCCCTCTTCGCCGACGCGAAGTTGAAGAGCTTCGACTTCGTCGTCTACAGCAAGGCCGGCCCAAATCTCCTGATCGACGTGAAAGGGCGGTCGTGTCGCAATAAGGCGAAGCGCAGTGGCTTCGAAACGTGGACGACCGAACAGGACGTTACCGACCTCATGCAGTGGGAACAGGTGTTCGGCGAAGGCTTTCGTGCCTTGCTCAGCTTCGTCTACTGGATCGACGCGCCACTGACGCCCGAACCGGGGATGTACGAGTTTCGCGACCGATGGTACTTGTTGATGGGGATCGACCTTGCCGAGTATCGCAATCACATGAGGCGGCGCAGCGCCAAGTGGGAAACGGTCTGCCTGCCCGCTGCTGACTTTCAAACGCTTGCCCGCCCGCTCGAAAGCTGGTTATGATGAAACGCATGGCCCGTCGCTGCTCACGAGTTCTGTTGTCGGCGATCCTCAGCATCGCCGCGTTCACCACCACCGCCACCGATCTGCATGCCGCCCCGGGCGATACCGAGACCGTCATTGACGCTCGCCTGGAAGGGTACCCATCCAAGGTGGCGACCGAGGGTTCGACCGCGGTCATGTGGATGTTGCTGATGCTATTGGGCATCATCACGCTGGCGGTGCTGTTCAAAGACGCGCAGCGGTCGCATCTAGATTGATCGCCGATCGAATTTTTGGCGCGGCCTGATTGGTTGCTGCTACGCCGTCATACAACGTCCGTTCCCATAGAGGCCGTGTCGAGACACAATGCCAATTGGAGGCACCCTGATGAAGAAGCCCGTCTTATGGTCGCTCGTGCTGCTCAACGCAGTGCTGGCCGGCGCGTTCCTGTTCCGCCTGTTCCCCGACAACGCCGCCCACGCGCAGGCGAATCGTCGACCGGGCGATTACATCATGATCCCCGGTGCCCTGGGCACGGGCAGCGCTGCGATCATCTACGTGCTGGACACCAGCACGGGCCAGTTGAGCGCCATGAGCTACGATGAGCCGCGCGACGACATCTCGATGATGGCGCCGCTGGACCTGGGCCGTGTATTCGCGGCCGGTGAGACGATCGGTGGCACCACGGACCGCAAGCGCCGCTAAACCCACAGGAGCCAAACGCCATGCAGAACAAGAACTTCACCATCGGCCTCCTGTCGCTGACCGCCGTCGTCCTGGCGATCGGCAATTACCTGCTTCCCGAAGCGGCCCACGCGCAGGAAGTGGTTCGCGATCGGGACTATTCGCTCGTCACGGCCCGCACCAACGCCGGCGCCGATGCCCTGTACGTATTGGACCATCGCAGCGGCCAGGTGGCCGTGCTGATGTACAACACCGGCACACGGACGGTAGAAGCCCGGAAGGTACGCGCGCTTATGGCCGCTTTCGCGCCCGCGACCCGCTAAAGGCGTTCTGGCCGCTGCGAACGGAAAAAGTGCCCACGAAAGGGCACCATTAAGCACGAATCGGAAGCGGTGCCAAGCCGATCTTCCGATTCGTGCTTCTTCGTAGGTCGCATCGCCGCAATTCGAGACTGTGGAGCGCGATCGTGTAACATGTCGGCAACGTGTCGAACTTTCCTGCCATCACGGGACTAGGCCTTACGACGGTACTCGGCTCGACCGTCGACGCGACGTGGCACGCGCTAGTCGATTCAACGCGTTGCGTTCGTGACCATTCCCAATTGGACATCAGCCGCGAATACGGATCACGCGCGGCAACCGCGGCGGCGAACGTGGCGCGGCAGGCGATCGAGCAGGCAGGGTGGTCGCGTGCAACACTTCGCGATGATCGCACGGCCATCGTGCTCGGGACGAGCAAAGGGGAGATCGAAGACTGGATCAGCCCCCCGCCGACCCTTACGTCCGATAATCAGCCGCCGGCGGGGCGTCGAACCGAGTTTGGCCTGTCTGGCCTTACCCAGCGTGTGGCGACGGCCTTAGATGTCGCACACGGCCCCCGGACGACCTTGTCCGCTGCCTGCGCCAGTGGGTTGCACGCGTTGATCCGCGCATGCGTGATGCTACAGGTCGGCGAGGCCGACCGGGCGATCGTTCTCGCGACCGAAGCGTCGGTTCATCCCTTGTTTATCAGCAGTTTCGAGCGTTTAGGCGTACTGCCACCGGCCGGTCACGGTTGTAGACCCTTCGACGTTACCCGAGCCGGTTTCCTGATGACCGAAGCCGCCGCTGCGGTCTGCCTGGAACGGAGTCCGAGTACGGGTCGGGCGATCGTCGGAATCGAACGTTTCGCACTGGCCGGCGACGCGTCACATTTGACCGCCAGCGACGCCTCTGGCGCGCCGCTACGGCATATTCTATCGCAGGTCATTGGGAACCGGCCTGTCGATCTGGTCCATGCCCACGGCACCGGCACCGTCGTCAACGACCCGATCGAACTTGCCGCCATCGATGCGACCCTTGGGGCACGACGCAACGCACCGGCGACAATCTATTCCCACAAAGCCCATCTGGGCCATGCACTGGGAGCCGCTGGGATGGTGTCGGTGGTGCTGAACTGCTTGGGACACCAACGCGGGTTAGTTCCAGGGAATGCGAACACAAGCGCTCCGCTGACCGCACGCCACTGCGAAGTAGCTCAGGCACCCGTACGCCGAACCGTGCATCGATCGATCTGTCTCGCCGCCGGTTTTGGCGGCCCAATGGGGGCGGTAAGTCTAGTGACGGCAGATACTTGATCAGAAGACGTCCACGTCGGTTTAAAAGCTGCCGAAGATCATCACATCCTACGCCTGCCCAGCGAACAGACCCCACCCGCTTCTGAATGTGTGTCGAGCTTAACATAACATGCATTCAGCTTCTTGATGTTAGGCCCAATAAAACTTAGGATAGCAGCGTTGTCAAGGCGGTGGGGGAGGGGGGTTAGCAAGGGAGTGAGAATGGAAGCGGACGTGCCGAAGGTAGAGCTAGGCGTTGCACCCGATGGGTTCAAGGGGCCGCGCGGGTGGAAGGTCGAAAAGCACAGTTACCCGCCAGATAAGACTTGGCGGGGCGGGTGGCGTCAGCTGCGTAGATCCCAAAAGGTTGCACAAGTTCGGCACTCACCCGTGCCGCCAAAGCAGGAAGCGCCGACGTCGCCGGTCGCGACGGAGCAGGTGCCACGCGAGTACGTAATCCGGGTTTTTGTCGAGCACCGATTCGTAGTAGGAAGTTGACGACCGGGAAGGCGGGCGGTTATTAGGACGTGCTGTCGAACTGGTTGCCGCCAGTTCGACCAGGGCCGGCAAGCCCTGCGAGTGCGTCCGCTCTGGCTAAGATGGGACTTGGGCCTAGCGACCGCACGCCTTCCCGAACGTCAACCCTCTTCGATGGATCGTCGCGGGCCGTGCGGTTGGGCACAAGTCCCGCAGGTCCCAAGAAAGCGGAGCGTCCATGGACGCATCCGATCGCGCCCCCATTCTCACGGCGGCGCAAACGCTGCTCCTTTCTAACGTCGAACCCGCTAGATACGACATCAACGTGTCCACCGAGGACACGTTGAGGGGCCGCTTCATTCGTGAGTTGATCGACGGCGGGCACTTCGCCAGCTTGACGGGCAGTGAATTAGCGGGTCTCGTCGCGATGACGCGCTGGATCGACGCCGCCCAGGTCACGCCCGACTACATGCTCATTAAGGTGTCGGTTGGCAAGCTGCGTGAAATCACACAGCTTGGCAAGTCGATCGCGCATACGTCGCTCAAGTCGCTGGCCTCGAAGGGGATCATTCAAAAAGTGGTAGAGGGTACAGGCCACGTCACCTCCATCTACGCGCTTCCGCTCCTGAGGCCAGACGATGGGCCGCCGCCTGCCAGCCTCAGAGAGGGTACCGCGGGCGCGGTACCCCGGGCGCGCGCCTCAGGTACGCCAGGTACCTCAGGCGCGCGCCCAGGGGTCGCTGGCGCGGCACTCGGGGCGCGCGCCACCAATGGGCGGAGTACCGCGCCCGCGGACACCAGCGGTGGGGATACCTTATTTAACTATGCTTCTGCTAATGCAGAAGCATTTGCATGTGTGCCGCTGCTGCTGGCGCAGGGCTTCGAAGAAGGGGAAGCGCAGAGCCTCGCCGACCACCCGAATTGCAGCGTGAAGCAGATTGGAATCGCTGTAACGCGCTGCGATTGGTTAGAGGCAAACGGGAAGCTGAAAAGCACCCGCCAGGCGTTCATCGCGACCGCCATCCGAAAGAAGTTCAGCGCGCCCATGACAGCCGAAGATCGCCGCCAGACATCCAAACCTGAGCACGTTCAGGAGGATCTAGCGATTGAGCGCCAGCGGCGCGTAGCGGCAGAAACCAAAAAGAGTCGTGAGGAGGAGGCGCTTAGAAGTCTTCCCCGCGCTGACTTTGATGCGCTGGTGAAGGAAGTGCTGGCGATCGCCGACCCGGTTCTGCGCCAGGGATTGGAGAACATAAGGAAGGCAACCGGCCCGTTGGGCTCGCCTCTCTGGCATAGCATGCTCCACGGTCAAGCTGTAAAGCGCGGACTGCTACAGGCGCTCGAGCAAGCGCCGGCAGGTGACCGTTGAGTGCAAAACACCACCACGATCCACTTTCCGCAACGTGCGGATTTGAAGCGCCCGGGCGCGTAGACGCCGCCGGGCAAATGTTCCTGTTTCATTCATCGCCGGCGATGCCGGCAGAAAGCGCCAATGGCCAAAATCAAACTCGACCCCCAGGGCTACGCAACGAAGGGCGAAGCGCCAACGCGCAAGAGTTCCGTGCAGATCGCTAAGGAAGTGCTGGCCAAAACGACGCCGCCGCGATCGTCCAAAAAGAAAGCGCCAGCGAAAAAGCCGGCGAAAGGAAAGTGACCGCATGGGCCGCCAAACCAACTACCACGTCGACTACCTCGTGATTCGCCACGGCGGCGGCACCCAGCACGCGACCGAGGCCGCGGCGATCGACGAGGCCGCCAAGCACAGCCCCGGATTCGTAATGCGCGTCATGTCGAACGCGCATCAGCAAACCAAAGTCGTGCAACGTGTCTGGCCAACGGTTGGCCCGGCGATCGAGGAAGTGAATTAGTTGACTTCCATGCAAAGTTAGTGACTTCCACCACGACCCTAGACAGGTGAGGCACCATGTTTGACTTAAAGCCGATCGCCACGGCCGCGGCGCAGCTGGCGGCAAAATTGGATCAGTTGATCGCGCTGCAGCAGAAGCGCTTAGACGTTGAAACCACGCGGGCCAAAGAGCAAAGCCGCCACAGCGTCCACGTGGAGGCGGCGCTTCACGCGCTTTGCACGTCGGCCGGCGTCGATCGCCTGGCTGAACAGCACCGCGTGCAAATGCTGGTTAAGCGCGGCGACCAGCTCGCCGTCGACGGCGGGGCGGTGAAGTCGTCGACGTCGGCCGACTAAGCGTAATCGACGGTCGTTTCGGCGCAGTGGCGGGCATCGGAAGTAGAGCCACCGTTTGCCCGCCGCTGCTTTTTATTCGACGTTCCACCCATGGCACTAACGAGGGGAGCACCATGCGGATCAGCATCGTCCGCGGAGAAGAAGCGCCAGCACCGGAACCCGACGACGGCAAAGCGGTCGCGCAGGTCATCCACTACGTCACCAGGCGGGGCACCGTCGTCGGCGTGAAGGTGGAACCGTTCGGCGACGGCAGCACCGATGAGGTGGCGCAGGCCGCGTACAACGCGGGCAAGCGCTTGCCACCGTTCGATGATCCTGCGCCGCGCAACGTGGCCGCTGCGTTGGTGAAGCAGATCTCAGCCGTCCTGGCCACAGCGGGGGAGGTCATTGCTGAGATTGAGCAATCGACGCCGTACCAGGCAAACGAAAACCACTACTTTCGCCAAGGGTGGCGCACCTGTGCCGCCAAGTTGCTCGATAGTGATAACCTCTACCTGCTGCGCGAGCGCATCACCGACGCGCGGCCGCTCCTGCAGGAAATGTCGGCGCAGCTGCGCAAGTTCAACCCGAAGCCGCCCACCACTTAGCCATCGTGCCGTCGACCGCCGCGGTGGCGTCGTCGTCTAGCCTCGCCTGGTTGAGCGCGTTGAGCGCGTCCTGCAGCTGCTGCGCGAGTTGTGCCGACACGTCCCAGGTGCTCGCGCACGTCACGCGATCGCCGCGCGGGGCGCTCTGTACGCTCACGATCAAATCGTTGTCAGGGTTAACGCGCACCTCGAACGTCTGCGCCAGCATGTTCAGCGGGTTGGGCATCGGCGCGAGACGGTAGCGCCATGGGTGGGGGAGTGTCAAATTTAACCGAAGCGCGTAACGGTGAAGTCGCGCAGGCCGGCGACGATCGGCCAGGCTAGGTCGGAACTGTGGTAGGCGTTGACGTCCTTCCCGATGCCGAACCCCACGAGCCCGCCGGCCAGGCCTGCAGCGCCGGTCGTGTTCACCGTGCCGGCGACGACGCCGTTAATCTTCACCTCGACCGTGTTGCCGACGACGAACATGCCGACGCGGGTATAGGCCGTGCGCGAAAACGTGTGGCCAATCGTGCCGTGGGTGATGGCGTTGGGGGTGCCGTCGTTGTCGTCGTCGTAAAGCCCGAAGACTCGGAATTGGTTGTTGTAGATGCCGAGCACGACGCCGGTGCCGTTGCTCGCGTTCGCCTTGCAGAACAGGTGAATCGCGGTCGACGGGGGCGAACCAAAGTTGTTGTTTGAGGGGATAACCGATGCCTCGACGCCGACGCGATCTAACAGGGGCGTGTACGTCGCGTCGATCAGGTACGCGACGACGGAACGGCCGAACGCGGTATTACCGGCCAGCGTGCTGCCGTAGCCATCGGGGAGGCGTGCGCGACTGCCGATCTGGCGCAGGTCGATCGCGGGCGTCTGGAATCGCTCGAGCACCTGGTTCCACTGCCCGCCGCTGTTGTCCGAGTTGTAGAACGTTTCCCACTTCCCGCCGGTGATGCCTGGTGACGGGTACTCATGCAAAGCGTAGGTGTCTGCGAACTTCCGCGGGTCGTAGTACGTGCGCGTTAGCGCCTGCAGCTCCGCAAGCGCGACGTCGTCGGCCGAGGCGGCCGCGAATCCCCTGGTTAGCTTGAAGCTCATGCAAACTCCGCGTCGGCCGCGTAGTGGTAGCGATACACCTTCCCGGCGGTGTGCGCGGCATTGATTCCGTAATGCCCGTTTGTCGACACGACGGCCGGGGCGGTTACTGCCAGGTCGACGCCGTCGGTCAGGTTGCGGATATTGTCGACCGCGGCCGAGTCGCTGGAATAGAAACGCGTCGTCGGTACCGCTCGCATGGGCGGGTCGTACGCAACGAACGGGGCGCATTCCCCGTTGATGGCCGGCGCGTAATAGGCGATCGCGTTTAGCGCCGTGCCGCCAGCGCCGGGCGCGAAGTCGACTTCGTAGCTTTTGCGGTAGTAGCGCCTGCAGCGTTGCAGGTCGACGGCATCGGGCACGATTTCAAACTCCGTCGCCGCGGTCCCGTATTCCAGCTGCACGTCGGCCACTTCAAACACGTTCAACGCGTCGGAAGGAAACGCCAGGCGAAACGCCAGGTAGTGACCGGCGCCGATCGTCTTGCCGGCGATCGACGCCGCCGCCAGGTTGCCGCTGTAACGCGCCCAACTGGTCGACAGCCCGATCGTGCCGGTTGCGCTCGCAACGTCGGCCGATCCGCCGCTCCCGAAGTTTTGCACCAGGCCGACGTTTATCGCCGCGGCCGTCGTCGCTTTGGCCCAAAACGAGTAGGCGTAGGTACCGGCCGGCCGCACGACGTCTTCCAGGCGCTGCGCCAGCGTGATCGTCGTCGACGCGCCCGCGGTGGTCACAGACACGCGCCCGATGAACGACGGTTCCGCTGCCAGGACGCCGCGCACGATGCTTGCACGCGCGAACGTGCCAACCGTCGTGAGCGTGCGGCTAACGTGCCACCGATCAAGCGCGTTGCCCGCGTTCGCCGAAAACGACGTACCACGCTGCGCCCAACGAAAGCGGGGATTGAGTAGCAGGTTGCGGCCGGCCGGTGCGCCCGTGGCACCTGCAGCACCTGCAGCGCCGGCCGGGCCGGTCGCGCCTGCAGCACCGGCAGCGCCGGCGGGGCCGGCCGGGCCCACGTCGCCGCGGTCGCCCTTGTTGAAACTGGAACCGATGCCCATGCCCATTGCGTCTACCTGGTGAAACGGAAAACCCCTGCGGGCGACTTACACCACCTGCAGTTCGGTCGCGGCCGGGTCGTTGGTGTACGCCAGGACCGCGATGGATCCGGGCTGTGCCGCCCAGGAGAGATACACGCGGCCGTAGGTGCGGCCGACGATCGAGATCCCCGGACGCCAGGGCAGCGGGTCGCTGCCGAAATCATCGAAGCGCACCTGCAGGCGATCGCCGGCAGCCGTGCTGTCCAGGTACCAGAGCACGTTGCCGCTGATCGGATATTCCTTATCCGTCGTCGCGACGCTCAGGTCGAGTGTGAGCGACTTCATCGACGGCACGCCGCCGGCCGCAGCCGACGATGCGCTGCCGTACTGGCCGCCCTCGCGTGGGGTGAAGTATCCGACGGCTTTGTAGCGTGGTTCCATTTTAAGCAAAGCTCCGCTTGAGGTAGGCCGCGCCGAACAACGCCGCGACGACGGCCACGCCGGCAGCTGCAAACTTGTACTTCGTGGGCAGCAGGCCGAACGCCGACGGCACGACGCCGGCCACCTGCGCGACGCGTTCGCGCGTCACTTCCGCCACCGCGGCCGGCAGCAGGTCCAGCGTCGACGGCGGGCGCGTGAGGTCGAACGTCTGGCCGTTGAGCGTGTAGGGCTTGTTTGCACCGGTGGGGCGCATGCCGGCAGCAACGCGGATCGGCTCTAGGATTTTCGCGCGTTCGTCGATCGTCAACGGCCGGCCGAGCGCCGCCGCCTGAAAGTCCTGCTCCGCTTTGTATGCCGGCAGCACGTCGTCTTCGCTCTGAATCTCGCGCGTCACGCCGGCGATAATTAGCTTTGCCATTGGTCGAGCCCTTCCAGGTAGATCCACCGGCCGGAGATCCACGCCGCGCAGATCTGCGCGGCGCAGGCCTGCAGCTGGTTACTTGCGCGTCGCGAGCATGACCGCCAGCAGCACGACGACGGCAGCGCCGCCGGCGATCATGTAAAGTTTCGTGTTGTCGGCCGGCACAGGTGCCAGCTTCACCGTTTCGACGGGCATCGGTTGGCGCTGCACCAGGAACGGCGCAGGCGCAGCGGGCGCAGGGTTGGCCACGGTCTTTTTGCCGCCGGCGAACGTGCTGGCCACGCCGGCAGCTGCCAGGCCGCCGGCGGGACCGCCGAACAGAGAACCGAGGCCGACGCCGATGCCGCTTACCAGATTCGTCGCGTTGCCGTCGCCGCCAAGGAGTTCGCTAAACTTGCTCACTTAAACCAGCCCTTCGTAAAGCCGATCGCCACGACTGCGACTGCAGCTGCAGCTGCGATCGCGGCGGGTCGTTTGTAAATGGGTACTGCGCCCACGTCGTCGGCCGGTGCCGGCGGGTAGGTGGCCAGGTCGGTGGTTGCCGACACGTACCGCGGCGCACTGTTGCCACCGATCATGTTGCCGATGCCGCCGAGGAACGCGGTAATGCCCGCGGTGTCGGGCAGGAACGTCGCGCCGGTGGTCTGGTCGACCGTGCCGACGAATGCGGCCGTGCCGAGCTTTTGCACTGTCTTTTGCTTCTCGACTTCGATCAGCTTTTTCGCGTAGTTGTCGTACTTGTTGCTGCTGGCCAACGTCTTTTGCGTTTGCACGCCAACGGCGCGATCGACCGAGGCCTGCGACTTCGCTGCGACCGCGGCCGTGCGGGCCTGCGCCGCCGCGGTCCTCGCTGCAGCTGCAGCCTGCGCCCGGGCCGTCGCCTCTTGCTGGCGCTTTGCCGCTGCAGCTTCACGCGCCGCGATCTGCTGGCGCTTCGTTTCCTGCGCTTCGATCGCCCGCGTTTTGGCCAGGTCGATTTTCTGCGCCTGCAGCTGTTGCTTGGGCGTCATGCCCATCGTCATTGTCCGCGGCATCGACGTCGCGGGCGGTGATGGTGAATCGAAAACCATTTGCGCAGCTCCAGGGGGTCACGTCCAAGCCCGGCCGACGGAGCGAACCGCCGGCCGGGTGTCCAGGAAAGGGGGAACAGTCGGGCGTTAGGCCGCGAGCGCCGCTTTCGGGTCGGGCTCGCGCACGTTCGACAGCACCGTCACCTTGCAGGCCGCGTTGCAGGTGATGATGAGGCGCAGGACCTGCGTGCCGGTCGTGTCGTAGCTTTCGGTGGCCAGCTTGTCGATCGGGTCGACGTGCGGCACGTACAGCCAGGCGCGGGCGTCGCTGCCGTCGCTGCGGTAGGGGTCCGCGAAGTACTGCTGGTCGGCCGACGTCTGCAGCAGGTCCGTGCTGGTCTGCGCCAGCAGGTTGTAGGCCTGGCGGAATTGCTCCATGCTCAGGTCGATCGGATCGTCGCCGCCGTTCTCGATGCGGATCGCGGTGACGACGTTGGGCAGGTCGGCGCCCGTGCTGTTGCTCTCGACGTGCAGCACGTGGCTGATGAACGACTGGCCGTAGATGTCCAGCTCAATCGTCATCTCGCCGGCCGCGGCGATCGTGCCCTGGTTGCGCACGTGGCGCTTGAGGTCGACCGGGATGCCGCTGTAGCCGAACATGTTGTAGAGCGTGGTCGACAGCTGCGCCGCCGCGGCCGTCGCGCCGCTGTTGGCGTTGGCGGTCGTCTCCCACTCGATCTCCAGCCGGGCGTCGCCGACGCTGCGGCCGTCGTGGAGCGTGTCGTAGGGGCGGATCGTCTCGTTGTCGACGAACGGGAACACCAGCGTGGAGTCGAACACGACGCTGGCCGTGGTGCCGTCGCCCAGGGCGGGCACGGTCTGCGCGTCGCGGCCGAACCAAACGCGCTGCATCGCGCGGAGTTCCTCGCCGCTGCCGTTCCAGATGTCCTTGCCGAACATGACGATCTTCAGGTTCTTCACCAGCGCCCATTCGTCGCCGGGCTTGGCGGCGGTGCGCGTGTTGTTCGCGCCGGCCGCGAACGTCAGCGTGCCGGCCAGGCTGATGAACAGGTATTTCTGCCAGCCACCATCGGTCTGCAGCTTGATCGCCTCGCGGCCGGCGCTGATGAACTGCGCCGTGTTGCCGCGCTTGATCTTCTTACGCTGGTTGCTGGTCGATCGGACGATTGTGCGGAGCATGATCTTTTCGCTTTGCGGCATGCGGCCGCGGTTGAACTAGAACGGACGTTTTCGGCGTTGGCTCGCGCTTGCAATGTCACACTGATGGGCCGCGGGTGAGTTCGCATCACCCGCGGCCCGGATGATGTCGTCAGCGTCGGGCTGAGTTAGATGCGCTTCTCGACCTGCTTCATGGCGAAGTGGACGGCGATCGCGGCCACGGTGGCCAGGACGAGGATCTTGGTGGTGGAACCCTTCACGGAAACTTCCCTCCGGCCCAGCCGGGGTTTGATGAACACAGCCGGCCACGGCGACAGCCGCGAACAGCAGACAGAGCGACCGCACGCGCGGGATGCTCATGCGGCACGCGCCGCGGGTAACGTCGGTTCGGATCCGCGCGGCGTGGGCGCGATGCTGAGGGGCAGGCCATGCGCCGCGGATTGGGCCGCACGATGCGCTTGCCGCTCAGCGTCGGTCCACGGCCGCTGGCGTTCCTTCAGCTGCTTCGCTTTCTTTCGAGCGACCGCGGCACCGATGCCGCCGACCACGAACGAGGCCATGCTGAGGGTTTGAAAAAGCACAGGCAATGGATTGCCTGTGACTGCGAATTGCCCTGCAGCGTCACCGACGCGCAGGGCGTGTTTGTTTAGGTTGGCAGTGGTGAAGGGCTCGCTCGCGGCGCAGCCGATCGGCAGCACCAGCAGCATGCCGGCGATCGCCAGCAGGGCGTAGGCGCGGCCGCGGCCGTTCAGCAGCGCCGCCAGGACGACGCCGGCGATGAGGATCAAAATGAAGAACGCGAGCCACATACCGGAACCCTTCGGGTCTCGGCGCTGGCTCGCGCTTTGAACGTCTGCAATTGAACTAGCTGGCTCGCTGATGCCTGTATCGGCGCTTTAGGCAGCTGCTTTAACTTCGCGCAGGGAAAATGTCGGCCTGCGCCCGAACGTGATGATGCCGCTCTGCAGCGGCTTGAACGGCCGCACGCGGAAGAAGTGCAGCGGGGGCAGGTTGGCGGCGGTCCTGAGCTGCGGGTGGTTGCACTCTTTCGCCAGGGCGATCGCGTCTTCCAGCTTGCAGTTGAACACCCAGCGCTCTTTGCACATGTCGCGGACCTGCGGGTGCGCCTGCTTGAACGACTGCGAGATAACGAAGATCCGCCAGCCGCTGTGCCGGCCGGTCGTCGCCGCCATTTTGAAGCGCTTGTCTTCCCGGTCGACGCTCATGCCCGCCTCTTCCCAGAAGAGCGCCACCTGCGCGTCGGGCTTTTGCTTCAGCGTCCAGCGCCAGAACGTGTCGGGGTCGTGCGTGACGAAGTCGCTGTCCCATCCACCGTCGCGCAGCGGATCCAGCACAACCGTTTTGATGCCGGCGGCCGACAGCCCGGCGCAGAAGAGTTTGTTGAGCGCCGTCTTGCCGCTGGCGCTTCCGCCGACGGTGTGGTTATGCAGCATGGCGAAGCGCCTCGTGTTGATCGTTGCTTTGCGCACCATCGGCGCTTTGATTGCGCTTCATGCCCATGAGCGCTTGCACCGCCGGCATTGCCAACATGCGCGGCAGGGCGTAGCCGGCGACGGTCACCGCGAGCGCCAGGCCGGGCGGGAGATCCAAAGCGTACTCCGGGTGCGCTTTGTAAAACCGCGCGAGCGCTTCCTGCACGTCGGCGCGTTCCTTGTCCGTCGGTGCCCACGTCATCGGCGCTGGCAGCTTGGCCAGGCTATCGAGCAACATCGGCGCGACGGTGAAAGCCAAATCGCACGTCGACTGCGCCGCCTGGTTGGCGTCGAAGGTCATCAAAGGCGCTTCGCCGGCGATCGGGTCGGCCGACGCGCCGCCGTCGGCGCTTTGAAGCGCGACGTTCTTTCGATGCGCTGCAGCGCCCCGCCGCAATTTGCGCCAGCCGCCACGCCAGGTCTTTTCAGGCGGGTACCGGTGGTCGGCCGCGTTCCAACCCTCCGGGCCGACGAAACCCTCTGGCACGACGCTTGGGGCCGGCTCTGGGGGCGTCAGCTGCTGCAGCTCGGCGCGAATGCCGGCACCGGTGTCGCTCGCCTCCGGGTGCGCGGCCACCAGTTCTTCAATCACGCTCTGTGCATCGTCGCTGCTCATGCTGCGCTTTTCGGCGCGTTGGGAGCGCGGGTTAAGCGCAATCGGCCGGCGCATAAAAAAACCGGCGGGTGCAAGACGAGGGGGGGAACGTCAAGCGGGGATCACCACCGGCAAAAGCAGTTTACCAGAGCCCCCGCCGGGTCGGCGCATAAAAATGCCCCCGACCGTCGTCAGGGGCGTTTGGGTGCGAGCCAGCACCACAATCCCATGATCGGACCGCTGCAGGGCGCACTTAACTCCAAAGCGCCATTTTGCGCGTAGCGAGCGCATTGGCCGCGCCAACGCGTTTTCGGACGTTGGAGGGGTCGCGGGCCGTCCCGGTGCGGAAACGTCGCTCAGATTGGCTCCTATTGCGATTCTACAAAGATTGGCAGTTTCTAGGGTTATGGCACCGATGTTAGGGTATCATTCCCGTACGTAAACCATTGTCTGAACTTAACATAACATGCATTATCGGACGTTGAAGGGCGGTCGCAAATGGGGATTTCGGGTAGCTCCGCTCCGCACCTGAATTCTCATCCCGCCCGCGTTATAGGCACCTCGTCGGCAACGTCCCGTGCTACTGGACCAGATCGCGCAACCGCGTCGCTACCCCGTCTCGCCGTCGTGTGAGCGATCCGCGGCGCTTCACCTGACTTGGCGGATTGGCGGCCGCCGCGATGGCGAGGCCGGCGGCGCCGATGATCGCCAACGTGAGCAACGGGTGCATCGTCGCTTTGCTGTAGAGGCTGGATCGCATCACATGGCCCGGATGGCTGCCATGTTCCTGAAGTTCGCCACGCGTGCCGGTGGTCAGGTTGTCGCCGGTGCGTGTCGGGACGTCCTTCTGCTGCTGCTTGAACATCGTCTGCTTCATGAACCAATCGGTAATGCGCGGCAAGTACGTGCCCATCGCGCTGATCATCTTCCCACCGCCGCCGGCGAACAGGTCGCGCACCGGGTGTGTGGCGGCGTAGATGATCGTCTCAGCAACCACGCTCGGGTCGTACACCGGAGGCGGATAGTCGGGCTCGTTGCCCATGTAGTTCCGCGCGTGTTCGGTGAAGGGCGTGTTGATCGAGCCGGGCTTGATCAACGTGACCGAGACCGGCACGCCGGCCTCTTCCAGTTCCATCCGCATTGCGTCGGTGAAGCCCTTGATCGCGTGCTTGCTGGCCGAGTACATGCTGTGCAACGGCAGGGCGCGATCGGACTCGGTGCTGCCGACGTTGATGAGCGCGCTACCGTAACCATTCCGCACGCCCTGTTGCTTGAAATGGTCCATCGCGGTCTTGGAACCGTAAACCTGGCCCCAGAAGTTCACGTCGAACAGCCGCCGGGCGTCGCCGATTTCGGTTTCGTCGGCACGGGCATAGATCGCGACCGCGGCATTGTTTACCCACGTGTCGATCGACCCGAACCGCGCAATGGCAACGTCTGCCAGTCGGCGGACATCGTCGACGTTCGACACGTCCACCTGAACCGCCAGCGCCTGCCCGCCAGCGTCGATGATCTCCATCTCCAGCTGGCGCAATGCGGGCTCATCGCGCGACGCGAAAACGACGCGCGCCCCCTGCCTGGCTGCCATCCTCGCGGTGGCCAAGCCGATGCCGCTGCTGGCGCCGGTGATGACGATCGTCTGTTCTTCGATGGGTTTGAGTTTCACAGCCATGGTCGTGCTCCCTTGGTGCAGTGTCGGTCGCTCTCAGGCGACTGGCACGGCTTGCAAGGGGCGTTCCATAACTGTGATGCGTCGAATGCGAATGACGAGTTCGGCCAGTGGAGCCACGGGCTCATCGCCCGCCGAGCCCGCAGCCGATCATGCTCACTTCCGCGGCTTTTCCGCAGGCAGTGAAACGACCGATTCGCGTTCGATCAGCCGGTTCTCAAGGATAACGTGCTCGGGCTTTTGCTTCTGACCCATCTGGCTCAACAGCACGCTCAGCGCGCGGTCGGCGACCTCGGCCATGGGCTGCGCAATTGCCGTCAGCGGCGGCGCCAGGAACTGCGATACCTGGGCCGAATCCATCCCCAACAGCGAGATGTCCTGCGGCACGCGCACTTGCAGCACCTGCTGCAGGATGTACATCGCCTCAAGCCCTAGGCTTTCGTTGGCCACGAACAGTGCAGTCGGCCTGGCAATGGTGGTCAACCGGCGAAGCAGGCCGTACATCGGTTGGTGGTCCGTGTACGACACGGAATCCTCATCCACCGGTAACCCGAGCGCCTGCAGGCGCGACATGAACCCCTCAAGCCGCTGGCGCGTACCCCAGTTGTCGCGCTCCTCGCAGATCATCGCGATCTTCGTGTGCCCGCGTCCCGCCAGATAGTCGACCGCCATCTCACCGTGCTGGCGATGGTCACTGGCAACGGCGGAAAACTCGGGCACGTCGACGCGGTTCAAGGTGACGACCGGCACGTCGTTCAACTTTTTCAGCAAATCGATCGTCGCGTCGTCCCACGCCATCGCGACCACGCCATCGATCAGCCGGCGATCGAGGCGCTCCAGGTTATGCTCGGTGAGCAATTCGACGGCGACCTCGTGCTTCGAGATCGTCTCGACGAGGCAGCTGAGCAGGTTCGGCACGAAGCCGCCGAACGTGGTGAAGCGATGGCGATCGATGACGACTGCCACGGTGAGCTGCCTAGCGGTCATGCGCGGCCGAAACCCAGCACGTTTGGCCGAGGCCAGCACGCGCTTCCGGGTCGCCTCACCGATGCCACTGCGTTGATTCAAAACTCGGCTGACGGTACTGGCGGAAACGCCAAGGGTGTCCGCCAGGTCGTAAATCGACTTTCTCGGCCGTTCAGCCATCTCGAAGCCCCTAACAGCGAAAGGTTGTCAAACAGTTTCAGTTGTGTTGTGAAACCATACAGGCTCGCCGCGCGAGCGTCAAAATTTAGCATGAAATACAGTGCGCAGGGAGGAAAAAAGGCAAAAACAGGTCTTCTTGAGGCTTAAGGCTGGCGGGCAAAACCGGCGCGTTGATCAGGACGTGTCATCCTGATGGGATGCTTGCCGACCTCACCCATCTCCCAAGGCCGAGAACCGTCCGTAATTCGAGATCCCTCAGGTCGCCTGAGGCTCCCATCGGGGTGACAACCCGTCGTGCGCCCGCTACAGATGAAATGAGAATGCTCTAGCCCTTCAAGCCGCTCGTGGCCACGCTTTCAACGAAGTACTTCTGGGCGGCGAAGAACAGGATGATGCAGGGCAGCATGGTGACGAAGCTGGCCGCCATCAGCAGGTGGGCGTCGCGCACGCCGTACTGACCGTTGAACTGGGCGAGCGCGAGGGCCAGCGTGCGGTTTGCGGGGCTGTTCAGGTAGATCAGCGGGCCCATGAAGTCGTTCCACGTCGCCATGAACGTGAAGATCGCGACGATCGCGATCACCGGGCCGCTAAGGGGCAACATCATCTGCCAGTAGATGCGGAAGTTGCTGGCGCCATCCATGCGGGCCGCCTCGATCAGCTCTTCGGGCACTTGCGCAAAGAACTGGCGGAACATGAACGCGAAGAACGGGCTCGCCAGCCACGCTGGAATAATCAAGGGCCAGAATGTGTCGATCATGCCCAGGTGCCGGAACAGCACGAAGACCGGGATCATCGTCACCTGGGCCGGCAGCATCATCGTGCTGAGCATGAGCGCGAACAGGATGCCGCGCCCGCGGAAGTTGAACCGCGCGAAACCGAAGCCGACCAGGCTGGAACTGACGACCTGCCCGACGATGCACGCGACCGTTACCACGATGGTGTTCGACAGCGCCGGAAAGTGCAGCCGGGCGATCTCGAGCACGCCGATCTCACCGTCGCCGTTGCGGTCGGCCTCGGCGCCCATCAGCTTCATGGAGGCGGGGTAGTTGGCGAACTGCGGATCGTTGAAGGTCCAGTCGACCTCCCCACCGGTCACGTTCTGCTGGGTGTCGAGGCTGGCGGCCAGCATCCAGACGAACGGCACGATCAGCAACGCCGCGCCCAGGATCAGCGTGATGTACGCCGCGACCTTGTTCCACGACTTACGCCGCCGGCCATCGCGCCGACCCATGCCCCGCCGGACGACGTTCGGCGCCGCCTCCTTCGCCGCCGCCACGTAGACCAGTGGCGTCGCGGGGTTGGCCGTGTTGGGAGCGTTGGTGGCGGAGGTCGTCATATCTTGTCGCTCTTTAGCACTTCAAGTTCGCGCCGAGGTTTCCAAGTACGCCACGATCGCCAAGAGGTAAAGAAACGAATGGCTTGTCTTCTCATTTCTTGACGCTCTTGGCTCCTTGGCGTTCTTGGCGCGAATCACAAAGGATCACGCCTTCAATCCTTCATAATGCACCATCTTCTTACTGCCGCGGAAGATCAATGCGGTAAATATCAGCACGATGATGAACAGCACCCAGGCCATCGCGCTGGCGTAGCCCATGTTGTGGAACTCAAACGCCTGGCGGTACAGGTTCAGCACGTAGAACAGCGTGTCGGTACCGGGGCCGCCGTTGGTCATGACCTTGGCTTGGGTGAAGATCTGGAAGCTACCGATCAGGCCCATGATGACGTTGAAGAAGATCAACGGGCTGAGCATCGGCAGCGTTACGTTCAATAGCCGGCGCATTGGCCCGGCACCGTCGATCGTCGCGGCCTCGTACAGGCTTTCCGGCACGCCCTTCAAGCCCGCCAGGTAGATCACCATCCCCCCACCAACGCCCCACAGCCCCATGACCACGAATGCCGGCACCGCCGCCCAGCCGGCGTCCAGGCCGAACCAGTCGGGCGGGTTCAGGCCGACCCAAGTCAACGGCCGAAGCAGCACGTTGTTGATCAGGCCGAAGTCGTTGTTGAAGAGTTTCAGCCACAGCGTTGCCAGTGCCACTCCGCTGACCACCGACGGCACGAAGTAGATCGTGCGGAAGATTGTGATGCCGCGCACCTTCGCGTTCATCAGCAGCGCCACCGCCAACGCCGCCACCTGCGTTAGCGGCACGCCGAGCAGTACGAAGTAGAACGTGACCCACAGGCTCTTGCCAAACGTGGGGTCGAACTTCGCCAGATGTTCAAAGTTGGCGCCGCCCACATATTGCGCCTCGCCCAGCGGCGACATCGCCGTCCACTTGGCGAACGCCAGGATCAGCGACAGCGCCATCGGTCCGACCGTCAGCAGCACAAAGCCGATGACCCAAGGCGACACGAACGCCATGCCGGCCCGCTGTTGCGCCCGATCGAGCGCCCCAATCTTCTCCCGCCTGGCCTTCCACCAGAACAGCGTTACCAGCGCAGCGATGACCGCGACCGTGATCGAACCGATTGCCCGCCAGTTGATCTGTGAAAACTCACGCGTGCGCAGCGGGCTGCGCAGCTCGGCGAGCCATTGCCGTTCGACCTCCGCCCCAGCATCAGCAACGCTCCGTGTGCCCTGCCGGAGCGCATCATCTGTCACCTGGCTGACGATCTGCCGAAACTCCGCCTCCCGCGGATGCTGCTGCACCCGGCCGAGCTCGATCGCATCTAAAAATGCCTTGCTGTTGGCGGGGCGCTGGCCGGCGGTGTGGAATGCCTCGGAAAACGCCACCGATCGGTTGCTCGGAATCGCCAGCCCCAGCTTGGCGGCGCGGGCTTGGCCCTCTTCGCCAACCAGGTACCGCAGCAACTGCAGCGATTCCTCCGGATGCTTCGTCTGCGTGCCGATCGCCCACGCGTTGGTGAACAGCTGCGATGCCTTTTCCTTCGCGTACGGCACCGGCACGACGTCGAACTCGAAGTTGTTGATCGATCGATAGACCGGCGTCTTCCATCGACCGATCGGCCCGATGCTGCCGATGTTGCCCAGCAGGAACTCCTGCCCACCATCCTTGGCGATGCCGGTGGCGTTGAACACGGTGCGCTCCTCGTGGCGCAGCCGGCGGACCATTTCCATCGCGGCTTGGGCGCCGGGTTCGTCCAGCAGCACGTCGCGGAAGTCTTTACCGAAGAAATCACCGCCGTGGGTCCAGATAATGTTGAGCAGCGTGGCGTCCCACAGGTCCAGCATGCCACCATAAATGCGCCGCTGCGGCGTCGACAGGTCGGTGATCTTCCGCATCGCCTGTTCGTACTCGGCCCACGTCCACCCGCCGTACGGCACGGGCACACCCGCCTGCTTAAACAGGTCGAGGTTGATGTACATCACCGTCGTCGAAAAATCTTTCGGAATGCCGTAGAGCGGCCCCGCGCCGGAGCGTTCACCGTTGTAGCGGAAGACGTCGAGCAGCTTCGGGAAATACTCGGCCAGTTCCGCCTGCGTCACGTGCTCATCAAGCGGCTTGATGAGCTTCATGCTCGCCATCTCGGGCGTGCTTTCCGGCTTCAGGTAAAACAGGTCCGGCGCATCACCGGCCGCGAACATCGTCTTCA
The DNA here is from genome assembly GCA_035998445.1 of Tepidisphaeraceae bacterium. Classification (NCBI taxonomy): domain Bacteria; kingdom Pseudomonadati; phylum Planctomycetota; class Phycisphaerae; order Tepidisphaerales; family Tepidisphaeraceae; species Tepidisphaeraceae bacterium. The sequence continues at coordinate 225,932 of DASYHQ010000013.1, read as the reverse complement.
GTTTCGAATCGAATTCCCCGCTGCTGACGTGAATGCGGTTGACCTTCACCTTGGGGTGATCGCGCTCAAACGCGGCCACCAGGTCGGCCATGATCTGGCCTTCGTCGGGATCGCCCCAGTGCAGCACGCTAAGCGTGGCGTCGTAGCCGCGCGACTCGTTTCGAAACACGCGAGCCCCGACGTCCACGAACGCCCAAACGACGATCAACAGCGTCGCGAGCCCGAGCAGATAGCGTAGGGATTGACCGATGTGCATGTCGATGATGAGTCCGGCTGGATTCTAGTGGCAATCAGTTCGACTGTCCGCGGAGAAAATTGATAAGGGACTCAACTTATCAGATCGCGGTCACCGTGCCAGTTGCCATCCCGATGGAAGCCCTAGCGACCTGAGGGATCTCGACTGCCAGAAGCTGTGAGGCCATGGGAGATCCCTCCCGTCGCCTTAGGCTCCGCTCGGGATGACAAGTTGCGTCACACGCCACCCGAACTCCTTCTAGGGCATCGGCACGTTCTGCGACAGTACCGCCGTTCCGTAGGCCGGCAGCGTCACCTTCAGCGTTTCGCCCGCCGCGACCGCCCCACCGTTGTCGATAGCCGAAACGGTCGCTCGCTCGGTGACGTTGCCTTCCGGCATCTTCACATTGGCCTGCTTTTCGTCCAGCCAGTTCACCAATGTCTTGCCGTGATCGCTCGCAGCCAAGGGCACGTCGATCTGCTGTTCCTGATCGCTGCGGTTTACGACCACGTACACGTGCTGATCGCCCTTGCTGCGGCGGTAGACCAGCACGTTGTTCTCGTCGTCGGCAACCACCGGCACGTAGAAGCCCTCGCGCAACGCCTCGAGCTTCTGCCGGACCGCCGCCAGGCGCTGGTAGTAATCGAACAGGTCCTGCTTGAACGTCACCTGCGCGTCGTCGTACGGCTGCAGGTGCTGCCAGATCATCGGTTGGCGGTTCGACGGATCGTCCGGCGACCACATGCCCGCCTCGGTGCCGTAGTAGATCATCGGCGCGCCAACGTACGTGTACTGCAACGCGGCCGCCTGCTTCAATCGCTGCCACTGCTCATCGTTGGGCTTCGCCGGTGAATATAGCCAGTTGGCGGCGTTGTCCTGCGGGCGGTTCGCGCCGTCGTACGGGCGATCGGGGTTCACGAACATGCTGGCGACGCGATCGGTGTCGTGGCTGTCGTACAAATTCTGCTGCACGAGCGCCACGTTGAACGGGTAGGCCAGCTGAACCTGGTTCAGGCGCGACGCGAAGACGCTCGGCTTCATCTGCTTTTCCTCGTTCATGAGGAACTCCTGAGCCGGCATCGCAAACTGGTAATTCATCACCGCGTCGAACTGGTCGCCCTTGTTCAGCCACGGCTGGGCCCAGGTCCAGATCTCACCGGTAATGTAAGCATCGGGCTTGGCGCCCTTCACGACCTTGCGCCAATCGATCCAGAACGGGTGCGGAATGTCGCCGGGCACGTCGAGGCGCCAACCATCGATACCGCGGCTCGGATCCCCGTCGGGCGCCAGCCAGCGCTTGGTGATCGCCATGATGTGATCGCGCGGGCCGGGCGCTAAGCCGAGTTTGTCATCCTTCTTGAAGACCGGCAGGTGGCCGCTTTGCTCGTCCCATGCCTTCCACTGAATGCCACCCGGCTTGCCGTGCACTTCGTATGGGTCGGCCATCGGCCGCCAGTTGCTCTCGTCGCCCCAGTCGGTGATCTCGAACCAGTCGGCGTACTTGCTGTTCTTCCCCTTGGCGAGCACGTCTTGGAAGAACGGGTGCGCCCGACCGACGTGGTTGAAGACGCCGTCGATGATGACCTTGAAGCCTTGGCGGTGCGCTTCGTCGAGGAAGTCGAGGAACAGCTTGTCCGAGGCCGTCCACTTCCACGTCGCCGGGTCGTCGCTCTCCCCTTCCAGCGCCGCGATGTCGCCCTTCACGCCGAAGTTGTCATCGATGTGGCGGAAGTCGGCGGTGTCGTACTTGTGCATCGACTCGCCTTCGAACACCGGGTTGAGGTAGATCGCGTTGATGCCCAGCTCGCGCAGGTAAGGCAGCGATTCACGCAGGCCCTGAATGTCGCCACCGTAGCGGCGCTGCCAGACGTTGCCGGTGCCCTTGTAGAAGTTCTCGTCACCGGGCGTTTCACCGGGCTGCGTTTGCCACCAGTTGCTGGTCCACTTCACCAAGTGCTCGCCGGGCTTGCCACCGGGGTCGTTGCTGCTCTCACCGTTGCGGAACCGCTCGGGGAAGATCTGGTACCAGACCGCGCTCTTGGCCCAGTCGGGCGTCTGCACCAGCGGCGTGTTCAACGCCAGCTCGAACGCCTCGCCACCGGCAGGCTTCAACTGCGTGGTCGTGCTGCCGTCCTGAATGTCGAACGTGTAGCGCAAGGTAGCACCGGTGTTGGGCACCAGCACGCCGTACTCGTCGAGGCCGTTACGCACGCCCAGCTTGAACGCGGGCGTACGCTTCACCTCTTCCGTCTGATCGTACCGGTAGACCGCATCGATCGACTGAATGTCACCGGGTTGTACGCGGATGCGCAGCAACGCCTGATCGGCCGAGAGCACCGAGGAATCGGTGGCGGGGTCGTGGGTCACGGCTTCCATGTTCACATGATCGGGCTTGGGTGGCGGGGCCTTGCGTACGTCGTAGCCGACGATGAACCCACTGTTCTTGCCGCCGTAATTGTCGTCGACGTCCAGCGTCGGGTCGGCGGTGGCGTCGCTGATCCAGCGGTCGGAATCGACGACGAACTTGTACTGGTGCTGGCCTTGGTCGTTAACGGGAACGGTTGCTTCCCAGATGTGGTCACCATCGGCATCAGTGAGTTCGGTCGCATCCTTATTCCAGCCCTGAAAGCTGCCGGCGACGTTGACGGACGAGGGCTTGTCGGTCCACTGGCGCGCGTCGAGCCGGAACGTGACGTTGCTGCCATCGACGATGACCTCGGCGCGGGCCAGCATTGGGCAGGCGGCAAACACGGCGGCGGACAAGAGCGCGGTGGCGCGGCTGATTTTCGGCAGGGACATGAACGTTTCTCCTCGCAAGCGACGAAGGGGATCCGCCGGTCGCTGGTTGCTGCAAAATGCAGGATGTGTGAAGTTTCTATGGAAGAGCCGCCCGCAGCGCGGACTATCCTCCGACGTTGCTGGCCATGGCGGTCGACTCGCGCACCACCAGGTGCGTGGGCAGCACTTGCGCCACCCGGTCGGCCTTGCCGCGAATGCGTTCGACGAGACGCTCGCACGCCAGTTGCCCCACCTCGTACAACGGCAGGTGAACGGTGGTCAGGCTGGGGTTGGCGAACGCCGCCTGCTGCATGTCGTCGAACCCGACGACCGAGATCTGCTGCGGCACCTTGATGCGCCTACGGTTGAGATAGTGCAACGCACCGATCGCCATCTTGTCGTTACCCGCGAATAAAGCCGTCACGTGCGGGTGTTTCGCCAGAATCGCCTCGGCGGCACTGGCGCCACCCGCTTCGGTGAACTTACCGTCTGCCCGCCAAGTGTCGATCGGCATAATGCCGGCCGCGGTCAGCTTGTTCTGGTAGACCTCGATCTTGTCGCGCGACGTGCGGATCTCGGGGGCCGCGTAAATCAGCCCGATCTCGCGGTGGCCCAACTGAAGCAGGTAATTCATCGCCTGCTCCGCCCCACCGCGATAATCGCAAACGACGTGGTCGAGGCCCCACTGCGGGAAGTAGTTGTCGACCACGATGACCGGATATCGGCGGTCGGCGAACTCGTCGAGAAACGTATGGCGATCGTTCACACCCATCGCCACCACGCCGTCCACGTAGCGCCGTTCGAAAATCTCGACGTGCTGCTTGGTCTTGATGTATTCCGGCTTGGCCTGCTCTAGGATGACCTTGTACCCCAGCTTGCCCGCGCGGTCGCAGACTCCGGAGATCACCTCACCAAAGTAAGCGTCGGCGAACGCGTGACGCAGCGCGGGGATGATGATCGCCAGCACTTGCGTGTACTTGCTGGAGAGTGACTGAGCTAACCGGTTCGGCCGATAGCCGACCTTGTCGATGATGCGCTGCACGTGCATGTGCGTCGCACGGCTGATGCGCGGGTTGTCGTTCAACACCATCGAAACGGTGGCGACCGATACGTTCGCCATCTTCGCCACATCGCGCAAACTCACCGGCCGATCGGGGCGCCCCCCTCCAGGGGGCCCCGGCACGGCGGGAACCAAGGCGTCGGTATCAATACGGCTAGGGTCCACAGGTAGCTGTAGTTTATCAAAAATCGTGGACGTCACAGCACCACCTTTCATCTGCCCCCACCTTCCCACCCGGAACAACGCCTTCATGACGTGGTAAAACAGTTTACCTCGCCGTTTAACGAAAGCAAACGATCCCGCGGGAATGTCCTCATATCGCGATTTGCTGGCCTCAATCCCGGCTTGGCACTCGCAAAATTCACATCTCAATTTGCTTTATCCGATAAACCGGTTAAACTGAAGCGGCACTTCCCTCCTGTCTCGGGTTCGAGATGCGGAGCGGCCCGTCGCGGTCCGGTTGACTGCGATGCGAGCTTTCGAGCTGGAACATTTCAATGACACTTGATGCGTTCGTGCGACCACGACCTGCGTCACTTGGCCTTCGGAGGATGGATATGAAAATGGGTATCTCGCGTCGTCGTGGCGTTTCGTCTCGCTCGGCTCTCCTGGCCGCCGCTGCCCTGGTGGCGGTGGCGACCGCAACGCCGGTGTCGGCGGCGGTTTACAGTGGCAACGGCGCGACCGGGTTCGGTGGCGCGATCGGAGGCAGCACGCTGACGGTCATCGAGAACGGCAGCAACATCGACTTCTCGCTGTCGCCCGGTGTTAGCTTTAGCGGAAACGCCCTCGTGCTGTACGTCGACAATGGTGCCGGTGGCGTCACCAACACCTCGACGCTTACCGACAACGCTGACGGCGGACGCACCGCGATCTCCGGCCTTAGCGGCAGCGGTCGTACCCTCGTTAACTTCGCCCCGACGTTCGACGCCGATCTGGCCATCACGCTGGAACCGGGCTCGTTCTCGGGCCTGTTTAACCTGGCCACCCCCAGCAATTTCGGCTTCGTCAGCAGTGGTGGTTTGAGCGGTAGCGGCACCGGGCCGTTCACCTTCAGCTACAGCAAGGCCGCGCTCGGCGTGGCCGACGGTGGCTCGTTCGACTTTGTCGGCACGCTGATCAGCACGTCAGGCTACCGCTCGAACGAGACGATCGGCCTGAGCGTGACCACGCCGGGCAGCGCCGGTGACGCGCCGAACGCCGGGTTCACCGGCACGCAGACATTCTCGACTTTCGGCACCTTCACCACTGCAACGCCCGTCCCCGAACCGACCAGCCTTGGGCTGCTCGCGCTGGGTGGCGTCGCGTTGCTGCGTCGTCGTCACGCGAACTAACGCACCGAAGGCCGGCATCCTACCGGGTGCCGGCCCTTCTTATTCAATAGCGGTTAATCGGTTCAATTTGTTTAAGCAACCATGATGTACACACCGCCCCGCCAGTCCGCCCTTGCCCTTGCCGCCGCGATGGTGATCGCTTCGCTCACGGGCAATGCCCACGCAGAAGATGTCTCGGCACCGGCGATCTTGCAGTGGTTCGACGGCACCTACCAGTCGCAGGCCCGCCGCGCTGCCGACGTGTTCAAGGCGGGCTATGGATCGGTCTGGCTGCCGCCACCGGGCCGGGCGGATAGTGGCAATCAATCGGTCGGCTACGACGTCTACGACCGGTTCGACCTCGGCAAGGCCGGCAACCCCACGCTCTACGGCACCGAGAAGGGCCTGAAGAACGTCGCCCGCACGTACGACAAGATCGGGGTCGACCTTCACCTCGACCTGATCATCAACCACAACGGGTTCAGCGACGCCGGCACCCCCGGTTTCATCGAAGCGGGTGGCTATCCCGGATTCGTCATGCAGAACCCCGACGGTGGAAGTGACCCCTACGGCGTTCCCAACACCGACGGTGATTTCAACTCGTCGTACTCCTACGGCGACCTCCAGGGCCGCCTCTCGGGTCTGATCGACATCGATCACGGGAAGAACTGGCAGTTCATCCGAAACCCCGTCGATCCGAACGATTCCCGCAACCTCCCCGCCGGTACCACGGCGCAGTGGGGTCGGTTGGCGAACGTGGCCGACCCGAACAACGCGCGCTTTTACCCCGACCTGCAAGGCCCGTCGATCAGCGTCTTTGACCCGCGCACCGGCGAAACCGACATCAAGGTTTACTCGTTCAACAAAGAGAACCCGATGGCCGGCGACGCGACGCCCGAGAACGCCACCGGCTACCTGATGCGCTACACGCAGTGGCTGGTGCAGGAGATCGGCGCCGATGGCTTCCGCATCGACGCGGCCAAGCACGTCGAAGGCTTCAGCCTGAACTACTACGACCGGGCCGTCTACCGGTCGAACGACCGCAAGCTGCTCGACGGTTCCACCGCGCACGTCTTCAGCTACGGCGAGGTGTTCGATAGCAACCGCGACTACCTGCTGCGCGGGGCCGACTGGCACGATGCAAACCAGGTTGACGATGACTTTGTCCGCAAGGACATCAACCCCAACGATCCCGGCCGAATTGGTGGCAACCGTGACGTGCTCGACTTTGCGCTCGTCGACGCGCTCAACAACAACCTGACCGGCAACGGCTTCCAGAACAACTGGAACAACGTCGTGAACGCCGGCCTCGACAGCTACGACGACGGCAAGCGCAACGGCTCGGCCGGCGTGATGTTCGTGGGCAGCCACGACAAGGGCAACGGCGCCTACCTCAACAACGTCGCCCATGCCTACGTGCTCATGCAGCCGGGCAACGCCGTCGTCTACTTCAACGCCAAAGAGCACGGCAACGGCCGCGACTTTCCCAAAGACGGTCGCGGCGACGCGCTCGGTGGCCGTTACGGTGACACGATCACGGAACTGGTGAACATCCGCAACACGCATGGCCGCGGTGACTATCGCGAGCGCTGGATCAGCACCGACTACCACGCGTTCGAGCGCAGCGGATCGGCGTTGGTCATGCTCTCCAACCGCAACGACGGTGGCTCGAGCGACTGGACCAACATGAACGTGGACCTGCCCTGGGGCACGCCACTGATCGAACTGACCGGCAACGCCAAGGCCAACGGCCTGCCGGAACTGCTGACCGTCACCAACGACTACTTCAACGGCCCCTCGTACGTGCGGGCCAAGTTCCTGAACAACGATAACGTCGACAAGGGCTACCTGATTTACGGCTTGGCCACGCCCCAAGGCCAACTGTTGCTCAGCAACGTCGCCCAGACGATCGGGCCCGATGCGCAGACCGACTGGAACAACGGCTCGGCCCGCACCGCCAGCGTGCAGGTGGTGAAGTCGGACAACTTCGACATCACGCTGAACACGAACGCGGTCAACCTGCTCGGTTACTTCCGCGACTACGACGCCGACGGCGACGGGGCCGTGCTCAAGATCGACGGCGGCATCGACGTGAACGGCAACGGGTACGTCGACCACGTCACGCCCAACAGCGTCGTCTACGGGTTCGAACGTTTCTCGCAAAGCAACGCCGGCTACGGCAGCGCGACCGGCAACGGCAGCTACAGCCAATCGGTCGACGCTTCGCAGCTGAGCGAGGGCTACCACTTCATCGAGGTGCGCGCCTTCCGCCATCGCAGCGACGGTGGACCGGCGGTCTACAGCAGCTTCAAGGAGACGATCTACGTCGACCGGCTGAAGCCGGTAAGTCAGGTGTTGACGAGCGAGTTCAAGCCGTGGGACCCGGCCCATCCGGAGGACCGCGACCTGCTCGTTCAATCGACCGATGGCACCGCCGACAGCATGCACGTGTTCATGAACCTCGGGGCGGCCCTCACCGACGCCGAAGTGCAGTCGCTGGTGAACGGTGGCAACCGGGCCGGGCAGATCGACACCGATCTGTTCAAGTTCGGCCTGTCGGACATCAACAACGGCAACAACGCGATCACGATCGTCACCTACGAGATGACCGGCACCTACAACGTGCAACGCTTCGCCGGCATCAACCCCGCCACCGGACGCGGCCATGGGCTGGGTGATACGACGTTCGACGGCTACATCGAGGGCAACGACCTCGACGAGATGCTGCGGCTCCTGTCGACCAACAACCGCCAGTTCAACCCCGCCGCCGACTTGAACGCGGACGGTTATCTGACCAATTCGGACTGGTTCATATTGGGTAACGAGCTGCAGCGGCTGCACAACCTGGGTCTGACCGCGCCGAACGGCTCGTCGCCGCTCGTGTCGCAGGGCACGCTGGACTACTACCGCTCGCTGAGCGCCGCGGTCCCCGTCCCCGAGCCGACGTCCCTCGGCCTGCTGGCCACCGCCAGTGGCCTGCTGCTCCGCCGTCGCAAAAAAAGGGTAAACCACTAGAAACCGATTAGGAAACTCACCGTATTCATAAGAACACAAGGCACTTCTATGACCCACCTTACTCCCACGCGTCGTCCCACGGCCTTCACCCTGGTTGAACTGCTGGTCGTCATCGGCATCATCGCCCTGCTGATCAGCATCCTGCTGCCTAGCCTGAACAAGGCGCGGCGGGCCGCACAGAACCTTCAGTGCACATCGAATCTGCGCCAGATCGCCATGGCGGCCATCATGCACGCCAATGAGTGGAAGGGACGCATTCCCACCGCGACCGAGCACGCGATCGCATTCAACGATCAAGACCCGTCGCGCCGAAAGTGGCAGTACCGCGACTCGGGCGACATCAAAGACTGGGCGAGCGCACTGCTCCCCTATCTCGGTAAGAAGTCGAGCGTGAACTTCCAGGATGCTCCCGACGATGTCGCGAAGATTTTCTGGTGCCCCAGCGATCCCGCCATCGAAGATGGCGGCTACCGGATGAACAACATCACGCACGAGCGGATCAAGGTGTCATATGGCATCAATGCCGACATCGCGGCCGTGTCCAACTCGTCTGGCGAGGGACGGGTCGGCTTCTCGCACACACTTGGCACTTATAAGGGCCAGCCGTCATATAACGGTACGCAAGGCCAGCCCCTGCAGACGCTGCTTCACCGCGTGAAGAAGTCGTCTGAGACGATGCTGTTTGCCGACCGCGGCGTTTGGCCGCAGACCAGTCCGTCTCCGTCCTATGATGTAGAGGACAATGCCATGCTGGTTTACTCCAGCCATTGGTCGGGCGGTGGCACCCTGCGGAACATCTACGAGGCGAGCTGGCTAACGGCTGGTATTCCGCTGAAGCGTCACGATAAGCGTATCAACGTGAGCTTCGTGGACGGGCATGCCGCGACCGTTCAAATCCACGAGTTCGGTCAAGTTCGTGTCTCGCCGTACGACTACTAGGAGTCGTAAGGCATCTAAGTAGTACTCGGTAAACTCTATCCAGCCGTGCCGTCCTCAAACCCGAGTTGACGGCATGGCTTTTTTCATTTCCAGAGGGACGATACTTGCCGGGGTTCGCATCAGTTGCTTCATTACCTCGAACGCGTCCTTCCGAAACCCATCATCCTTCACCAGTCCCATGTGGTACTCGTTCTCATCAACGTGGAACCCTTCGATAGCATCTCGGGTCGGGTCGAGGTCGATCAGGCTGTACCAATACACCCGCGCGGCCGACGATGACGCAGCGGCGGCCGCGGCGTCGCGCAGCGCCTGCACTTGCAGTTCGTACTTAGCCTCGCGGTGCAGCGCCAGGTCCCACGTTGCAATACCGGTCTCAGTGACCCAGATCGGGCGGCCGCCGGAATGCTCGGCGACGTAGGCGATTTTGGCGGCCCAGCCGTCCCAGCGGGCGTGCCAGTCCCAGTTTGGGTTGTCTGGGAACCACATGCCGGGGAAGGCGTGGATGCCGACGGCGTCGATGTGTTGCAGCACACCGTAGTCGGCGATCAGGTTTAGCCAGTGATGGTCGACCGGGATCATGCCGCCCAGCACCGTGTACACGCCCCGCTGCTTCGCCCAGTACGCCGCCGCGCCGATCATCTCGGCGAACTGGCGCCACTGGGGATCGTGGACGGGGAAGTTCCACTTGTAGCGGTTGTTGGGCTCGTTCCACAGCTCCAGCGCGCTGAACGCGTCGCCGTAGTCGGTGATGAGCAGGTCGATGAAGTCCGCGTAGTCCTGCAAACGCCGCGGCGGCGCATTGCAGGCGTTGGCGATCGAGATGCTCGGCGGCGTGTGCCAGACGGACAGCAGCACGTCGATGCCGCCCTCGCGCAGCCGCGCCATCTGCCAGTCGTACCACGCCTTGCCACCGGGTCGAACGTAGTCGGCCCACGACACGCCGGTGCGCAGGTGCCTGACGTTTAACTCCCGCATCAGCTCGATCGTGCGGTCGACGGCACGGTGGTCCTCATAGTGAAACCACTGGCACACGCCCAGCGTGTCGCGCAGCGTGCGGGCGCGTTGCGTTCCATCGTGTGCGAGCACCGTCGACATCAGGACCTCCTGCGATGTGGGCGACCTACCGTTGCGACCGCCCCGTCGCCGACAGCAGCTCCGCGGCATTCCACGTGGCGATGCTGGCCGGCCGAGCAGGATCAGGCTCGCACAGGTAGAACTCGTGACCCGGCCGACCGACGATGCACATGCCCGCCGACCGCAACATCGCTTCACACGCCGCATGGTTCGGCGCCCACCAGTTCGTCGGGTCGCCGGCGAAGCCGTGCTCGAAGAAGGCCATCTTTGGCCAGCCGGCTTCCTGCATGAGGTGTCGCTCGGGGAAGTTGCGGTCCCACGTCTGTTCGAACACGTCGGTGCCGGGCATCGTCAGCGTTTGGAACAGCATGAGCCGATCGACCTTCTGGCAGACGATATCGAGCCCCAGCATCGGGTAGCGCAGGTGGTAGAGCACGCCCATGAAGAGCACGAGGTCGAACCGCTCGTTCAGCCGGGCCAGGTCGTACACCTGCATGCGTTCGAAGCGCGTGCGGCCGCTCAACCCGAACTGTTCTGCGGCCCAGCGCGCTTGCGTGAGATATCGATCATCGAGATCGATGCCCAGCACGCTGCCGCCGCGCTTGGCGATCTCGAACGAGTAGAAGCCGGCGTTGCATCCGATGTCGAGGCACCGCCAACCGTTCAGGTCCTCCGGAATTGAGCCGGCGACCTCCCGCCACTTGAAGGACGGAAAATCGCCGAGCCAGTGGTCGGGGCAAGTCTGTCGGCCATCAGGCAAATGCAGGTTGTGAAACCAGGGACCAAGCGCGGCGATCTCAGGATCTACCGCGGCGGCTTTGGAATCGTGGTCGATCGTTGTCGTCATAGCGGTCACTCCGTCGGCTGTTGGGCTTGCACTCCTTGTCCGGTCGAAGCAGATAAATCATGCAACCGGCGTCGCCATCGGCGTTCGACCGCCTAACGATTGCAGGGCATAGCGCTCCAGTTCCGCCGCCCGATGCGCCGCGGTGTGGGCGGACAGCACCTTCTGCCGGGCGCGCTCACCAATCTGCCGGCGGTCGGCGTCGCTGGTCTGGCGCAGGTATCGCAGCACGTCTGCCGTCGACCGTGCCAGCAGGATTTCCTCATCGGGGGTGAAGAGGGTCTCGATGCCGTCCCACACGTCGCTGATGATCGGTACCCCGCACGCTGCCGCTTCGAACAGGCGTACGCTCGGGCTGTAGCCGGCGGCGATCATGTCGGCGCGCGTGATGTTCAGCGTGAAGGCCTGCTCGTTGTAAAACGCGCGATGTTCCGCAGGGGGCAGATGCTCGATGCGATCGACGTTCGTCCAATCGACATCCTGTGGATATTGCGGCCCGGCCACCACGAAACGGCCTTGTTCCCATTCCCTGGCCGGCTGCAACAGCAATCGGTCCAACGGTGGTTGACGGTCGGTGCTGTACGTGCCGAGGTAGCCGAGGTCCCATCGCCGCGGGCGTTCTTCCGGGTGGTACAACGCCGGGTCGACACTGCAATAGAGCGGCAGCGCACGGGGTGAGCCGAACTGCTGCTCGAGCCGCGTGAGCGTCGGCCCGCCGGTGAATGACAGGTACATTCGGTACTTGCGAATTAGTTCCGGCGACAGATATTCCAAATCGCCACGAGCCAGCTTGGCCAGGGTCACCGGTGTATCGATATCGTAGAACGCGGTCGTACCGCGGGCGGTTCGAGTGACCCATTCACCTACGGTGACGCCCTCTGGCACGTACGATCCAACGATGACGAGATCCGCATTTCGAACGTCAGATTCGAACTGGTCCTTTAGTGTGTCAATGCTGTCGTACAGACATGTCTGCCCATAAGGCGGATTGGGCAAATCGCGATTGCTGGCGTACCACGGCTTATCGTGCTCCAGAAACACCACGTCGTGACCGCGGCGCACCAGTTCGCGAACCAGTCCACGGTAGGTGGTGGCGTGGCCGTTGCCCCACGAACTGGTGATCGTCAACCCGATGATGACGATCCGCAGCGACTCAGCATCTGTTGGCGCGCGCGTGCCTGCTGCAACTGCCTGTTCCGGGTTTTGCGTGAAGTTTAAGGTCGTCATGCTGACACCGATGCGAGAGTGGCTGCCTGTCCCGGTCGGCTGCTGCCAACCCCATCGAGCACTTGCTCAAGCAGACCGATGCGGTGATCGTAAGTGTGTTCCGACAACACCCGCCGCAGCGCCGCCTGGCCGATCGTTCTCGCCCGCTCGGCCGACAACGAACGCGCGTGTTCCGCCACTTCGTCGCCATCGCGAGCGACGAGGATTTCTTCGTCAGGCTCGAAGAACTGTTCGACGCCTACGAATGCATCGGTGATAAGGCACGCGCCAGCGCCGGCCGCCTCGAACACGCGGGTGGCGGGTGAGAATCCGTACCGAGCCATGCTGTCGCGATTGACGTTCAGCACGGCGCGCGGCGAACAGTTGAACGCATTGTGATCGCGCGTGTAAACGTGGCCGACGTCGCGCACGTTCGCCGGCATCGATTTGTCGTGCCAGCCATTGCCACCAATCATGAACTGCATGGCCGGCAACTGTGCGGCGGTATTGAGGAAGAACTCCTCAACCCTCGCCTCGCGGTCGGGCAATCGGTTGCCCAAAAAGCCAAGGTCGGCAGCGAACTTCGGTTCTGGCTGGACTGGGTGATGCGTATGGGGGTCGAGCGCGTTGTAGATCGGGATGCACTTTCGCGCCCCCAGTGCCTCGTACGCCTGCACCACCGGGTCACCGCCCCCGTAGGTAAGTACGAGGTCGTACCGCGGCACGAGCGAGCGGAACGGGTCGGCCGGGTTCGTCTGAACGCGCTCGAGCGTCGCGGGAGCGTCGACATCCCAGAAGCAGACAACGTTCGACGGTCGCTTCAGATCAGCCACGGCCGCTTCCAGCAGATCATCAAACACGCCGTTGCCGCTCGCCTTGATGATCAGATCCGCCTCGGCCGCGACGTCCAAACATCGCCGTACGTCTCCCGTGCTTTCATGCGAGTAGACGACGACCTTCGCCCATTCGGGGTCCGCAATGTCTCGATGTTTCTGGCGATCGTACGCGTCGCTCTCGTAGAACGTGACCTTGTGTCCGCGGCCGTGCAGCGCTCGCACGATGCCACGGTAGTACGTGGCGGCACCGTTCCAATACGCGCTGACGAGGCTTGAGCCGAAGAATGCGATGTTCAGGCGTGAGTTCATAATCGTTCCATGCTTATCTGAACCAATTCACTGCGCGTGCTCCAATGCGGCGGACTTGTTGGCGGGTGCCGACGTCGACAAGTGCCCCCCGGCAGGCCGCCGCTCTACACGCAGCTCCGCGACGATGTTGAGCAACTCATCGACGCGATGCGCACACGTGTGTCGTGATAGGACCGTGCGATGCCCATGCGCAGCCAGTTGACGTGCATAATCGCGGTCGCTGATCAGTGTCCGCAGGTGGCGCCTCATCTCCTCGCCATTGCGGGCCACCAGGTAATCCTGCCCTGCGGTGAAGAGGTTCTCGGCATCGTTCCAAGGCGAACAGACGAGCGGAATGCCGCACGCCAGCGCTTCGAAGACGCGAATCGTCGGGATGCCGGGCAGCGCCAACGTGTACGGGCGACGCATCACGTGAACCGTGACGCGGAAGCGCGCAAAGACGTCGGGGGCGCGGAAGTTGGCAAGCCAGCCCGCATACTCCACACCGGCGTCGGCCAGTGCGGACTTGGCGTGATCAGGATAGCGCACACCGTGGATGCGCGCCTTCAGCTTCAGCTGCTTCACGGGGTCCAGCAGGAACTCCTGCAACTCGGCCGTGCGTTCGTCATCGCCCCAATTGCCTACCCACACCAGGTCGCCATCGCAGGGCCGGTCGGCGATCGGGCGGAAGAGGCGCGTGTCGGCGGCCTCGTGCCAGGTCCAGGCGCGCCGGGTCCAACCGCGGTTCAGGTAGAGGTCGCGCAGCACGTTGCCGAAGGCCAGTACGCCGTCGAAATGGGTGAGGTCGTAGCGCGACATCGACGCTTCTTCGGTAATCGCGCGGTGGTGCGTATCGTGGAACAGCAACTGATAGCTGCCGCCTTGTGCCCGGTGCTGCCCAACCCGGCGAACCAGATCGTGGTCGCTCCATTCGTGGACCAAGACGACATCGGCACCGTCCAGCACCGCATTCAGATCGAGCGTGGACGCGTCGTAGGGGAGGCTGGTCAACCCCGGATAAGCGGAGCGAAATGCAGCGATCGGTTCCTGCCCGTGCTCCGCTGTCAGGTTCTGCAGGCTCCAGGCGTCGCCGGGTTCGTACACATCGACCCGGTGCCCGCGCAGTAGAAGCTCGGAGACGACACCGCGCAGGAAGTGGGCATTGCCGTGATTCCAATCCGACAACAGCGAGTGATAGAACATCACGAAACGCATGCAATCCCTTCTTGCGCCCCTGGCGCGTTCGAATCGCTCTCCTTGAAGCTCGCGGAGTCCGTTAGTTGCCGGTAGAGACCTTTGTAACGATCGCCGACCTGTGATAGCGTGTACCGTTGCGCGCGTTCGGTGGCTCTGGCCGCGAAGGTGGCCCGCCGGCCTTCGTTGACGCACAACTCGCGAATCGCGTCGGTCAGTTGTGCCGTATCGGTCGGCGGCACGTACACCGCGGCGTCGCCCCACACCTCGCGCAGGCTGGGGATGTCGCCGATGACCAGAGCACACCCAGACATGGCGGCTTCCAAGATCGACAAACCAAACGGTTCGTACCGAGCCGGCATCGCGTAGATCGCCGCGCGAGACATCCGCTTCGCCAATGCACCCGCATCGAGCCTGCCGAGCGAGCGCACGTTCGTCGTCCATCGACCGTTGGCACCATGTTGCCCGCCCACGTCGCCAGCGACATAAATGGGCCAGGTAAGATGCGGTGCGACGGAGTCGAGCGCGGTGATGTTCTTCGCCTCGTCCCAGAACCGCCCGGCCGACAGGATGAAGGAAGATTTCGTTCTCACAGCGTACGCAGCGGACTCGCGCCCGTTGAAAATGACATGCTCGTTGCCCAATACGCCGTAGTGTTGATGCACGCATTCCAGCATCGCCGCCGTCGGTGCGACAACTGCATCGGCACCGCGCAGGCCTTCCTGTACTGCCCGGCGGTAAGTGTCCCACTCCGGTGGCGCGGCCTCGCCCTTCACGGCCTGCCACCACGACAACACACACGAGTGCGCCACTACCACGATCGGCGCCTCGAACGGCAGCGCACCGTGCGCATACCCGTTCAAGTGAATCACATCTGGCTGAAGCGTCTGCTCCAACTCCAGCAGCCAGCGGCCAGCTTCGCGCACGTCGTTCCACGGATCGGGCATCCATTCAAGGGCAAAGGTGCTTTCGAACAATGTGGCATTCTCCAACCGTTGCAGCTGAGCCCGCTGATCCGACGAGACGGCGGCGCCCATGGTGGCCAGTGCCACTTCCACGCCGTGCGGCCGTAGAGCGCGAATGAGGTCGAGCGCGTACGTCCATACGCCGCCGACCGTGTCTGTCGTCATCAGGACCTTCATGTCGGGTGTCATCTCCTTCACATCTCGATCAGTGCCTTCAGGAAGCCGTCCGGCCGCTCGCGGGTCATCCGAAGCGCGTCGCCGAGGCGTTCCAGCGGGAACGTGTGCGTGTACAGAGACGATGGGTCCAGCCGCCCTGCTGCGACTGCCGCCGCGGCTGCTTTCATGCCTTGGACGTAGACGGCGGTATCTCGCTCGTGGGCGTTGATGACGTCCAGGCCACGCCAGTTCCACAGCTGCATGTTGATCTGCCGTGGGCCGTCCTGGTGATACCCCGCGACGACCAACCGGCCGCGCACCGCGCAAAGCTCGGCCGCCAAGTCCAACGGCCACTGTTTGCCGACGGCTTCAATCACCACGTCGCAGAAGCCCTTCACCTCGTACCCGCCACTGCCAGCGGTCAGTTCAGCGACGCGGTTAATGATCTGCCAATGGTCGTCCATTGGGATTACCTCGTGCGCGCCCGCCTGCCGCGCAACGTCCAGCGAGAACGGCCGCCGTGAAATGGCGATGACACGCGCACCTGCTTGCGCCGCCAGTTGTGTGAGCATCGCCCCGAGGAAGCCAATGCCGATGATGGCGATGGTCTGGCCGGCGCGGACATTGGCCCGTTCAAAGATGTTCATCGCACAGCCCAACGGCTCGGCCGGAAACGGTAGGCCGTCTAGCGACGCCGGTAATCGAACTAGCTTATCTTGCGGCGCCACGTCGTACTCGGCGTATGCATTGTTCGATAACATCGCGACGCGATCGCCCACCTGAAGGCTACTTACACCCTCACCAACCGCATCAATTCGTCCCCATGCCTCATGGCCGAGTTGGCCAGGTGCCATGGGGTATTGGAACCATTCGCGACCTTCGAACGGCGGGATATTCGACGCACACACGCCGCACCCTTCGATCCGCACCCGCACCTCGCCCGCGGCGGGCGTGGGCACGGTGACATCGTTGCGCATCTCGAACACCTCGGGCGCAACGAGCACCGCCGCGCGCATGGTGGAACGCCTAACGGGAACGGTTGACGGTTGCAGGTCAACAGCGGCGGCGGTCATTTCACGTCCTCCTTGGCGGGCCGGGTTAGCGGCGCGACGGTGTCCGCAGCTTGCTTGGCTTCAATACTGCTCCAGGCGCTCTGGCCCGGCTTCACCAGCGACATCGCCCGGCGGCGCGGCTTGGCAACGTTGGCCGCCAGCCAATCGTTCAGGCGTGCCACGCCCTCGGCCGCTGAAACGGTTGGTCGCCAGCCCGTGTCGCGGGTCAGCTTGCGCGCGTCAGACACGTAGTAGCGCTGGTCGCCTGGCCGCCACGACCCGAAGCGCACGTCGGGCCGCGTGCCCTGCACGTCTTCGATCATGTCCAGCAGATCGAACAGGCTGATCGTGTTCGCGGGCGTGCCACCAATGTTGAATGCGTGGCCGCGGACGCGTTCGTCATTCATGTGTGCCTGAGCGAGCAGGAAGGCGTCGACGAGGTCGTCGATGAACAGGATGTCGCGCACCTGCTTGCCGTCGCCGTAGATGGTGATGGGCTCGCCCTTCAATGCCTTGATCAGGAAGTGAGCCACCCAGCCCTGGTCCTCGTTGCCAAACTGGTGCGGGCCGTACATGCAGCTCATGCGGAACACGACCGCCGGCAGGCCAAACGTGCGGGCGTAGTCGACCACATATTGGTCGGCGGTGCCCTTCGAGCAACCGTAAGGGCTGTGGAAGTCCAGTGGCCGCGATTCGCCAATGCCGTAGTCTCGCACGGCGGCGTCGACGGGTTCGTAGCGGTTATTCGTCAATCGCAGACGCACGTCGGGCAAACCGCCGTAGACCTTGTTGGTGCTGGTGAACACGAGCGGCGGTGGCTCGTCCTGTGCGCGAATTGCCTCCAGCAGATTCAGCGTGCCGCGGGCATTGACCTCGAAGTCGTGGATCGCATTCACGAGGCTCGTCGTCACCGCAACCTGGGCGGCGAAGTGGAACACCTTGCTCGCGCGGGCCACGGCCATGCGCAGCGCGTGGGCGTCCTGCACGTCGGCCGCCTCGATGCGCATCAAGTCGCCGTGCTCCTGGCGCAGCCATCGCAGGTTCTTCTCGACCCCGGGGCGAGAAAGGTTGTCGTACAGCAGCACGCTTTGCCCGCTCGACATTATGCGGTGCGCGACGTTCGTGCCGATGAAGCCGCAACCCCCGGTGATGAGCACCGGCTTGTCCTGGCCCATCACGTGCGCGCTGCGCCCGATCCAGTACGCATCGCGCACCGCATCGGTGCCGCCTTCGGCCCACAGGCGGTAAAGCAGCTTCTCGCCGCCATCGGTGCGCTTCAGGCCGTAGTGATATTCGCGTTCGTCGGCGTGGAAGCCATCCACCGTCGGCAGCATCGGATCCAGGTCATGGGCGGCATACCAGTAGACCCGGTCGACCGGCGCGTCGATCGTATCCACAAACGCCGTCAACTGGCGGCGCTCATCGTGCCGCCACGTGCTGTAGCCGGTTTCGGTGATCCAGACTTGCGCCTCGGGTTGAAATTGATCGAGCACGGTGCGAACCGGGTCGATGACCGGCCGCCACCCTTCCCACTTGGCCTCGCTGGAACCTGGGAAGGCGTGCACACCGACCGCGTCGATATAGCGCAACAGGTTGCGCTCGCCCATCAGGCGGAGCCAACCCGCATCGATGGGGCTCATACCGCCAAGCACGGTCTTCTTGCCGCACTGCTTGGCCCAATAGGCGGCCGCGCCGACCATCTCGCTGAACTTCAGCCAATAGGGGTCGAGCGCGACGTCCCACGCGCGCAGGTTGTTCGGTTCGTTCCAGAGCTCGACGTACTCGAAGTGCCGTCCAAACCGCTTAATCATCAGGTCGATGAAGTCGGCGTAGCATCGCGTATCACGCGGCGGAGCGCTCGTCTTGGGCGCCACGCCCCAACTGGGCGGCGTGTACAGGAAGCATGGCAGCACGTTCACCTGCCGGGCCAACTGTGGAAACAGCCACGCGTACCACGCTTCGCCCTCGGGCGTGTGCCAGTCGGCCCAGGAGACCCCGATGCGCAACTCGCTCACGCCGAGCGTCTTCAGGTCGCTCAGCACGCGGTCGACGCGGTCGTGCTCACCCAGACGGAACCACTCGAGCATGCCAATGGCCGGCCCCGCATGTCGTGCTGGCGCCGCGAGGGCGCCGCGCGATCGTGATGTGTGCTTCTTCTTCATACAGATCGATCCCAATCTACAACCGTTCGATCATCCACGTTCCGTACAGGCACTCGCTTAGATGGCGAGCCCGCGCTTATCCAACTCTGCCCGAGCCTGCGCGACGCGGTCGTCGGCAACCTGTCCCTCAAGCCACTCGGCCAGTTCGACCAAGCCATCCTCCAGCGTCACCTGCGGCTCGTACCCCAGCACGCGGCGGGCAAGGCGGATGTCGGCGAAACAATGGCGAATGTCACCCACGCGGTACTTACCGCTGATCTCCGGATCGATCGATTCCTTGCCGAGCACTTTTGCGACCTGCCTGCCGATCTCCAGCACGGTGTAAGCGTTGCCGCTGCCGATGTTGAAGACGCGCCCCGCGGCATCCGGCACTTCAAGCGCGAGTCGACAGGCGCGGGCAATGTCGTGCACGCTAACGAAGTCACGCTGCTGCAGGCCGTCCTCGAAGATCATCGGGGGCTTGTCGTTCATCAGCCGGCTGGCAAAAATCGCCAGCACGCCCGTGTACGGGTTGCTGAGCGCCTGCCGAGGGCCGTAGACGTTGAAGAAGCGCATCGCGACGGTCGGAATGCCGTATGCCCGGCCGACCATAAGGCACATGCGCTCCTGGTCAAACTTGCTCAGCGCGTACACGCTTGCCAGCGTGGGCTGTTTCGATTCTGGCGTCGCGATGGGCGTCAGCACCTGCGCGCGGTTGTTGCGCACTTCCCAATCGTGTTCCTTCAACTGGTCCAGCGTGCGCTCGAGGCCAGTAGAGATCTCGCCGTCGGGGTCCTTGTAAAGGCCCTCGCCGTAGATGCTCATGCTGGATGCGACGACGAGACGCTCGACCGGCCGTTCGATCAGCGCTTCCAGCAGCACGGCGGTACCAAGGTTGTTCAGGCTAGTGTAGTTGGCGATCTCGTACATGCTCTGACCAACACCCACCGCAGCGGCCAAGTGATAGACGGCATCCACACCCGCCATCGCGCGGCGGACGGCCGCGGGGTCGCGAACGTCGCCAATGGTCAGTTCAACGTCTGGATGAAGGTATTCAGGCCGGCGAACATCCTCGCCATGAACTTGGGCCGACAGGTGATCGAGCACCCGAACGCGATAGCCCCGTTCCAACAGTTCATCCGCCAGATGCGAGCCGATGAACCCCGCCCCGCCGGTGATCAGAATCCGTTTGCTCATATAAGTTGGCCCTTGCGCCGACCACAGCGAGTGCCCGGCTTTGCGAAGACTCAAGCAGCATCAGGCTCGCGCCCGTGCCGTCGTTGATGAGCAGCAATACAACGGCTGTGCCCGGACATGGGCCACCCCAGGGAGGACAGACTGGCGAGGCGCGCTACGACAAGGATCAGCAGCAGCAGGAACCGTCGGGATGTGCAGGGGATGTGGCGCAGCGGAAGGCATTAAACGGGAATGACACGGGCGCCGACCGCACCATTCGTGTAAGGAAAAACGTCGCCGGCTCAGGAAGTACGGCGACGACGCTACGGCTTTCACCGATGTCAACTGCGACACGGGCTGCACGGCACAACGGCACCCCGGCGGAGTGAGTGGCACGCGTGTAAGAAGGACCAATTACGCGGCCAACCGCGGCCCTGAAGGTGCATCGAATTGCTGGGCAGCCATTTGCGCGTAAAGGCCATTGAGGGCAATTAGTTGCTGGTGTGTGCCCTGCTCGACGATCCGGCCGGCGTTCATGACGAGAATGCGGTCGCAATCGACGACGGTGCTGAGCCGGTGGCTGACGATCAGGATCGTCCGTTGGCGTTTCAACTCGCGCAACGCGCGAGTTACGTGCGCCTCGTGCAGCGGGTCGAGCGCGCTGGTGGGCTCATCCAGCACGATGAACGGCGCTTCGGTCAGCAAGGCCCTCGCGATGGCGATGCGCTGGCGCTGGCCGCCCGACAGATTCTGGCCCCCCTCGGTGATGCGCGTCGCGTAACCATCGGGAAGTTCTTCGATAAACCCGGCGGCGCCGGCAAGGCGGGCGGCTTGGTGAATTTCGTCGGCCGATGCGGTCGGTCGGCCGTAGGCGATGTTCTCAGCAATTGTGGTCGGCAGGATCACGCTTTCCTGCAACACCAGCGCGACGTGCTTGCGCAGATCGGCGATCTTCACGTCGCGGGCGTCGATGCCATCAAATCGGACGGCCCCACCGCTGGGATCGTAGAAGCGTGGGAACAGGTTCAGCAGCGTGCTCTTGCCCACGCCGCTGGGACCGACGAACGCGACCATCTCGCCCGGGTTGATCGTCGCCGACACGCCCGCCAGCACTTGCCGGCCACCGTCGTACGCGAACGAAACGCCATCCAACTGCAGCGTGCGCGGCTGCCTGGGAAGAGACTGCGCGTTTGGCCGATCGGCGATCACCGGATCACGATCGAGCACGTCGAAGACGCGCTGCGCGCCCGCGACGCCGCCCTGAATGTTGTAGACGAACCCGGTGAGCGTGCAGAGGGGCCCCCAGAGCATGCCGAGGTAGGCCGTGAAGATCATGAGCGATCCCACGGTCATGCCGTTGCTGTTTCCAGACTGCAGGAACTGGTCGCGGTAGACGAGATAGCCACCGTAGCCGAAGACGATCGCCCCGCCCACGCCGAACGTCGCGCCGGTTGCAAGCGTGTAGGCCATCTGCTGGCGGTTCAGTCGCCACCACGCTGCCACGGCTTGGCTGACGGTACCGTGAAATCGGCTGAACTCGTCCGACTCGCGGCCGAACGATTGCACGAGGCCGATGCAGGCCATCGACCGCTGCACCGCGGTGGTGAAACGGGTGTCGACCTCTTTGCATTCCATCGTGCGCTCGCGGAACCGCCGGCCGAAGTAGATGTTGGCAACGGCAAGCACCGGCACCACGGAGAACGCGAGCAACGTGAGCGACAGGTTACGCGTCGCCAGGAGAACGGTCATCGCGACCAGCGTGACGGCTGCCACGATTGTGTTCACCAACACGCCGAGGATGGTCTGGCAACCGAACGTGTCGGTGCTAAGGCGATAGATCGCATCGCCCTGCGGCTGATTGCGGTGATAAGTCAGGTTCAATGCCTGCAGCTTGCGGTATAGGTCGCAGCGCACGCGGATCAACCCGTTGTAGTTCAGCTTGTTGCTGACGGCCGACTGCGCGACGCCCAGCACGTCCGCAAGCAGTTTGAACAGCAGTCCGATCGCGGCCAACCCGACGATCTGCCCAAACTGGCCGGACGGTAGCGGCGCGAGGAAAAGGTTGTGCATCACGTCGCGCTTCGGCGACGCGGTGAGGACGGAATCGATCAGCACCGCCATCGGCCACGCCGTCAGCAGGCCGAGGCCGGTCGACAGGCCGATCAGCGAGAGCCAGATCAGCACGAGCGAGAGGTCTGGTTTGAAGTAGGAGAACGCGCGCAGATATAGACGCATGTTTACATCCTCCCGCTCATGCGCGTGCACGACGGATCGCGCACGCCCAGACGGGAGCACAACGGCAACAACTTGAGGCATCCGCTCGGCCGCTTGCCCAAGCAACCGTGGTCGCGGATCGTGCCGACTGCGCAGGGCCCATTCTTACGCGCGCAACCGGACCGTTCATTATCGGCCGTTAAAGGATTTGGCTTTAGGGGTGCGTCAATTGACGCAAATGCGGTTCAACGCGCCGCATCAAGCGGGTCTGCGATGTGTGACCTAAACGCGGCGCCAACGCGAACTTCGATCACGCCCCATGCGGTTCCAGCGATGTTAGTCCCTCGCGCACGGCGTGCTTCGTCAGCTCGGCAACGGTGTAGACGTTCAATTTTTCCATGATGCGCCGGCGGTGCGTTTCGACCGTCTTCGTCCCAACATTCAGGTCGGCTGCGATCTGCTTGGTGATCTGGCCCTCGGCGATGCGGCGAAGAATCTCACGTTCGCGCGGCGCCAGCGGCTTATGCTTGGCGGCGTCGCGCGCGCTCGGGCGCACGTACGTGGTGACGACCGAGTGAACCAAGCCGGGACTGAGGTAGACCTGCCCGGTGCGGACGAGACGGATCGCCGTCACGAGTTCAGCGCCGGCGGACTCTTTGTTTAAACAGCCCGTTGCGCCAGCCTCTAATATCTCGCGCACGCGGCCGGCGGACGGTTGCAGCGCCAGCGCGATCACCGACACCGACGGGTTGGCCTGCAGGATCGCGCGCACGACATCGATATCATCGGGCCCCGTCGCCGACAGGTTCAGAATGACCACCTGCACCGGCAGCGCCCGCGCGAGCTTTACCGCCGCCCGCGCCTCGTCGGCCTCGGCGATCACCCGTAGGTCAGCGTGCTGTTCAAGCAACAGGCACAGCCCCTCGCGCAACAGCTTGCGGCCGTCGGCGACGAGCAGGTTGATCTTTCGTGGATCGCTCATGGAATGATGCGCCGGCGTCGTCCGAAACGGTGGCACCTCGCCGGGCTGTACCGGCGCGGCTCGTGGGTGCCATCAAGCAGAGCTTTCACAGACTTGCGGGTGCGACATCCATGTATCCCCTGACCACTCTACGTCATCCAATTTACTGAAGACCTGCGGAGGCCGGAGCGCACGAATTCGGGCTCAGCCGTAAGCAAAGTGTTGCGGCGAACTGCGAAGTACGGTTAGAGGTCGTCAGCTGATCTTCAGCACCCGCCCGGCCGCACATGCGAAGCAGGTTTGACCATCTTCGCGATCAATGCGGTGGCCACCCGTGAAAGAACCGAATGCAGGTAAGATACCCACCCCATCGCGGCCAAACGCAAAGCACGGCAAGACGACTTGCGACCGATCGAAATCCCGCAGAGCGATCACCGGATGCACATGACCCGCCAGCACGTACTCACCCGAATTATCGGGCGCCGGATCGTGTCGCAGCATGAGACCATCGACAAGTTGAGGACCGAGCTCATCTATTCGGAGATCGGCCGGCAGTCGGCCAGCCCGTTCGTCATGGTTGCCGCGGATCAACAGGATGTTCACCTTCGCGTGCGTTGCTCGCCACGTGTACATGGTTTCATGCAACTCTGGCTGGTGCGAGCGCCGGCCATGGATGAGGTCGCCAAGGATGAAGAGGTGCTCGGCCGCCGTCGCCTGGAGGAGCGAACTCAGTCGATCCAGATCTTTCGCGCTGCTGCCGATTGGCACCGGCACGCCCAACGCACGAAAGGCCGTACCCTTCCCCAAATGCACGTCGGCGACGACCAGCGCCCGCATCGCCGGCCACCAGATGGCGTGCTGCGGCAACAGCACCAGCTCGGCCGGCCCATGCCGATAGGGGAGTGATCCCGGCAGTTTCATCATCCCCCGTCCGCGTCGGCGGCGGCCTCCAGTTGGCGGGCGACGCGTTCGATGCGCGCGCTGGCGCTCTCCGATCGCAGCTGCTGTGATTGAATGCGCTCGGCCCACAACGGAAAGGCCAACGGTGTAAGCCGGGCTGGAGAGGACAGGATCAACGAACGGTCGCCAAGGTCGCGTAGTGCGCCGCTTAGCCGCGTGAACTCAAGCTGTTGTTGCAGCACCTCTCTACGCGCCTGTTCCAGCAGCAGGTTCTGCGGGTCGAACTCGGAGAAGACGTCGTAAAATAACCCGCTGGACGCCTGCAGCTGACGCACGCTCCGATGCGCGCCTGGCCGTTGCGGCACCAGCAATCCCGCGATGCGCGCGATCTCGCGGAAGTGCCGCTTGGCCAGTTCACCGGTGTTCAGGCAAGCCATCACGTCTTCCAGTAGCCGCTCTGCCGACAGCGCAGCACGCCATTGCTCTGCAGTTTCCGCAAGTGGTACGGGCGATAGTAACTCGATCCCCAGGTCGTTGAACGTGGCCGTGATCGGCCGACCTTCGCCAAGCCGATACGTCAACAGCGCCGCCAGCCCTTCGTGCGCCAGCCGGCCCTGCATGGTGTACAGGAAGTGATGGTGACCATCGCGCGTTCGCGTCGTCTCGATCAGCACCTCGCTCATCCTCGGCAGTTGCGACCACCGCGCCTGCAGCTCGAGAATCGGGCGAACGTGCTGCATCTCCGCGTCCACGAACTGGCCGCCGGCCGCCTCGTCCAGCCTCACGCGTAGGGCCTTGGCGAGGCTTGCCGACATCGGCAGCTTCCCACCCATCCAACGGGGCACGGTACCCCGTTTCGTCGTAGCCAGCCGTACCTGGATCGTCATGTCGTGCAGGCGCACGAACTGCACCGTGCGGCCGGCAAACGTAAACGTGTCTCCGGCCTTCAACTTCGCTGCGAACGATTCTTCAACGCTGCCGAGATGCCTGCCCGTGACGAACTGAACCGAAACGGCACCATCCGACGTGATCGTGCCGATGCTCATCCGATGCATGCGGGCCGTGGCATCCGACGCGGTCACCCAGCGATTACCCTCCAGGCGAACACGGGCGAAGTGGGGATACGCCGTCAGGCTTGGGCCGCCGCGCTGCGCGAAGTCCATTACCCAGCCCCACTGCTCATCGGTGATGGCCTCGAACGCATGCGTGCGGCGCACCTCAGCCAGCAGTTCCGATTCGACGAATCCATCGCCCGCGGCCACCGTAACCACGTGCTGCGCCAGCACGTCCAATGGTAACACGATCGGCTCGCGCGATTCGGTCGCCCGCTGTTGAATGCCGAGCCGTGCGGCGGAGTACTCGATCAATTCCATCGCCTGGGTTGGCACGCAGACGATTCGGCTGGCCTCGCCCGGTCGATGACCACTGCGACCCGCCCGCTGCATGATGCGCGCGATGCCCTTCGGGCCGCCAATCTGAATCACTTGGTCGACCGGCCAGAAATCGACGCCGAGGTCCAGGCTGGACGTGCAGACCACCGCCCTAAGCTTGCCCTCGCGCAGCATGCTTTCGACCGTCTGTCGGAGCTTGCGGTCTATCGACCCGTGATGGATCGCCATCTCGCCCACCCATTCTGGCCGCGCGGTCAGCAGCGCGCGGAACCAGAGCTCTGACTGCGAGCGCGTATTGGTGAAGAGGAGCGTGCTGCCGGCCGACTCGATCGCGCGGGCGACGGGTTCAGTCATGCGCGTGCCGAGGTGGCCGGTCCAGGGGAAGCGCTCGATGCGCTCGGGCAGGAGGCTGTGGAGGTCGATCTGCTTATAATCGGGCGCATCGATGCGCACCGCGGTCGCGGCGCCGGCCGGGCCGACGAGAGTGGCGACGGCGTCGTCCATGTTGCCGATGGTGGCCGACAGGCCCCACACGCGCATCGCGGGCTGGATCGCCTTCAGGTGGGCCATTGCCAGTTGCGCCTGCACGCCACGTTTGTTGCCCATCAGCTCGTGCCATTCGTCGGCGACGATGCATCGCAGGTGCGCGAACCGCTCCCGCGCGTCGGGGTACGAGATCAACAGCGACAAACTTTCGGGCGTGGTGACGAGCACCGTCGGCAGGCGTGTCTTCTGCCGTTTACGCGCGGCGGCGGTTGTGTCGGACGTGCGCAGCTCGACTTTCCACGGCAGGTTTAGTCCGTCCACCGCCGTGTGAAGCGACGCCGCTGTATCGCTTGCCAGCGCACGCAACGGCGTAATCCACAACAGCGTAAGCGGTGGCTGCTTCTCGGCGCCAGCGTCGATCGCCTCGATCATCGGCCCCAGCGCCGCGGCCAATGTCTTGCCGTTCCCCGTCGGCGCGTGAATGAGGCCGCTCTGGCCCAGCACGTATGCCTCCCAGGCCGCCTCCTGAAACGGAAACGGCGTGCGGCCGAGCGACGCGAACCATTCGCGCACGCGCTGGCGGCCGCTGGCGATGGCTGTTAAAGCCTGCGTCATCGCATCGTCTCCGCGGTTCGCAGCAGGTCCCTCATCGTCGCGAGCGTATCCGCATCGGCAGCGGCTTTGTCCTTGCGCATCCGCAGCATGCGTGGGAAGCGCACCGCGATGCCGGACTTGTGCCGCGTGGATTGCTGGATCGCTTCGAAGCCGATCTCAAAGACAAGTAGCGGCTCGACCGAATGCACCGGCCCATGCCGCGCCAGCGTGTGCTTGCGCGCAAAGCGATCTACCTCGGCCATCTCCTGGTCGGTCAGGCCGCTGTAGGCTTTGGTGATCGGCACAAGCTTGCGCTGTTCGTCCCACACGCCGAACGTATAGGCGCTCAACAATCCCGCACGCCGGCCGCGGCCGGGCTCGGCGGCGATCAGGACGGCGTCCATCGTGTACGGGTCGATCTTCTTCTTCCACCACAACCCGGTTGGCCGGCCCGGCACGTAAGCCGACGACCGCTGCTTCAGCATCACGCCCTCAGTGCCCTGCTTGCGGCAATCGTCCAACTGACGCGTAATCGCATCCCACGATTCGAATCGCAACGGCTCGGCGAGCCGAATCAACTGCGGCTTGTCCGATGGCGGCACCAACGCTTCCAGCATTGCCCGGCGATCGGCAAGCGGCGAGGTACGCACATCAATCCCATCCCGTTCCAGCATGTCGAACGCGATGAAGATCACCGGCACGTCGGGCCAGAAGCTCATCTCGACGTTCTTCCGATTGATGCGCTGCTGAAGCGTCAGGAATGGCAACGGCCGTTCACGGTCCCACGCGAGAATTTCCCCATCCAGCACGGTACCCTCCGGCAGCGCGCTGGCCGCTTGCACGAGTTCGGGAAACGCGCTGGTGATCAGTTCGTCGCCGCGCGACCAGATCGCGATCTGCCCGGCACGCCGAAGGATCTGCGCCCGAATGCCGTCCCACTTCCACTCGATCTGCCAGTCCGCAATTGATCCCAGCGTCTCACCCAACGGCTCGTGGAACGGGTTGGCGAGCATGAACGGGTACGGCAGCCCGCGCGCGGTCGGCGATCCCTCCTCGTGCGGCGAAAGCAACTGCACCATCGCCTCCGCCGTGGGCATCCAGCTGCCTGACAAGCGGTGCGTAACGACCGCGGGCTCGACGCCGGCCACGCCCGCCAGCGCCCGCACCAGCAGCAATTTCGACACGCCGATGCGGAACTCGCCGCCCAGCAGTTTATGGAAGACGAGGCGCTGCTCGGCGCTCAGCTGCGCCCAGGTGGCCTCGATCGTCGCCCGCTGTTGTTCCTGCGTCATCTGTCCGAGGGGCCGCAGCCGGCCGTCACAGATGTCGTGAAGCGATGGCGCAGCTTCACCATCCGTTGCACCCGGAACGATCAGCGACAGCGTCTCGGAAAGGTCGCCCACAACGTGATAGCTCTCGTCGACCAACCACGCCGGGTGGCCCGATGCTTCCGACGCCCACTCGCGCAGCTTGCGCGACGCGATCGCCTTGCCGACCGTGCGGCCCGCCAGCACGTACACCGCCCAGGCAGCGTCGGCGGGTGGCGCTTCGCGGAAGTACCGCTGCATCGCCTCGACCTTCTCGCTCGTGCGGGTGGTGGCGTCCAGCTGCTGAAAGAGCTCGGTGAAGCGTTTCAAGCTGCCCCCTCGCTCTCGGCGAGGGCGGCCGGTTCGATTGGCTCGTCCTCGTCGTCGCCGAAGCGCGTGTTGATAATCGTGCAGCGTTGGCCGCGGTCGTTCAACAGGCGTGCGAGCACGGTCGTGTAGCCGTGGGTGGCCATCACGTGTTCTGCGCCGGTCTCCTTGATCGTCTGCAGCAGCGCGTCGAAGTCGACATGGTCGGACAGCACGAACCCCCGGTCTGCCGCCTTACGGCGTCGAAAGCCCCGCACGCGCATCCAGCCAGATGCGGCCCCAAGCGAGAACGGAGCAAATTTGCGCACCCATGTCGAGTTCAGCGCACCGGGCGGCGCGATCACGAACGCGCGGCCACGATGCAGCTTCGCGTTCTCGACACTGGCGTGTTCGGTGGGCGGCAGCGTGACGCCCGCCTGCCGGTACAACTCGACGAGCGGCACCACCGCACCGTGCAACAGGATGGGGCCAGTCGATGCATCCAATCCTGCCAGTACACGCTGCGCTTTCCCGAGCGAATAGGCCGCCAACATACTGGTGCGCCCGGCGGCGTGGTTGTCCCGCCACCACGCGTTGATGTCGGCCATTACGATGGTGGGATCGGTCCAGTGGAAGATCGGCAGGCCGAACGTACACTCGGTGATGAACGTGTGACAGCGAATGGGTTCGAACGGCGCACACGTCGGGTCGGGCTGCCGCTTGTAGTCGCCGCTTGCCACGCAGATCTGCCCGCGATGTTCGATGCGCACCTGTGCCGATCCCAGGATGTGCCCCGCCGGGTGAAGGCTGACGCGAACGCCGTTGATGTCGATCACGTCGCCATAATCGCGCGCGTCGATCGAGACGTCGCCGAGTCGCTTCTGAAGAATGGGCGCCGACTGGCGGGTGCAAAGGTAGCTGGCGGCGCCGAAGCGCGCGTGGTCAGAATGGCCATGCGTGACGATGTTTCGGCCGACCGATCCCCAGGCATCGATATGAAAATCACCGGCCGGGCAATAGAGGCCGTTCTCGGTGCTGGTGATCAGATCGTCCATCCAACGGATTGTATTCCTGAGACTGCCTTCGCTTCTCGTCGCGACAAATTGCCAAGCGCGTGAAATAACGTCGCCCTGCCAGCAATCCCCTGGCAGGGCGACGGATAGCTACACGATCACACGAAAAGGCGCACAGGGCCTAGGTGTAGTGCAGCTGTGCGGTTGCGGTGCAGCCCTTGCTGCTGACGACGCGCACCCAGTGGGCGCTGAAGCCGGAGGGGAACGTATGCTGGACGTAGTTGGCATCGCCAGTGCGCAGCGTCATGTACGGCTTGAAGACGCCGTGACCCATGAAGTCGACCTCGATCGCGAAGTCGACATTGGCCGTGTCGGCGGTCAGGTGGATGCACTTCTGATCGAAGCCGGTCATGAGGTACGGGTCGCTGGGCTCGTTGGCGGTGACCTTCGTCTCCCACCACGGGCCGCCCCAGCCCTTGGGCTTACCGAGGTTCCAGAGGTCGTCGGTCTTGCCGAACCACAGGCCGCTCTGCGGCTCGGCGGTCGTGGGGTTCTCGCCGTTGCTCGGGCTGGCGTTGTCAGCGCCCATGACGAGCATGCCGCGCCAACTGCAGAAGTCACCGAGCACCCAGAGGTGCGTGCTGATCGGCCGCACGCCCCAGATGCGCCCGCCGTACGCCCACGGGGACAGCTCGTAGAACATGCCGTGGTGGTCCATGAGGTACCGCTCGTGCTCCACCTCGCGAATGCGCGGCCATTCGGTCTGCCACTTGTGATCGAAGCAGTGCGACGCCTTGGGCAGGCGGTACGTCGTCCACTTGTCATCCGCCTTCGTGTAGACCTTCAGGATGGCCGAGGCCTGATCCCACCCGTTCGAGAAGATCGTGGGCGCGAACGTGCCGCGGCCGCCGAAACCAATGAAGGGCTTGCGTTCGATGATGTTCCACGCTTTGCCGTCGTACTCGGCCAGGCGGCCCTGCGACCGCGTGCCCTTCCAGTCGTTCTCGTTGTACTCGTTCGAACAGACGACGAACTTGCCGAAGTGGCAGTAGCAGTCCTTGAAGTGGACCATGCCCTCCTTCTCGGTGCTGAGCTCCTTCTGCAAATCGAAGACCTGCACGCATTCCAGCGTGACCATGTTCAGCTCAAACACCTCGCCCTCCATCGCCAGCACGTAGACCTTGTCGGGGTCGGTCAGGTGCCACGTGGTGCCGCAGATGCGCAGCGGCTGCAGCATCTTGATCGTGCGGACGTTGTGCCGCTCGTCGATCACGTGGGGGCCGATGACGATCTGGTTGCTTTTGAAGTGGACGAAGCGGTTGGTGTAGGTACCGTCGACGCCGCGCGTCTCGGGGACGATCTCCATCGTCATGTCCGCCGAGATGCGTCGCAGGCTGACGCCGCGGCCACTGCGCTCCTTGTGCGAGTTGTAGTTCAGCACGTAGAGCTTGCCGGCCCACGGCATCAGGCAACCCACGCCGCATTCGCTGCGGGGTGGGCCGAGATCGCCCACCTGTGCAAGGCTGGGCACGACGCCGCTAAAGCTGGCGGGAACGTTTGAGTGTGACATACGGGTTACGGGTCCTAAGTGGAAGGTGACACCGCGATGCGTTCCGCCGCATCGCGTAAGGATTGATGAAGTTCGTGAAGGGCGCCGTCGGCGATCGCCCCGGACAACGCGATGGCGGCCGCGCTATCGGGAATGGCGACGGCCACCGTGCGGGTCGGGTGGGCCTCGTCCGGTCGCACCACCGCGAAGCCGCTCTGTTGGACCGCGGCAAGATCAGCCAGAAGCGCGGCCATGCCCTCAGGATAGTTGGGAATGGAACGAGTGCGGTACAGCGCGCGCACGTCGGCCGTTGGCAACTGCGACAGCAGCACGAGGCCGATGCTGGACCGCGTGGCCGGGTACAGGCCCACGCGCCCGATCGCCTCGCTGTCGCTGGTGCCGGGCGACGCGTGGTAGAGGTAGCTCACCTGGTCGCGCCACAGCACGCCGAGCGCGATCGACAACTTGTGCCGGCGAAGGTGATTCAACGGTTGGGTCGCGCGGCGCAGCAGGCCCGACCCGAAGATCGCCTGCGCCGCCAGCACGTGCATGCCCGACCCCGGCACGTACTGCCGGTCGGCGGTCTGCTGGGCGATACCGAGGTGGGCGAGCGTCTTCAGGAGACGGTTGACGCGGGTCGGCTCCATGCCCAGGTCGCGCGCCATCTGGCGCGAGCCGATCGGCCCAACCGCCGTAGCCAGCGCTTGCAGGCAGGCGAGACCATCGATCAGCGACTGGTTCGGCTGTGCGGGGAGCATGGTGCTATAATAGCATCATAACTGCTGCTGTCAAGAAGTGGATCAAAATACGCTATTTCTGGCTGAAATAGGGTGAAAATACCCTCGCGAAATACGACAGTTTGGCACTTTTTGGCGCTTGTGCGAAGTTTCGCCAGCGGAGGGACCTGTTGCGTGCAATCGGTCTCGCCGCACAATATTCGTCTTATGCGCGCTATAAGATCTCCGTCACCGCCGCGCCGGGCCGGGGGAAGTTGCAGGCGGGATCATCCAACACCAGCACCCAGTCCGGCCCACCATACGGGGTCGGGTATGTCGCGTGATTGCCCTGACGCTTGATGGGTGAGGTGGTCGCAGCGGTGCCGGTGCGCGGGTCGAACCAGTACGCGACGGGATCGCGATTCGACAGCTTGGCCAAGTCGATCGTCGGATGATCATAGTACGGGCAGTAGATCATCGCGTAACGACCTTTCGCATCGAGCGTGGCCTGCTGGTGGTGCGAGCCCTCCCGTTGTTCCGACACGATCAGCGACTGATCCGGCACGCGCGACAGGAACGGTCGCGATTCCAACAGCGCCCGTGCGTGCCGCATCTGGCCGCTGCCAGGCAGGTGCAACGCGTCTTCCCAGTGCGTGCGGCAATAACCCCTGGGTTCGCGGCCGGACTGCCAGAATTGCCATATCGGGTGGCACCCGTACGTGTACCCACACGCGCCGGCGAACAGCGACCAGTAGAGGCTTTTCCGTACGTCGTACTGGTCCAGATAACCGTTGTCGAGCTTGAACGCGGATGGGTGATCCTCGTAGCCCGGTTCGGCGTCCAGCACGGGCTTTACCGGATCGCGACGGTCGTAGTCCGAACTGATCTTCTCGTAATTGGCCGCATTGCGCCCGTGGCCGCTCTGCCACATGTTGAAGTCGAGCCACGGCTCCGCATGAAACACCTCGCTCGACGCGCGGCCACCCGTCGGGTGAAACGAGACCAGGTTGCGGCCCCCGTCGCCGTCACGCAGGCCATTTGCCATGCGCGTGACGATTTCCCGATGCAGGTCCGTTTCCACTGGGCGGTCGCCACCGGTGATCCAGATGATGGGCTTGTCGCGGTAGCGCCGGCCGAGCCAAAGGCCGAACGTGTAGGCGTTGTCGGGCGTGAAGATCTCCGGGCCGATGCCCCACTTCTTGTTCCACTTGTCGCCCCAGGTGGGCAGCATGCCGATGTACAGCCCAAGCGACGCCGCGGTATCGACCACCCAATCCACGTCCGCAAAGTAGGCCTCATCTAGACGCGTCGGGTCGTTGTCGTGCAACGGCCGGTGGCCCTGCATGTTCGGCGTGTTCAGCCCGTCGATCTCGGCCAGCACGACGGCTTGAATGACTGTGAACCCCTTTGCGGCGCGATCGGTGAGGTAGCGCAGCGTCTGCGCGCGGTCGAGCCGATGGAATAGTTCCCACGCGGTGTCGGCCAGGTAGAAGAACGGCTTGCCGTCGGCGTACGTGAGGAAACGCTTGTTGTCGCTGACCTTCAGGGCGCGCATCGGTGATCTCCTGCGATCGTTCAACCGACCGGGCAGCACATTTTCGCCCGGTGCGACGAACACTTTATCGCTTGATGCGAGCGCTGCCACCCCCGGCGACGTGAAGGAGGTCGTCCAGCTCGATCTGGCTTGTGTCGCCGCGCGTGCTCATGAGCATCGCGCCGTGGGCGACACCCAGGTTGACGCACTGCTGCGGCTCCTGCCCCGTCAGGAAGCCATAGGTGAAGCCACTGGCGAAACCGTCACCACCACCCACGCGATCCTCAATCTCAAGATCGGGGAAGCTCAGGCCGTCGTAGAACTTGCCATCGGCCCACATGATGGCGGACCAGTCGTTGATGAGCGCCGTCTTCACGCCGCGCAGCGTGGTGCCGACGATCTTCACGTTCGGGAAGTCCTTCACGACGTGTTCGACCATCTGCTTGAACGCGCCGGTGTCGAGCTCGTTCTTTTCGATGTCCACCCCCTCGGCGTGGTAGCCGAGCACCTTCTCGAAGTCTTCCTCGTTGCCGATCAAACAGTCGATGTAGGGCACGAGCGGCTTGGTCGTCGCGATCGCTTCCTTGCTGCTCCACAGCTTGCTGCGAAAGTTCAGGTCGTAACTGACAATTGTGCCCGCCTCGTGCGCCGCCTTCACCGCCTCGACGACCACCGCGCGCGTGTCGGCCGACAACGCGGCGAAGATGCCTCCGGTGTGCAGCCAGCGCACGCCGTCCTCGTGGAACAGCTTCTTCCAGTTGATCTCACCCGGCTTGATGCCGGCAGTGGCGCTATGGCCGCGATCGTAGAGCGTCGTGCTGGCGCGCTTGCCGTGACCTACTTCGGTGAAATTGAGGCCAATTCGGTCTATTTTACCGTAACCGTCATACTTGCGCATGACGGCGTGGGTCATGTCCATGCCCACCGATCGGCCGTGGTTCAGAACGATCTTTCCCATCGGCGATGTGTTTAATCCACCGATCCAACCGGTGCGCAAACCCAGCCGCGCCAGCGCATACGCCACGTTATATTCGCCGCCCCCCACCCACACCTCGAGGGTGGGTGAAAACTCAACCCGCCCGTGTCCGGGTGGCGACAAACGGATCATGCACTCGCCGAGCGCGATCAGGTCGTACTTGCAGGACTCTTTGGATTTGATGTTCATGGTCGAGCTTCCTTGGCAACCTTCACCGCCTGCGACGTAAGGCGGGTGATCTCGTCGAACTTCTTGGCGCTGATCAAGTCCTTCGTCACAAACCAACTGCCACCGACGGCCAGCACCGGCTTGAAGCCGAGGTAGTCGAGCAACTGCTTCTCGGTGATGCCACCGGTCGGGATAAAGCGAATCTGTCCGAACGGCGCCGCGAGCGTCTTGATCGCCTTGATGCCGCCGAACGTTTCAGCGGGAAAGAATTTCACGGTCGTGATGCCGTGCTCGATGGCCGCCTGAATATCGGTCGGCGTTACCGTGCCCGGCGTGATCGGGATGTTATTGTCGACGCAGTAGCTGACCACCTTGCTGCTGAACCCGGGCGACACCATAAACTTTGCGCCGGCATCGACGGCCCGCTTCACTGTGTCCACATCCAGAACCGTTCCCGCGCCCACCAGCATGCCCGGCATCTTCGACATCGTCCGAATAGATGCCTCCGCGGCGGCGGTGCGAAACGTGATCTCGGCGACGGGCAGACCGCCGGCGATCAATGCATCGCCCAGCGGAGCGGCGTCGTCGGTGTCGTCCAGAGCGATCACGGGCATCAAACGATTGGCAGCGATCTGAGAGAGGATGTCACTCATGATTCCCTCATTTTTCACGTGATCGGTTTCAACCGATTCCCACACTTAAAGCCGCTGCAGCGTCATGCCACCGTCGACGTTCAGCACTTGGCCCGTGGCGTACGGCAGTTCGCCGCGAGCCAGCATGGCGACGGCCTTGCCGACATCGTCGGGTTTGCCCCATCGCTTTTCAACGGTCAGGCCGTTGGCGATCAGCTTGTCGTACTTTTCAGTTACGCCGGCCGTCATGTCGGTCGCGATCACGCCGGGGCGAACCTCGTACACATCAATGTTGTGCTCGGCCAACCGCGCCGCCCACAACTGGGTCGCCATGGCGACGCCGGCCTTGCTGATGCAGTAGTCGCCACGGTTGATGCTGACGACGGTGGCGCTCACAGAACTAACGTTGACGATGCAACCGCGGAAGCTGCTCGGGCTCGCCGCCTGTTGCTCGACCATCCACTTCGCGGCCGCCTGCGTGAGGAAGTAAGGGCCGCGCAGATTGATCGAGATCAGACGATCGAAGCTTTCCTCCCCCGCCTCCAGGATGTCCGCCCGCACGCTCGGCGCGACGCCCGCGTTGTTCACCAGCACGTCGAGCCGGCCGAATCGCGCGCGGATGGCGGCCAGCATCGTCTCGTGATCTGCCCGGCTGGCGACGTCGGCCTGGCAGTAGAGCACCACCGCGCCGGTCTTCTCTAACACCGCGATCGCATCGGCGACATCACTCGCATCGCGCCGACCGTTGATGGCAACGTCGAACCCGCTTTCGGCGAGCTTCATCGCCACGCCGAAACCAATGCCTCGGCTACCGCCAGTGATGAGGGCTACTCGTTTGTTGGAAGGCATAGATTCTCGATTCTTTCAGATGTCTCATTCACAGCGTCTGTCATCCTGAGGTACTCCGAAGGATCTCCCCGTATTCGCTTCGGGAAGAAAGAGATCCTTCGGAGTACCTCAGGATGACGTATAAAATGTCTACGCCTTCTTCGGATCGAAGAACGTCAGGTACGGCTGTTCGGTCTCATTCATGCGATGCAGGTAGACGCCCAACTCCAGCAGGTGATAGTCGCCCCACATGCTCGACTCACCGGCCGGGATCTTGCTGCCGGCGGGCACGTGGTCCCAGCCGTTCGGGCGGTGGTAGATCGAATGCAGCAGCAAGCCCTGGTGCGTGTCCTTCGTCGACAGGTATGCGTCCGACAGCAACGTCTTGGCGACGGTGAGGCCCGCCTTCGTGTATGCATGACCCGCGCCACCACCGAGATACTTGCCCAGGCGCAACAGGCCCTGCGCGCCGATCGCACTGGCGGATGAATCGACCGGCTCGAAGTCGTTGTACGGCTCAGCGACGCGCGACTGCCAGTCGCCAAGCTTGTGCAGGTTCGGAGCACCGTCATCCCAGTACGTGATGCCGTCGGCCGCGGCACAGTCGTTGATGTAATGGTCGCAGGTCGCCTTGGCCGCGGCCTCGTACACCTTCACGACCGCCGCTTTGTCCAACCCGACCGACGCCTTGAACGTCGCATCGTCGATCGACGCGAAGAACTCGAGTTCCTCGGCATATCCCAGCATCGCCCAGGCCAGACCGCGCGTCCACGTGCTGAACGGCGAGTAACCCTGCTGCGTGCTGCGGTTGCGGAAGTTGCCATCGTTGCGGTTAAAGACGGCCTCGTGGGCCGTGCGGCCGCGCACGTCGTAGGTGTGCTTGCCTTCGCCGTGGAACAGCACGTACTGGCTGGTCGTCAGCCCGTGCAGCACGCTGCGCTTCAGCAGGTCGGCGGCCTTGTCGTTCTCGTGCATCAGCTTGTGCCCGAGCTGCCACGCCACGCCGAGGATGCGGATCGTGCGCATCGTGTCGACGAACAACGAATGCGGACCGTTGAACGAGTAGACGTATCCCAGCGCCGCCCCGCCGGCGGTGTACTTCGACGACGGTACGGGATGCGTGCCGCTCCAGCGTGCCGCCTGCACGGCGCCGCTGACCTTGATCGCCATCTCGTAGAAGTTCAGTTCCCACTCGTTGCGCTCGATGCGGCCCTCCAACATCAGCCGGCGAAGGTTGCCGTAGGTCGAGAGGTTGTTGAACCCATGATCATGCACGCCGATGTGCGTGACGTGCGGCGCCATAAGCTTCAGCGTGTTGCTCCGGCCCAACTCCAACATCGCCTTCTCACCGGTGACGTCGTAGACCAGGATCGGCCAACCGTACTGGAAGCCCTGCGTCCACTCCGTCCAGCCGCGCGTCGTGTACTTGCCGTCGACCGTGAAGACCGGCGTGCCGTTCTTCGGGTCCCAGGCGTTGTCGAGCAGGCGCGCCTTCTTGCCGGCAATCTCGAATAGGCGGGTGAGGGCGGGCTTGAGATCTGCAGGTGTAAGTGCGTTGTTGTTTTTCATGATTACGTTCGGCCTCATTGCAAATCGTAGTGGCGACGCCTGCGGCGAAGCCGCAATCATTTCACCGGCCATCTCCATGCTGCGCATCAACCGCGACGCAGGCGTCGCCACTACAGGGTAAATTAGACGTGCGTCGTGTACGCCTCAACGATCTGCTTCAGATACTCATCCTGATCCCCAGCCCAGCGTTCGGTCGAGAAGATTTCAACTTCATTGAACCCGCGGAAGCCGGTGGCTTCCACCCAGCCGCGGATCGTCTTGATGTCGATCGCACCCTCGCCCATCAGTCCACGATCGTTCAGCAGGTCGCGCGTGTTCGGGCGCCAGTCGCAGACGTGGAAGCCGAAGAGCGTGCCCTGCTGGCCCGCCAACTGAATTTCATCCTGCAGGTCCGGGTCCCACCAGACGTGATACACGTCGCAGGCGATGCCGACCCACTTGGATTGCAGCTGCTCGCAGACCAGGCGCGCCTCCTTCATTCGGTTAATGCACGACCGGTCGGCGGCGTACATCGGGTGAAGCGGCTCGATCGCCAGTTTTACATTGTTGGAGGCCGCGTAGTCGATGCACTTGCCGATGCCTTCGGCGACCTGCCGGCGGGCGTCGGCGAGCGGCATGCCGACCACCGCGCCCACCACCAGCACGACCATCTCAGCGCCGATGGCGGCCGCCTCGTCGATGCAGCGCTTGTTGTCGTCAATCGCCGCCGACCGCTTTGTCGCTTCGTTCGCTGCGAAGAATCCGCCGCGTACGAGTGCGGGAACCTTCAGTCCCGATGACCGGACGATCCGCGCCGCCTCGGCGATGCCGATCGGTTCTATCACGTTCCGCCACACGCTGATGCCACCGATGTCCGCTGCCGCGTAGCGCTCGCAGCACTCGGCGAGCGACCAGGGCTTGTGGGTCATCGTATGAATGGCACAGGTTTTCAGGTCCGGCATAAATGCGATCTCTGTTAGATGAACGGTCGACGGTCCAGCACCAACCGCAACGGACGCTGCGTGCGGATGATTCCCGGCAGCGCAGCTTGCAGTTCTGCCCACGCGCACGTCCAGCCGAACAGCATGTGCAGGTCGGTCCACGCATGGTGCTGGGTTAGGTCGATCGACCGAAGCAGATCAAAGTGCACGCGTGCCGCCTCTGCAAGCGCTGCCCGCGCTTCGATGAATCGGTGTCCGCTATGGCGGACGGCACGGGTGAGGCAGTAGACCCAATCGATGAAGATGAAGCCGCCGGACCGCGCGAACTGGGCGGCTTGGCCGGTGCGGTGCCATTCCAAGCACGTGTCGACCAATGCGGCCGCGTGCGGGAGCGGGCGGTGATCGGCTTCCGTGTTGAACAGGTAATGGAACGTGCCAGCCATGTGCTCATGCAACGGCCGCGATCCCTCGGCCTGCCCGGGCAGGCAGTCGCGGCGCAGCAGTCCCGTTTGCGGGTCCCACTGTTGCGCGAGCCAGTCGAAGTAGGCATCGCGCATGGCCGTGTTCTGTGGATCGCAGATCAGGAGCGATGCAAACACGCCGGCGCTCTTATGCGATTCCCGCCACGGCGCGTCGACCCAACTCAGTCCGTCCAACAGCCCACGGATGCCCTCGGGCGTGCCGTAGCATCCAAGCGACGTCAGCTTGTGCAATGGCTGCGCGTTGAACAGTTCCAGCGCCGCGATGCAATGGGCCGTGCAGTGGTAATCGTGGTGCGTCGCCTCGTGCCACAGCCCCGTTTCCGCGTTCTGCAATTCGCGTATCGTGCTGACGAAGCCGCGCCGGGTCGCATCGTCATCCTGCTGCGGAAAATGACCCAGCGTGTACAGCAGGTTGGCCGCATCGGCCACGCCGTACTCGTTCAGCTGGTCGTCCCGCCCGTCAGCGGGCGCCGTGGCGTACCGCTTGTAGCGGCCGGGCGCATCCAGCTGGCACTGCGCGACCGTTTCCAGCGCGCGGCCGACCAGGTCATCAATGTCAATCCGTTCCAGCACGCGCGCCTCCCGCATCACATCGCCGGCACGTCGATCCAGCGTTTTTCCTTCCAGCTTTGCATGCCCAGCTCGGCCAGCTGCACGCCCTTGGCGCCTTCGCGCAGGGTGTAGCGGAACGGCTCGTCGAGCGCGACGTGGCGCAGGAACATTTCCCACTGGATCTTGAACGCGTTGTCGTAGTTGATGTTGTTCGGCACCGGCTGCCAACCCTTGTAGAAGTCGATCGGCTGCGGGATGTCGGGGTTCCAAACGGGCTTTGGCGTCTCGGCGGCGCCCTGCACGTAGCACTCGCGCAGGCCGGCGACGGCGGT
Source organism: Tepidisphaeraceae bacterium (assembly GCA_035998445.1). Lineage (NCBI taxonomy): Bacteria > Pseudomonadati > Planctomycetota > Phycisphaerae > Tepidisphaerales > Tepidisphaeraceae > Tepidisphaeraceae bacterium. The sequence continues at coordinate 186,230 of DASYHQ010000013.1, read as the reverse complement.
GCCCTTGATGCCGTCGACCTGCACGGTCAGTAAATCGTCCCGGCGAACGCGGGTGCACCAGCTGCTGTTGAACTGACAGACGGTGCCATCTTCCAGCAGGAATATCGCGTAAGCCGAATCGTCGGCGGTGGCCTTGAAGGGCTTGCCGTCTTCGCTGCGGCGTTGATCGATGTCGACGTTGCCATAGGCCACGAGCGACTTGATTGGGCCGAACAAGTTGCTGATGACGTACTGCCAGTGGCAGAACATATCGATCATCATGCCCCCACCGTCCTCGGCGCGGTAGTTCCAGCTGGGGCGCTGGGCGGGCTGGTCGAGGTCCATGCCAGTGAAGACCCAGTATCCGAACTCGCCGCGCACGCTGAGGATCTTGCCGAAGAAGCCGAGCTCTTTCAGCATGGCGATCTTGCGGAAGCTGGGGAGCCAGAGCTTGTCCTGCACCACGCCGTTCTTCAGGCCGGCGTCTTCGACCAGCTTGGCGAGCCGCAGGGCTTCCTTGGTCACCGTGGCAGTCGGCTTCTCGCAGTAGATGGCCTTCTTCGCCTTCACGGCCTTCTCGATGAACCCGGCCCGCTGCAGCGTGCCGCTGGCGTCGAAGAAGATCTCGTTCTTCTTGTCGCCCAGGGCGGCATCGATATCGGTGGTGTAGGGAATGCTGCGGCCGATCTCGCGCTGGGCGACGCCCTCGGCGAGGTCCTTCAGCTTGCTCTCGCTGCGACCGGTGAGGATGGGCTCGGGCATGAGCGTCAGCTTATCGCTGACCTTCACGCCACCCTGCTTGATGATGGCCAGGATCGACCGGATGAGGTGCTGGTTGGTGCCCATGCGGCCGGTGACGCCGTTCATGACAATGCCGATGCGACGCGTTTCCATCTGTTTGCTCCTGATCGATCCGCCTGTTGGTCCGACTTGCGACTGGTGATGCAGCAAACCTTACCCCAGAAATCACACCCGCCCATGGATTGTTAGGCCAATCTTTGTACTATTCGGCCACCGTGGCAGAAGCGATCACCTTTTTGTTTGGCCAGTTTGTGCCTGAGTGTGTGCATCGAATCGATAAGCGGTTCGACTATAACGTGCTGCAGTTGGCCGACGGTGGCGCGGTCGATCTTCACATCGATGGCGAGCCGCACCGCATTAGTGGCCGCAAGTTCTGGTCGAGCTATCCCGGCCCGCACATTCGTTTCGGTCCCGCGGCCGGGCACGAGACGTGGGTGCACCGGTATCTTGCATTCAACGGTCCTGGCGTCGAACGCCTTCGGGCGGCGGGACTGTTTCCGATCGCGCCGCAGTCGGTCGACCCGCGAAGTGACTATCCGCAGCGATTTGATGAACTGCTGGAACTGTCTCGCCGGAATGACCGCTTCGGTGTGGCACGGGCCGCGTTGCTGCTGGAGGCGATTCTGACCGAACTGGCAGAGGCGCGGTCGCGGCCGAACGAATTGCCCTTGTGGATCGACCCTGTGCTGGCGACGGCACAGCAGTTGGGGGCCGAGGTCGATCAGTCGCGCTTGGCGGATGAAGCGGGCATGTCGCCGCGCACGTTTCGACGGCAGTTTCAGAGCGTGATGGGGATGTCGCCGCGCGACTACGTGATTTCGTCACGCATCAATCACGCGAAGGAACTTCTAGGCACGACGCAACTGCCGATTAAGCGGATCGCCGAGCAATTGGGCTATCGCGATGTCTTCTTCTTCACGCGGCAATTTCGTAAGGTGACCGGGGTCGCGCCGGCGGCATATCGGCGCAGTCGCGAAGGGTAACCACATGCACCAACAATTCGTGCCCGGCTTGGTCTCCATTACGTTCCGCAAGCTTTCAGCGACCGATGTGGTACGTCTCGCGGTCGACGCGAAGCTTCAGTCGATCGAATGGGGTGGCGACGTCCATGTGCCGCACGGCGACGTGGCGGCTGCGCAACAGGTGCAACGCGCCTGCGCCAACGCCGGCATCACCACGAGCGCGTATGGGTCTTACTACCGCGTGGGCGTTATCGCCAACGATAATCCATTGTTTGAGGCGGTGTTGGACAGCGCGCTGGCGCTACAGGCACCCAGCATACGTGTTTGGGCGGGAAAGATGTCTTCCGCCGACGCGGATGAAGCCTATCGGCGGGCGGTCGCCGTGGACTTGGCGCGAATTGCAACGCTGGCGGCTGCACAGGGAATCGGCGTGAGCCTGGAGTATCATTCGAACACGTTGACGGACACGCCGGAGACGACGCTGCAACTTCTACAGGCCGCGGCTCACCCGAACGTGGCGACGTATTGGCAGCCACGGCATGGGCTGACGATCGAGCAGAACCTTTCGGACATCGAGATGCTGTCGCCGCACCTGCGCAACGTGCACGTATTCCACTGGTGGCCGACCGCGGCAACGCGGTGGCCCTTAGCTGAAGGGGCGGAGCGGTGGCGGGCCTACTTCGCGGCGCTCGGGCGGATGGGTGGGCCGGCGCGGCACGTTTCATTGGAGTTCGTTCGGTCAGACGATCCTCACCAATTGCGCGAGGATGCATCGACGTTACACGAGCTACTGAACGCTCTTTAAACTTCCGACGACCACCGGCACGCCGGTGGCTATATGTCGCGCTTTCTCGGTTTCGGCACTGACCTGCGAAGCGTCCCCGTCTACATTCCCTGCATGGCGTATCTGGCGATCGAGGATTACGGGCTGATTGGCAACATGCACACCGCGGCGCTCGTGGGCCGCAACGGGTCGATCGACTGGCTCTGCATGCCGCACTTCGACTCGCCGAGCGTGTTCGCGGCCATTCTGGATGATGCGAAGGGTGGCTACTTCAAGGTCGCCCCGGTTATCGAGCAGTACACGCGTAAGCAGGTCTATTGGCCGGAAACGAACGTCCTGATCACGCGGTTCCTGTCCGACGAAGGCGTGATCGAACTGGTCGACTACATGCCAGTCGGCCTGAAGCGCGGCGAGCCCGGATTCCGCCAGCTCGTCCGCCGCGTCGAGATGATTCGTGGCGCGGGGCAGGTTAAGTTGGAATGCATTCCCGCGTTCAACTACGCTCGCGACCCACATACCACCGAACTACACAGTACCGGGGCAATCTTCCGATCGAAGTCGCTCGACCTCGAACTAACCACCTCGATTCCACTCGACCTGAAGCAGGACCGCGGCGGGGTTGAGGCGATCGTGAAGCTATCGCAAGGCGATCGCGCCACCTTCGTCCTTCGGCCGCTTGATCCGGAGAGCCAAGGTGGGCGGGTGATCGAGCCCGATCTCGAGCAGCGCCTGCTCGATAGCACGATCGAGTACTGGCGCAAGTGGATCAGCCGCTGCAAGTACAGCGGCCGGTGGCGCGAGACGGTTCATCGGTCGGCGCTCATGCTGAAGCTGCTGACGTTCGAGCCAACGGGCGCCATCATCGCATCGCCGACCTGCAGCCTGCCCGAGGCGATCCCGGGTTCGCGCAACTGGGACTATCGCTACACCTGGATCCGCGATGCCTCGTTCTCGCTGTACGCCCTGCTGCGCCTCGGCTACACCGAAGAGGCGGCGGCCTTCATGGGGTGGCTGGAGAAGCGCTGCCACGAACGGCACCCGGACGGTGGCCTCCAGATCATGTACGGCCTGCACGGTGAACAGAAGCTGACCGAGGAAACGCTGGACCACTTGGATGGCTACCGCGGCGCCAAACCGGTGCGCATCGGCAACGGCGCGTACGGACAGCTTCAGCTCGACATCTACGGCGAGTTGATGGACAGCGTCTACCTCTACAACAAGTACGGCTCGCCGATTTCATACGACCTTTGGGTAGAACTGTCGCAGTTGGTCGACTGGGTCTGTAAGAACTGGAACCGCCCCGATGAAGGCATCTGGGAGACGCGCGGCGGGAAGCAGCACTTCGTCTACTCGAAGTTGATGTGCTGGGTTGCGGTCGACCGCGGCCTGCGGCTGGCCGAGAAGCGTTCGCTACCGGCCGACCGCGCCACGTGGACGCGCGTGCGCGACGAGATCTACCTCGACATTATGAAACGCGGCTGGTCCAACGAGCGACAGGCCTTCGTGCAGCACTACGGCAGCAACCAGCTCGACGCGTCGACGCTCATCATGCCACTCGTCTTCTTCATGACGCCCGACGATCCGCGCATGCTGAAGACGCTGGACGCGATCTGCCGTGAACCGCAGCAGGACGGGTTGCTCTCCGACAGCCTCGTCTACCGCTACAACGTCGGCCAGTTCGACGACGGCCTGCCCGGCGAAGAGGGGACGTTCAACATGTGCACGTTCTGGCTCGTTGAAGCGCTGACTCGCGCCGGCCGAACCGACAAGGCACGGCTGGCGCAGGCACGATTGATCTTTGAGAAGATGCTGGGCTACGCGAACCACCTCGGCCTGTACGCCGAGGAAACCGGCCTGCACGGCGAAGCGCTCGGCAACTACCCGCAGGCGTTCACACACCTGGCGCTGATCAGCGCCGCATACAACCTCGATCGCACGCTGGAGAACGGTCGCTGTGGGCCCGCCTGAACTAATCTAAGCGGTCGGAAGTTAAACAGCCGGCAATTGGCGTGTCGCCTCATACTCGGCCGCGTAGGCCTTCATCCGCCGGTCGATCAGGAACGGCCCGAACGGCACCAGTGCCGATACGAAGACGATAAGCGACCGCACCAACGGCCAGCGCGCGGTGATCAAGGTCCACAGAAGGAACACGCAGAGCAGCATGAACAGCACGCCGTGCGCCCAGCCCACCACCTTCACCGGCCACGGAATGTCCATCGCGTACTTCAACGGCATCGCGACGCCGAGCAATAGCAGAAACGAGATGCCCTCGATTAGAGCAGTTTGGCGCAATACGGAAACGGGATTCGTCATCGATGGTTTCATCCGTTGGTCAGATCGAACTCAGGCGCTACCGCGGCACGTCGAGCACCGGCCCGGGCGCCGGTAGCCCCGCGGCGTATTGGATACCGCCGAGCAGGTGAAGCAGGAACAGTGGTTCGCGGTAAGTCTCCTTCGTGTGCCCCATGGCGGTGTACCACGACCGGCCACCGTCGAACGCGTGTTGCCAGGTCAGCGGATGTTGGGCACCCATCTTGCCGCCCTCGTAGGTGGATTCGTCGAGCGTCAGCACCACGTCAACGCCGGTCGGCGCCTTCACGAAGTTGTACCACTCGTCTCGCCGCGGCCACTCGCGGGGAAGAATGGATGCGGAGGGTGACGTGGCGTCGGCATTCAGCCGCACGACGGCGTCCTGAATCTTGGGGTGATCTTTGAAGTAGGTGCCCACCAGGTTGCCGTACCAGGGCCAGTCGTATTCGGTATCGCACGCGGAGTGCACACCCACAAATCCCCCGCCGCCCTTTACGAACTGTTCCAGCGCACGTTCCTGCTCTGGCGCCAGCACGTCGCCGGTGGTGTTCAGGAACATGACGACTGCGAACTGTTTCAAGTTGTCGGCCGCGAACGCCGCGGCGTCTTCAGTCGCATCTACCGTGAAACCGAACTGCGCGCCCAGCGCTTTCACTGCGGCGACGGCATCCGGGATCGAATCGTGGCGAAATTTCATCGTCTTCGAGAAAACCAGCACGCGGAACGGCTTGTGATCGGTCGGCCAACTCAATGGTGCTACACGCACGTTGCGGTAGCGAACTTCCGCCCCCTCCACCTGCAGCGCCAACTTCCCCTCCGTGGCCGATTCGCCCTCTGGCCAGCGAAGGTCCCACAGCCGGTTTACCTCGCGCCCGTTCACGCGATGCGACGCGGCCGCTCCTTCCACGATTACTTCAACCTCGTTCCAGCCCGTCAACGTGTCGGCGGTTTCGGATCGAGTGATGCGGCCGCGAATGCCTGCCTTCAATTCGCCATTCGGTGCGAACTTCCTGTCCGCGCCGTTCGCCACGTGTGACGAAGCGGACGGCGCGCCCTTCTGCCATAGCAGGAACGTGTCGCCGGTCTCGCCTTCCTGAACCTGGCATTCCGCGCAGTTGGGCCATATCGCGTCGGGTCCACGCATGTGGTACAGCAGGCCGCTGTCCCGCAGGGCCGTGGCGCGCGGAGCAAACCGCTTCTTGCCCCATTCGTACTCGAACATCACCCGGTAGTTCCGCATCGGCTGTCGCGTCGCCAGATAGCCGAACTCCTGCGGCTCATCGGTCGCGGGCACGTCGAGAAACGTCAATCCGTCAGCCTCGATTCGCACGCGAGGATCGGGCTTCAGCAGTTCGCCGTCCTTCGGGAACCAGACGTAATGCGATGCGCGCTGCTCCGCCGTAAAGATCGGCAGGCCGGGCTCGGCGGCGAATGCGACGCCGGACGCTAACGCGACGGTCGAAATGAAAGCAGTCAGATGGTTCATCGAGAAGCGCCTCCGCGTAAACGTTATCAAAGTTCTTCGGAATATTCGCGTTGCCGGCGTGCTGCCTTCTTGTCCCTTTCCCGCGGACCCGCATTGAACCCGTCGACTTGCCGACTTATCCTGATCGTTGGCACGTTCGGGCAGCGTGTTCACCCGCGCGCAGGGCAACGCCTGATCGTCGTGCTCATGAGTGCTTGGAAATGGTCCCTGAAGCGGCACGTCCATCCTGGTGATTCGGAGAACTAGCCGTGGCTAACTGGATCGATCGGTAAACATCACTGGTGGCGGACAACTCAAACATCCTGTTTCGCAAGTGGGAAGTCGCCGGCCGGCGTCGTCGGTCGCTGTGGCGCCTGTTGTCACCACCGCAACTGTTCATTGGGTCGTTCGCCACGCTGGTGTTGTTCGGCACGTTGGCGCTGAAGTTGATCCCCGGTCTGTACGTCGCCGAGCCGATGGGGTGGCTCGACGCGCTCTTCACCGCCACCAGTGCCGCGTGCATCACTGGCCTGATCGTCGAGGACACGGCCACCTTCTTCACGCCCCGCGGACAGGCGGTCGTCCTGGTGCTGATTCAGCTGGGCGGGTTGGGGATCATCGCGTTCACCAGCCTGATCATCGTGGCGTTCGGCCGCCGCATGTCGTTGCGGCACGAGGCGATGTCGGGGGGTGGCCAAGGTGTTGCGCCAGAGGTGAACCGGCAGAACCTCGTCCGCGACGTGTTCATCTTCACGTTCGTCACGGAGACGATCGGAGCGATATTACTGTTTCTGATCTGGCTCCCCAGTCTCGACCGGCTGAACTGGACCTGGCAACAGGCCGCGTGGCATGCGGTGTTTCAGTCGATCAGCGCGTTTTGCCACGCAGGGTTCGCCACGTTCTCGGACTCGCTGGTGGGCTTCCAGACATCGCCGGGCGTGCTCGGCGTCATCATGCTGCTGATCGTCATCGGCAGCATCGGGTTCCTTACGCTGGAGGAGATCAAACTCCATTGGCAAGCGAAGAAGCTCAACAAGCGATTCCGAATTTCCTTGCACTCGCGCATCGTGCTGGCTACGACCGCAATTCTTATCGTGGGCGGCTGGATCCTCTTCACGATCTTCGAGTGGGACTACACGCTTCGCAGGTTGCCGACGTGGGCGAAGCTCACCAATGGCCTGTTCCTCAGCCTCACGCCGCGAAGCGCGGGCTATAATACGGTCGACTATTCGCAGACCACCGCGAGCACGAACTTCCTGACGATCATCTTCATGTCGATCGGCGGCTCGCCAGGCTCCATGGCGGGTGGCGTGAAAACGACGACGGTGGCGCTGATCGCGCTGTTGGCCTGGTCGCGGTTGCGCGGACGCCTGGTGACCAGCATCGCGGGGCGATCGGTTCCGGAGGAGACGATTCAGCGGGCCGTCGGCCTGTTCGTGATCGCGTTCGGCATCGTGACGGTCTCGATCTTCATCCTCACCACCACGGAGATCCGGGGTGAAGCTCCGCCGGACTTCATCAATTACATGTTTGAAGCGGTCAGCGCGTTCAACACGGTGGGCCTGTCCATGGGTGTAACGAACGAACTGTCGGATGCGGGCAAGTGGTTGACCATCTTCCTGATGTTCTTCGGGCGCGTCGGCCCGTTGACGCTGGCGGCCGCGCTGGCGCGGCCCCGCAAGCAGTTGGCGACCGAGTTCCGATACGCCCACGAAGAAGTGGTGGTCGGGTAGAGGCGCGGGTGTGGTCCGTACGCCGGCGAGAGCCGACGTCGACTGACGCGGAAAGGCAGACATGAAGCGTTTCGTCATCATCGGCTTGGGAAATTTTGGCGGCAGCGTGGCCGAGTCGCTGCACGCGCGCGGCCACGAGGTGGTCGTGGTCGACACGAACCCGAACGCCGTCGACCGCATCGCGGTCCACGTCACCCGGGCCGCGGTGGGCGATGGGCGGTCGTTGCAGGTGCTGGAGCGCATCGGGGCCAAAGGCGCTGACGCCGGCGTGGTCAGCACCGGTGACGACATCGCCGCCAGCATCCTATCGACCATGGCGCTGAAGGACCTGGGCGTCTCGGACGTGTACGTGAAGGTGATCTCGCAGGACCACGCGCGCGTGATGGAACGCATCGGCGTCACCGAGACGATCTTCCCCGAGCGCGAATCGGCCCTCGGCCTTGGCACCCGCATGAGCGGCAAGGCGCTCTTCAGCTACACCAGCCTGCTGCCCGGCTTCGGCGTGCAGGAGATGGCGGTGCCGGAGTCGTGGCAGGGCAAAACGCTGCGCGACCTCACGCTGCGGCAGAACTTTCGCGTCTCGATCATCGCCGTGCACGACGTGATGACCGACCAGATCTTGCCGGTGCCGGACCCCGATGCGGCGCTGCAGGACTCCGACACGCTTCTGGTGGCAGGCACGGAAGAAGACCTGTCGAAGCTGGCGCAAGAGACGTAAACGGCAAATCAGAACCGTCCGTCCTCTTCTCGCCGCAGGAACGCAGCTCTCCGCGTTTCTGCACTGGCGAAACGTCAGGCAAACGCAGTGCTGCGCTCCTGCGGCGCAGTGGGGACGATTCTGATACCGCTGGATTCCTCAACCTACTCGACAAACCTGATCGTCCCCCGTTGCCCACCCTTCGTTGACGGCCACGCCGCCAGCGTGCGCGGGCTCAGGGCTTTGGCGATCTTGCTGTGAATCGTCAGGCCCCATTGCTCACCCACCTTCGGCGTGGCTCCGAGTACCTCGGTAGGAACGAGCACCTCGATCGTCACTGTCTCGCCGTCGTACTTCATCGCGTTGGGCATGCGCTGGTCATCGTTCAGCGTCTCTTTCTTCCCGTCCGGCATGACCTTCAACCATTGGCCGGCGTACAGGCGCCAGTCGGCCTTGGCGTTGTCCTTGTACGGCGTGAACCACAGCAGGTGGGACCGGGCCGGGTCGGGCGGACTGCTAAGATCGGCCGTGCTGACGTTCATCTCAAGACTCGTCCACTCCCAGAACGACTTCGGATCCTGTGCCGGCTCGAAGTCCGGCCCTACGGGAATGCGCGCAGCGACATTGAGTCCGGCCGGGGACCAAGCGAGTCGCATAGTCGGCTGGAAGTTCTCTTCGGGGCCGTTCAACTGAAGGGCCTTTTCCGTCAGCACGCCGCCAGCGCTACCCTGCGGCCAGTCGCTCAGGTCACCGTCAATCTTGACCTCGCCGGCGCGCGGTACGTTCAACTGGATCGGCCGGATCCAGTACTGCTCCGTGCCGCCGTCGGCCATCTGGACGTCGAGCGCTACCGGGCCCGCAGCCCCCTCCGGCGCGGTGTACCTGGCGGTGACGGTGCCCTGCGGCGACAACGTCACGTTCGCCGGCTCGATCGTGCCCTGCTCTACGCTCAACTTCGCCTGCTGCTCCTTTTCTATGCGGTTCGTAAACTCGATCTTCGCAGGCTTGCCCGCAGCATACGCAACGGCGTCGATGGCGACGCTCGACCGGGTCCGCAGCGATAGCGGGAACCGCTTCTGCCAACCCTCGCCTTTCGCGACGGCGGTCACGTTGTAGGTGCCGGCTTCCAATGTCGGCGGCACGTGAAGTGTTGTGGTGCGCAGCGTGCCGTCCTGCTTCCAATCGTCCGCCTTCACCCCTTCTGGCAACCCGTCGAACGTCACCGTACCGCCCGCGGGCATTTCCATCTCGACCTGAGCCGACGCGCCGCGATTGACGTTGATGAGTCGCGGGCTGACCCATTCCACCTTCAGCTGCCCCTGCCATGCCGCCGGTAGTTGTGACAACGTAAAGTATGCCGGCTCGACCGTCAGTTGCCGGTCGCGCAGCGGGTTGCCGTACATGTCGAATGCCTCGCCGGCACTGGCGAGCGTTTCCGGCAGATCATGCGCTCCGGCGACCGCCCAGGCGGCCGCGGTGTGTGTGCCATCCGGCTGCTGGAAGATCAGGCACCAGCGATCGGGCCCAAGATCGACCGAACCCGCGTACGACGCCTGTGCGGTGTACTTCGACACCGCCGCCATCGCCGCGCCGGCGGCGCGGGCGCCTTCCTTGCTGTGCACGAGTTCCATGCTGCTGAAGCGCCCGCCCGGCTTCAGTTCGCGATCCCAGAACCAGAAGACCTTGTCGGTGCCGGCCCAGCGCGACAGCAAGTACAGCCGCTCGAGATACGCCGACTGAAGTCGATCCCCCACGGCTGGGCCCGATCGCGCAGACCAGCCGATCTCCGTCAGCCACGCCTCCTTACCGGCGGCCTTGGCCATTCGGTTGATCTGCAGCATCTGATCGAGGAACGCGGTGGTACGCACGCGGCTCTCGCTGCCCGTGTTGATGTCGTTCAGCGCCAGTTCAGGCGCGACGGTGCCGGTGTAGAAGTGATAGTTGATGACCGCGAAGTGCTCGCCGACCTTGTCCAGCAATTCCTGCGTACGTTCGAGGTGGATGCCCGCCTCACCGTTCAGCACGACCTCTGCGCCGGTGCCGGCCGCCTTCAGGCCCTGATCGGCGTACTTGATGTACTCCAGGTACGTCTCGAACCACTTTTTGTACTCCGGCGAGTCCTCATCGCGATGCTGAAGCTCGGCCTCGTTGTCCAGTTCCCAATACTTCAACTGCGGCACGGCCCGCGCCAGCCGCTCGTAACCCGCAGCGATCGCCTTGCCGTCACTGATGAAATACTTGTCGTCTTCCGTGCGAAACGCCTTCTGCATCACGGGCAGAATGGTGATGCCCGCGGCGTCAGCGGTGGGTTCCAGCTTGCCGAAGTTCGTCTTGTTCGGCGCTTGTGGCCACTGCTCGCCAGGCCCCAGCCAGCCCCACGAATAATCACGCGCCCAGTGGACGCCCATCTGCCCGAGCGTCTTCCAATGCGCGTTCGTGTGCACGTTAATGCCGATGGGCGAATCAGCCCGCTGCTCGCGGTTCAGCAATGGCACGGCCACGGGCCGAATGAGCAACTGCTCCGCCTGCGCTACCGGTTCATCGCCATCACCGGCCTTATGAAGCGTCGCGCGATAGGCGGCCGGTCCGAAATGCTCGACCGGCACGTTCACCTGTTGCTTCCATTGATCCTTCAGCTCGATCGACACCGCGGGTCCCTGCCTGGTTTGACCGTACCGATCGACGAAGGTCTGCCGCAACTCGTAGGTGCCCGCGTCGGCGGGTTCGTTGGCCTTCACCGTCACGGTGACGGTGGACTTCGCATCATCGACGATCAGCGCATCAGGCGCGTCGGCCTTTGTGGTGATTTCGACCGCGAGCAAGGATTGCGCCACGGGAAGGGTCGCAAATGCAGCCATGGTGATCCACCTGCCGAAGTTACGGGTACGGGCCATCGTGTTGTCCTCCAGTCGATCAGACGTGTTGCGTCAAACATGGTTCCGCAAGCGAGATGCGTTACGCAATAATTGCGTAGGTGGTGCTGCAGAGTCAACTGAGGAAACTGGAAATATGACCACCGTTCGAAGGCCACGAGATGATGTGGAACCGGCCTTCCTCATGGGCCGGCCGGGCTGCCGTTACACGTATGAGGTCCTGTTCTGCGAGTCGTACTCCACCGGGCTTAATCCGGTGAAGGAGCGGAAGACGCGGTAGAACTGGGGATAGCTGTTAAACCCGGCCGCGAATGCCGCCGCGGTTAGGGTCTGCCCCTTACCGGATCGATGCGCGGCCAGATATCGCGAGATGCGCTGGCGGTTGCGGAACTCGGTGACGGACATCCCCAACTGTCGTTGAAACAGCCGGCTGAGCCACGCGGGGCTAACGCCCGCCCGACGGGCCAGCAGCGCCAGGTCGAACTGGCCCGGATCGTCGCGCAACAAGAACGCCGCCCGCTCCACCGCGGGGTGCACGTCGGCCATTACCGGCGCGTCCGACGCCGCCTCGTAAGCCCGCCATGCCGAAGCCAGCAGCCACCGCATCCCCCAGTCTCGCTCGACGGCGGTGGTCGCGTGATCAACCGTGCCGCCGGTCGTAAGACTGGACATCAACGGCTGCAACTGCGCGCGGACCGCTTTCGTTACGATGCGCGCCGGGCTGCTCGATCCGCTCTGGCTGCCCAGCGGGTTCAACTGCCGGTCCATCTGCCGAACGCTGTCGACCAGCGCCGGGCGGAAGACCGCGATCAGCATGTGAAAATCGGACGAGCATTCGACCAGCATGTGTTCCTGCGATGGAAACAACCACAGGATGTTGTCGGCCGCGATGTTGATGCGGTTCGAGCCCAGCGACTGCTGCCGGCCTTTGGGTTGTCGGCTGCGCACCAGGTACACCGCGTGCCCCGAGCACACCAAGTTCAGTTCCAACTCCGCATGCCGGTGCGGCGGTCCCTTCCATGGCTTGAGCGAACGCGCCCATGCCTCCTGCACGAAGCCAACGTCGCCCGACGGAATGGGAAGTTTCACCCGCATGAAGACATAGGATGATAACACGCAGGCATGCCGTGAGAAGACGCCGCGCTCGCCGTTCGTAACAATGCGAGCATGAAATCCACGCTCACGTCACCACCGCCCTCTACCACCACGAGTCCTGCCAACACCGCCGACAGCAACGCTGTTGCCGAGCGCGATTACCTGTTCGACCTGAACGGGTTTCGCGTGTTGAAGGGCGCGCTTTCGCCAGACCAGCTCAAGCGCATCAACGGCTGGGTGGACGCCCACCCGCCCGGCAACATTGGTGACTGGGTGGGCGACGTGGAGGCGCAGTCGTACCAGGGTCACGACGGCGTGAACTTCCAGAACATCATCGAGGGCGGCGACGTGTTCGAGGAATGCATCGATCACCCCGCGTGGTTCGGCGACGTGCGCCGGTACATCAGCACAGACGGCCACGGCATCTCGATCAACGAAGCGTTCCTGAACGTGCGCGGCCAGGGTGGATTCATCGGCCTGCACTCCGGCGGTCACGTAGCAGCATTCCCACATGTGGTGCGCCACCACACGGGCCATTGGATGGTCGGACAGATCAACATCCTGATGGCGCTGACCGACATCGGCCCCGGCGACGGTTGCACGACCGTTATCCCCGGCAGCCACAAGAGCCATGAGGTGCACCCGGCGTTGCGGGCCGTGGGCGATCGCGTGGGCAAGCCGCAGTCGTATAACGACGACATCGTCGCCGGTGACCAGGTGGGCATGCAGGAGGTGCATTTGAAGGCTGGCGACGCCTTGATGTTTACCGACGCCATCTGCCACGGTTCGACGTCCCGCACCAACCCCGGTCATCGGCGGGTGATGATCTACCGGTATTCGCCGCACGTGCTGCTGCCGCGATACAACTACTTGCCGTCGGACGAGCTGATGGCCCGCCTGACGCCCGAGCGGCGGAAGCTGATCCAGCCGGTCCCACCGCGCATGCGACCGGGCCGGGTGCTGCAGACCAAGGGGTAAAGGGGGCCTCAAGGCTAGCGGAAAAACCCCGGCGTTGATCAGGAACGTGTCATCCCGATGGGAGGCTTGCCGACCTGAGGGATCTCCCAAGGTCGAGAACCGTCCGTGGTTCGAGATCCCTCAGGTCGCTACAGCTTCCTTCGGGATGACATGAGGTTTTGTCCGCTAGCCTTTAGGCTTTCATCGGGATGACGACTGCGCGCGAGGCGGCAAGGTTTCGTCCGCCGGTCTTTAGTCCGTAAAGCCCATCAGCGGGCAAAGCAGGCGCAGGCCACCGAAGATGACGCCGAAGCCAAGGATGTCGAACACGATGCCGGCGCGCATCATGCGCGACAGTGGCACCAGGCCAGACCCATACACGATCGCGTTGGGCGGCGTGCTGACGGGCAGCATAAAGCCATAGCTGGCCCCCAGGCACGCGCCCAGTGCCGGCGGCAGCGGGTTCACGCCCGCGCTCTGGCTGATCGCGATGACGACGGGAATGACCATGTTCGCGCTGGCGGTGTTGCTCGTGCCCTCGCTGAGCACAATGCCCATGGCGATCGAGACGGCCGTCAGGGTCCAGAGGGACGAAGCGTCGATGCGGTTGGTCAGCGCGTAGCCCATCGCCTCGGCGACCTTCGTGTCGAACATAAGGGTGCCCAGCGCCAGACCGCCGCCGAACAGCAGGATGGTGCCCCAATCGATCTTCTGGCCATCCTTCCACGATAGCGTGAATTCACCGGTGCGCAATCGCGTCGGAAGCAGGAACAGAAGCGACGCCGCCAGCAGCGCCACGATGGACTCGGGCAGGTGCGACTTGAACCAAGCCGCTGTGGCGACGGCGGACGGAAGTTTGGCGAACCAGGGCAACGCGAGAACGCCGGGAAGTACCCATAACGTCACCGCGATCGCGAAGGCGATCAGCGTATTCGCCTGGCCGCGCGTCCACGGACCGATCTTGCGGCGTTCCAACTGGATGTACGCCAGAACTTCACTGCCGGTCACGCTCGACTTCACCGCCGGCCGATCGCGGTGCATCAGGTAGAGCAGCAGAAACAGCACTCCGCCCATCGCCAACAGCAATGGCAGGCAAAGCATCATCCACTGGAAGAACGAGATGTCGACACCGACCGACTTGCGGATGAGTGCCAGCCCGATCAGGTTCGGTGGCGACCCGACTGGCGTTCCGATGCCACCGATGCTGGCGCCGTAGGCGACCATCAGCATCATGCCGGTGGCAAACGGCCAGTTGGCGGCGTCCATCGGGCCGCTGGCTTCACCGCGTTCCACGCGCATGCGGTGGATCGCCGACAGCATGCCGAGCGCGATCGGCAGCATCATGGCTGCGGTCGCGGTGTTGCTGACCCACATCGACAGGAACGCCGTCACGATGCCCAGCCCCGCCAGCATGCCGGCGCGCGTGGAACCAATGATGGGTATCGACAGGAAGTAGAGCGCGATCCGGCGGTCCAACTGGTGGACGCTCATCGCGCGGGCGATCATGAACCCGCCGAGGAACACAAAGATGATGGGGTCGCCGAAGTAGGCGAGCACCGTCTTCGCGTCCGACACGCCCAGCACGACGCACATCGCCGCCCCGAGCAACGACGTAACGGGAAGCGGGATCAGTTCGGTCACCCAGAGCGCGACCACGCTCGCGAGGATGGCCGACAGCGTGCGACCCTGCGGCGTCAGGCCGTCGCACAGCGTGTAGGTGATGAAAAACGCAAGCGGTGTGAGGACCAGACCAGCCAGCTTGCGATATAGCTCGAATCGCGCCTCACCCTCCGAGACGACCTCATCATGCAAGGCGGGCGCGACGACATCATGACCGGAATCTGACAAGTGCGTATCCTCCAGCGCCTGCCGACGGTGCCACCGATCGGTCAGTCGCGGGAGTGTACAGTAAGTTGCAGAGTGCGCGCAATTGAAGGCAACTGTGCCGCTGCCTTCATCGTGCGGCACCCTCCGCCCCCTGCCCGGCAAGTTGTCTTACGCCGCCCGTGCACGATCGACGGCCGCGTTGCCGCCGACCAGCAGGCGCAGTTCGGCGACACGGTCGGACATGCCGCGCGCCTGGCTCGAAAGCTCTTCACTGGCCGCCGACGATTCCTCGGACGCCGAAGCGTTCTGCTGCGTCACCGTGTCCATCTGCGAGACGGCCCGGTTCACCTGTTCGATGCCGGCAGCCTGTTCGCTGCTGGCGCTGGCGATCTCGGTGACGAGCGTGGCGACCTTGTCGGACGTGCTGGTGATCTGCGCCAGGAACTGCCCCACCTGCGCCGCGATCTGCACACCGTTGCGCGCGTGCTCGACCGATCGTTCGATTAGAGCTGATGTGTCCTTGGCGGCCGTTGCGCTGCGGGTGGCGAGGTTGCGCACCTCGTCGGCGACGACGGCGAAGCCCTTGCCAGCCTCACCGGCCCGGGCGGCTTCCACGGCCGCGTTAAGGGCCAGCAAGTTGGTCTGGAAGGCGATTTCGTCGATCGTTTTGACGATGTGGGCGGTGTCGGTCGCGGCGCTTTGAATGTCGGCGATCGCCTTGGCCATCTGCGTCATCGCGGTGTTGCCTTGAACGGCGACGTTCTTGGCCTCGGCCGACAGCGCGACGGCGGTGCGCGAGGTGTCGGCGTTGCGGCGGGTCATGTTCGACATCTGCTCCAGCGCCGACGCCGATTCTTCCAGGCTCGCCGCCTGCGTGCTGGCGCCCTCGGCCAGCGATCGGCTCGCCGACGCCACCTCCGTCGCCGCGGTCGCGACCTGGCCTGAGTTCTGATCGAGCGACGTCGCCAGGTGCGTCAGCGATCGGTTGATGGTGCGTGCCACCAGCCCAACGACCACGCCTACCAGCAACATCAGCCCGGCGGTCGTGCCGGCGATCATCCACGTGCTACGGCTAACCACGACGGCGGCGTGCGCTTCGGTGTCGCTGGCAAAGGTTAGCGCCAGCTTTACCGTCTCGTCGATCGCACTGCGGTGCCGTTGGTAGGCGTCCTTCATCGTGCCACCCGCCAGCCGTTGCATGGCGGCGGTGTCGTTGCGCTTCGACGCTTCCAGGAACTCGGCCTGATAGATGCCGAAGAACTCCGTCGCGGGCCCGTAGCTGTCCTTCAGCATCAGGTCCCGCATGGCGCCTGCAGGCAGTTCGGCGGTCCAATAATCGTGGCGGGCGTCGAAGTCCTTCTTCAACTGCGCAAACCGGTCCGCCAGCTGCGCGCGGGCTGCGGGGTCGGTTTCGTCAGTCATCTGCTGCACGACCAGGAAGCTTTCGATGATATACTCGGGTGGCGGCAGGATGTCGGCGATCAGGTCCTTGCCCATCACGATCTGCCGGTAGATCGGCCCGTTCACCTTCACCTGCGACAGCGTGTAGAACGAAATGGCGCCGGACATCAGTAAGCCCACGGCCACGAGGCAGGCAATGAGGGCCAAGCGCGTTGAGACGGTCATTGATCGGTTATTCAAGAAGTGCTCCAGTTATCACGTTCCGGCACGAGTACATCGGCACTTTTCCAATGTAAGTTTTATGACATTTTTCGTTTGTTGTTCCAGCAGCGATTAAACGGTCCTGGGTCGGTCGACCCTCCGCCGGTTTTTACGCCGCTTCGCTATTTAAAATCGTTGAGTCCGGCAGCGCGGTCACGCAACTGTGGTATACTGTTGCGAGGCGGCTGCTAACGCGGTTGTCGGCGATGATCCTGACCAGCCTGTCGCGGTATTGCGACAGGCTGCGTCGTCACATCAGCAAGAGGAGAAGCTTCGTGATCACACCGTTGCAACGGGCAGCACTGTCTGCCGTCATCATGATGGGCATCACCACCAGCGCTTTGGCCGACAAGCGCGTCGAACTGAAGCCGGACATGGTCACGCACGACCGCGAATACGGGAATCCTGATGGTCTGGTGGACGAGCAGGCGCTGGCCGGTGACCCCCCCGCCGGCAAGCCGACGGTGCCATATGCAATTCCGTCCGAGCATCGCAAGGATGGCTTCCCAATCAGCGCCACGATTGACCTAGGCGAGTCGCGCGCGTTGTCGCGCGTCTGGCTGTACGACACCAACGGCAAGGGAGACGTCACCTTCTCGGCCGGCACGCCCGATAATTGGAAGGAACTGACCACCTTCAGCACGGACCGGTATCAGCAGTGGCGCGAGATCCCGCTGGAGGTGGAAACCCGCTACCTCCAGGTCACGATGAAGGACGCCGGCGCGAACTTCAACGAGATCGTGCTGTACGCCTACGAGCCGCAGGAATGGGCCGATGTTCAGGCCCAGCGCGCTCAGGCCGCCCAGGCCGCCGCCGAGCGGGATGCCGCGATCGCCAAGGCACAGGAAGAAGCGAAGAACCGCCCGAAGGTTGAACTGGAGACGTTCGGCCAGGTGACCTTGGTCGACGAGATTGACGTCGCCACCGCCGAGCCCGGGCACATGTTTGCGCAGAGTCCGGAAGACGCCAGCCGCATTGAGACCATCCTGGGCCAACCAACGCGCGTGCTGAATAAGACGCCCGGCGAGGGCGCGTACATGACGTTCCGCATCGGGCGGCACAAACTGCTGGAGCCCGGCGCGACCTACGTGCTGGAGGTCGAGTATCCGGAGGACGCCCCGCGCAGCATGATCGTGCTGAACGCCGGCAACGAGACCGCCCGCGGGTTCCACACGGGCACGGCGCTCGGCGACGCGTTTCACCCGAAGTACGTCAACAACAACAACGAATCGCTGAACGTGCCGCTGTCGGGCAAGCACGAGAAGTGGCAGATGTTGTTCAACCTGCACGACCGCTTCCCGGAGCTCGGCTTCATACGCGGCATTGGTGACCGTGGCGTGATCGCCGAAGAGGGATTTAACGTCACGATCGCGCAGTACTCGGCCGAGAACATCCCGATGTCGCAAGGCGCGGCCGTGTCGCGGATCCGGCTGTATCAGGTGCCCAACCGCGAGCAGGTGAACCTGTCGCTACGCCTGCCGCCAGAGGGCTTGCCCCAACGCCGGATCTTCTGGCGTGAAGAGATGGCCGACGGGGTGCTGTCGGACACGAAGGACGAGACGAAGCGCGGCCTGAAGGAACCGCTCGACTGGTACCGCTTCAAGGCGAACCAGATGGAGTTCCTGGGCATGCGCACCTATACGAAGGACCTGCTGGAGTTCGGCGCCGTGCAGCACTGGGACAGCACGCCGGGCGGCGGCAACCGCTGGGCGTTCCACAATGCCGACGCCGCCCCGCTGTGGGGGCAGATCGTGCAGTTGATGGGTGAGCGCGGCTTCGACGTCATGCCCTATTACGAGTACGCCGGCAGCAAGGGCCAGCAGGGGCTGGGTAACCAGCGCCGCGCCAAGCCGCTGACGCGCGACGATGCCTACACGCACATCAAGTGGATCGAGAACGCCAACGCCGACATCACCGATCCCGACACCTACGCCGACTTCAAGAAAATGCTGGATATCACCATTATCCAGTTCAAGGACAAGGCGAACTTTGCCGGCGCCTGGCTTCGGCCGCGCTCGCAGCTGCCGATCAGCTTCGCCGACGCGACGCGCAAGCGCTTCGCCGAGGAAGCCAACGGCGGTACTGAGGTAACGCGCAAGCAACTGATCGACGATCAGACGCTGCTGAACAAGTACAAGCAGTGGTGGTTCGGCAAGAGGCGGGAGTTCCTCGTCGCGATGCGCGACCACCTGCGCGAGAACGGCGTCAAGGACGCGACGATCCTCTACACCGCCTCGCCGAAGGAGCCGGGCGTGTCGTTCCCGTTCGGCGGGCCGAACATCGTCACCGACGACGTGGCCGCGTGGAAGGAATGGCTGGCCGCCAACGAAAGCGAGGCCAACGCGAAGATCAACCCCGCGAGCGTCGAGGACGTGGTGGGCCAGGAGCTGTACCTGAAGGCCCTCACCGCGCCTCTAAGCACGTGGGGCGGCTGGGAAGTGCAACACGCCAACCCGGAGTCGGACCCGGCCAACTACAAGGAAACCGAAGGCGTCCTGCTGACGCACGCGTACAACCGCTTGTATACCGTGTCGGACCCGAAGACGTTCGACGCGTTCCGCTCGCCCGCGGGCCTTGCGGTGATGCGGCATTACTCGCTGAACGAGAACATGATGTACGACAAGGAAGACAAGCCCAAGCTTGGCTACTTCGTCGCCGACATCGAACGCGCCGGTCCCTACTGCATGATGGGCGAGGCCATGGCGATGGCCAACGGTGACCCGACGCACCTGGGCTACCTGGTCGGCCTGAACTGGGGCCGTGGGTTCCCCGAATATGTGCGCAACTTCAATCAGGCCTTCATGGCGCTGCCGGCGCTTCCGAGCGAGCGGCTGAACGATGCCAGCAGCGACGACGCCGTCGTGGTGCGGTCGATCAAGACCGAGGGCCACGGCACCTACGTCTCGGTCGTCAACACTGCCATGACGGACAAGAAGGGTGTCCAGATCACCCTGCCTGCCGGCAAGGTGACCGACGCCTCCACGGGTGAAGCGATCAACGCGGAAGGTGGGAAGGTGACGCTGGAGATGTACCCGTATCAGCTGCGGGCCCTGCACGTTCAGTAGGCGGGAATGAATCCAAAGTGATGACTGCCCACGAAGGGGCACGAAGGAACACGATTAGTAGAGGAGGCTCCTCTACCATTCGTGTTGATTCGTACTCATTCGTGGGCAGTTTCGTTGGGGCTGCGAACGCGGGGCCGTTTAGTCGAGGATCTCAAGCGGCGTGCCGAACACGATGCGCGAGATGTGGAACGAACCATCCTCGCCCGCGGCACCGCGCATCAGCACGAGCACCGGTACCGGCGACTTCGGCGATTCGGCGACAGCGGCAGGCATCACGAGCGCGACCGCTACCGGCGTGCCCTGCGTGGCACCCAGCGCCTGGGCGACCCATTGGATGGCCGTCGCGTTGGCACGCTGCATGGCGTCGTCGTTGGTGGGAATCATAAGCGCCTTGATCGAGTCCGACGCCGTCGTAGCGGTCTTGAAGTCGGCGGCGAGGTCGGCGGCCATGGCCAATGGTGGGAACGAGTAAACGTGCGTCCCCAGCACCGCCCCACCGGTCGCGCGTTGGACCAGCGTTGTCAGATCGGCCGCCTCCGTCGATCCACTGCGGACCACGCTCAAGGCGTTCGTGGTGGCGGCGTGGGCGGTCGGTGTGTCGCCGGTCACCAGCGCCAGAGCCAACCGTTCGACCGCGGCCGACCAGTTTTGGGTAGGCGTCGGGCGGGTGGTCTGCGCGCCGCTCATTGAGGCAAACAGCAGCACGATCAAACTCACGGACCCGCATAGTTTCTTAAACGACATGCTCCCCTTATCGGCCAGACACGGCGTGACATCTCGTGCCGAACGCTGTTATCGGCAGCCTCGGGATTTATCGGACGCGGCTTTTGCGCGTACCGGGGCAATGGCCGCTTCCGGTATGCTCGTCCCGTACCCGCCGACTGTCGGACGGGCGTCGCACCCGCACGAGACCCTATGCCCGCCCGCACCTCACCCGACCGTCACTCGCGATTCCTGATTTTCGCGACGATTTTTTTGGTCGTTGCCGCCCTGTATCTCGCGTCCGACGTGCTGATCCCGCTGGCGCTGGCGTTGTTGGTCAGCTTCCTGCTCACGCCGCTCGTCACCCGGCTGGAACGCTGGCGGCTCGGGCGCATCCCCTCGGTGATGATCGTGGTCTTAGCGGTCTCCGGTCTGATGGCATCGCTGGCTTACATCGTCAGCGACCAGACGCTTAATTTAGCCACAAATCTCGAAAATTACCGTGAAAACATCATCAACAAGGTCCAACAGCTCAAGCCGTCCGGCGGTGGGCCACTTGGCAACCTGATGGGGCTGGTGACCGACGTTCAGAAGAACCTCGACCAGCCCGCGACCACCCAGGCGATCGCCGAACCCGCGGAACTGATCGCGAGCGAGATCGCCCCCCGCACCGGCACGCGCCGCCTGCGCGACACCGGCCCCGACGCCACCCGCGTCGCCGAGGCCGCCACCACGCAACCGTATACCGAAGACAACCCGTTGCCCGTTGCTATCGTGCAACCCCAACCTTCGCCGCTGACGCAACTCGCCAGCTACTTGGGTCTTGCCTTAGGGCCGCTCGGCACCGCGGGCCTGGTCATCGTCTTCGCGATCTTCATCCTGCTGGACCGCGAGGACCTGCGTGACCGCATGGTGCGACTCGTGGGGTTCGGGCAGCTGAACATCACCACGAAGGCGATGGACGACGCCGCCACGCGCATCAGCCGGTACCTGCTGGCCCAGGCGATCGTCAACGGCACGTACGGCATCGCGATCTCGATTGGCCTGTGGATCATCGGGCGCGTCATCGGCCAGGAATCATTCCCCAACGTCATCCTCTGGGGCCTGCTGTGCGCCGTGCTGCGCTTCATCCCGTACGTCGGTCCGTGGATCGCGGCGGTCTTCCCCTTAGTGGTCGCATTCGCGGTCTACCCCGGGTTCGGCGTGTTCATCGGCGTGGTCATTCTGTTCGCGACGATCGAGCTGCTCAGCAACAACCTTATGGAGCCTTGGCTGTACGGCAGCAGCACCGGCATGACGACGATCGCCGTGCTGGTGTCGGCGGTCTTCTGGACGTGGCTGTGGGGACCGATCGGCCTCGTCATCGCCACGCCGTTGACGGTCTGCCTGGTGGTGCTCGGTAAGAACGTCCCGAACCTGAAGTTCCTGGACATCCTGCTGGGCGACGACCCCGTCTTCGCGCCACCGGAGCGCATCTACCAGCGCCTGCTCGCGACCGACGCCGAGGAGGCGAGCGAGATCGCCGACGACTACCTGCGCGAGATGTCGCTGGAGCGCGTGTACGACGAGGTGCTGATGCCCGCGCTGGCGATGGCCGAGCAGGACCGGCACCGGAACACTCTGGATGAGGACCGCGCCGCCTACGTTCGCCGGAGCATCCGCGAGATGGTGGACGAGCTTGGCGATCAGCAGCGGGTGAAGGTGGCGCGCGGTCTGGCCGACGCGGAACCGGACGACGCCATCGCGACGGCCCTCGCCAGCGCGCGGGCCTCGACCGGCAGCCGGTTTCGCGTGCCGCGAAACTGCATCGTGAACGTCGAGATCCTGCCCGCCCACGACGATGCCGACGAGGTCGTCGGGCTGATGGTCGCGCAGCTGCTGCAGATGCGCGGCTTCTGCGCGACCGCCGTCTCGGTCAAATCGCTGGCGAGCGAGATGGTGGAACAGGTGGAGCGCGACGGCGCGCATCTGGTGGTGGTCAGCGCGTTACCGCCGGATGCCGTCACGTCATCGCGATACCTGTGCAAACGGCTGCACCAGCGGTTCAAAGCGCTGCCGATGATCGTCGGCCTGTGGTCCTTCAAAGGCGAGATCGCCAAGGCGAAAACGCGCATCGCGTGCGACGAGAGCGTGATAATCGCGACGACGCTGGCAATGACGATGGACCACATCGACCAGCGCGTCCAGCCCCTGCTGGTGCAGCTGGCCGAGGGCGATCCGGCCGCGCCCAGTCTGAGTCAGGCGAAGACGCCGGGGTGAGGCGTTCCCCTTCGCAACGCGTTCCCCTATCATGATTCTGCAATCCCACGGAGATCCCATGGTGCAACAGGCAATCGAAGTTCCCTACGGCAACATCCGTCGATCGTCCGGGCGCAGCGGTGACCCCAGCGGCGCCGGTGGGTATTACAACTTCTGCGGGTCCGACACCTGGTCGCCGCCGGTGAATTTGTACGAGACGGAGACCGCCTACCTGGTCTGCGTCGACCTCGCCGGCGTGGAGAAGGAGAAGATCGACGTCGAGGTGCTCGCCGGCGAGTTGACGTTGCGCGGCCATCGCCAGGTGCCGTGGCAGACATCGAAGGAGGGTGACGGTGGCCCGAAGCTGCGCGTCCACGTGATGGAGATCGACCACGGCAGCTTCTGCCGCAGCGTCGAGCTGCCGCCCGATGCCGCCAAGGAAGAGATCAACGCGTCGTATCGTGACGGCTTACTGTGGATCGAGATTCCCAAGAAGTGAGAGAGGAGCGTGGGCAGCAGATAGTGGGCGGTGGACGGTTCAGCGAAGGCGGGCCCTTGGCTGAACTGTCCACTACCCACTGCCCGCTGCCCACAACTACGACATGGCTGAAACCACCATCATCGAACGCGGTCCGGCCGCCACCATCATCAGAACGGGTGGGGGCAACGGGCAGAAGCTGACCGTGCCGTCGGTGCTGCCGATCCTGCCGATCCGCAACATCGTTGTGTTCCCCGGCACCGTCATGCCGTTGAACGTCGGCCGCGCCAAGAGCAAGAACCTCCTGGACGAGGTGATGCCCGGCGAAAAGGTCATCGGCGTCGTCACGCAGAAGAACGCCGACGTGGAAGACCCGCAGTACCCCGACTTGCACACGGTCGGCGTGGCCTGCATGATCCTGAAGCTGTTCAAACTGCCCGATGGCAACCAGTCGATCATCGTGCACGGGTTGGCGCGCTTCCGGTTGATGGAACTAACGCAAAGCGACCCGTTCGCCTCCGGCCGCATCGAAATAATCGAAGACACCATGGCCAGCGGCGCGCCGATCGACGCGCTCATCGCCAGCGTGCGTCAACAGGCCAACCGCGTGATCGAGCTGTCGCCTAACACGCCCGACGAAGCGGCCCAGGTGCTCAACAGCATCACCAACCCATCGGCGCTGGCCGACTTCCTCGCGGCCAACCTGCAGGCAGATACGGGCGACAAGCAGACCATGCTCGAAGAGCTGGACGTCGAGAAGCGCCTCCGCCTCATCGCGTCGCGCCTCGCCACGCAACTGGACGTGCTGGAACTGCAGAACAAGATCCAGTCGCAGGTGAAGGAGAACATCGACAAGAGCCAGCGGCGCTATTACCTGCAAGAGCAGCTGAAGGCCATCCGCAAGGAACTCGGTGAGGCGACCGGTGAGGCCGGCGGTGGCAGCGAGGTGGACAACCTGCGCGCCAAGCTGGACGAAGCCAAGCTGCCCGAGAACGTGATGAAGGAGGCCACGCGCGAGCTGAATCGCCTGGAGGCCATTCCCAGCGCCAGCCCCGAGTACGGCGTCATCCGCACGTACATCCAGATCCTGAGCGAACTGCCGTGGTCGATCCTGAGTCAGGACCACCTGGACTTGGCCGAGGCGCGCAAGATTCTCGACCGCGACCACTTCGACTTGGATAAGGTCAAACGCCGCATCATCGAATACCTGGCTGTGCGCAAGCTGAAGCCGGACGGTGGCGGCGCGATTTTGTGCTTCATCGGGCCACCCGGTGTCGGTAAGACCAGCTTGGGCAAGAGCATCGCCGACGCGATGGGCCGTAAGTTCATCCGCGTGGCCCTCGGCGGCGTGCGCGACGAGGCCGACATTCGCGGGCATCGCCGGACGTACATCGGCAGCATGCCCGGGCGCATCATCGCGGAGCTGCGCAAGGCCGGCACGCGCAACCCCGTGATGATGCTCGACGAGATCGACAAGCTCGGCGCCGACTTCCGTGGCGACCCCGCCAGCGCGCTGCTGGAAGTGCTGGACCCGGCCCAGAACCACACGTTTACCGATCACTACCTCGACGTGCCGTTCGACTTGTCAAAGGTGCTGTTCATCGCGACCGCCAACAGCATGGACCCCGTGCCCGGCCCGCTGCGCGACCGCATGGAAGTGATCGAGATTCCCGGCTACACGCAGGCCGACAAGCTGAGCATCAGCAAGACCTACCTCGTGCCGCGCCAGCTGGAAGCCAACGGCCTGACGACGAAGCAGGCCCGCTTCAACGACGCCGCGCTGAAGCTCGTCATCGAGGGCTATACCCGCGAGGCCGGCGTGCGCAACCTGGAGCGCAGCATCGGCTCGATCGCGCGCGGCATTGCTGCTGAGGTGGTGGGGGGGAACAAGAACAAGGTGAACGTCGACCCGGTGTACGTCGAGAAGACGCTCGGCCCCCGCCGGTTCGAGCCCGAGTTGGCCAGCCGCACGAGCGTGCCGGGCGTGGCAACGGGCATGGCGTACACACCCGTTGGCGGGGAGATCCTCTTCATCGAAGCCGCGCGCTATCCTGGCAAGGGCGGCATCACGCTGACCGGGCAGATCGGTGACGTGATGAAGGAATCGGCGACGGCGGCGTTCAGCCTCGTGCGGTCGCGCGCCAGCCAGCTGGGCGTCGATGCTAAGTTGCTGGCCGAGAGCGACATCCACATCCACGTCCCTGCCGGTGCGGTCCCGAAGGACGGCCCCAGCGCCGGCACGGCCATGTTCACGGCGCTGGCGTCGTTGCTGATGAACCGCCCCGTACATCACGACGTGGCGATGACCGGTGAGATCACACTTCGTGGTCTCGTTCTCCCGATTGGTGGCCTGAAGGAAAAGACGCTGGCCGCCATGCGGGCTGGCATCAAGCAGGTGATCGTGCCGAAACGCAACGAGAAGGACCTGCCCGATTTGCCCGACGAGGTAAAGAAGACGTTGAAGTTCCACTTCGTCAGCAACGTCGATGAGGTGCTTCAGGTTGCGCTGGGTGGGCCGAAAGCAACGGCAAAGCCCGCACAATCGGCACGGAAGGCCGCCGCCAGTTCGCGCAGCCGGTGAAAATCGTTAAGTGGGCCGGTGGTCCGCTCGATGAGCTTCACTATGTACGCCCACGCTCCACAGAGGACCATGAACGGCCATTTCACGATCACCACCATTGAAAAGTACACCGTGATCGAGTTCACGGAAGCCTCCCTGATGGACCCGATCGTGCTCGAGGAGATCGCCGCCTCGCTGTACCACCTGGTGGACGTCGAGGACAAACGGCTGATCGTGCTGGACTTCGAACGCGTCCAGTACATCTCCAGTCAGGCGATCGGTATCGTCATCCAACTGCACAAGAAGCTGGCGACGTTGAACCGCACCAGTCTCGTTCTGTGCGGCGTGGGCGACCGCCTGATGGAACTGATCAAGATCACCCGCCTCGATCGGTTGCTGAAGATCAAGCCGAGCCAGCGCGAAGCTGTGAAGGTCGTACCGCCGCTGTAAGGGCTGCAGCTGACCCACGATGAGCGTTTCGGCGTTCCAACTGACGGGCCTGATCGGTAATCTCAGGCGATGGAATGGTTGAACCTGCTGGACCAGCAGTTGGTCGATTGGGGGCGCTCGTTAGGCTACGCCACCGAATCCGCCTTTCGGCTGATCTTCGCCATGCTCTGTGGCGGCGTGATCGGGATCGAGCGGCAGCTCCGCGGCCGCGAGGCTGGCTTTCGTACGCATGCGCTCGTCTGCCTCGGCAGCGCGCTGGTGATGATCGTATCGATCCACTTCGCATTTGAACCGTGGCAGCCGCAGAACCTCTCCTCGTCCATCGAACTTCAAGTCGACCCTGCCCGCATCGCCTACGGTGTCATGACCGGCATCGGATTTCTTGGTGCCGGTTCGATCCTGAAGAACAACGGCTCTGTTCAGGGCCTTACCACCGCCGCTGGCCTATGGTGCGTCGCGGCAATGGGCTTGGCGGCGGGTTTCGGGCAGTACGCGGTGACGCTGGTCGCGACGGCGCTGATCCTGATCACTCTGTGGGTGCTCGACTACATAGGCAATCTGTTCCCCAACCAGCACCGCTACGACATCGTCATCCGCCGGCGGTGGACGCCCGGCTGCCTGCAGGCGACGGTCGATCGCATGGATCAATTGGGGGTCGACGTGTTCGACGCGTTCATCAAACGCTCCGACGACCTGCAGTACGTCGACATCACCATGAGTATCGCGGTTACCGGGCCACTGTACGGTACCGACCTGGAGAACAAAGTGGAGGGCGACGGGGACCACTGGGTGCTTTCAACTCGGGAAGGATGAGAAGCCCAGTGCACACCGCGCACAGTTCCCCCTGACGCCTGCGGCTTTCCAGTTTCACTTCCACGCAAAGGGCGTCATAATGGCACTGGCGGACTAACCAGGAACGACTATGCGATGGATCTTCGGCCTCGGTGGCATCCTCATCACGCTGCTCGTGATCGTCATCATGCTCTCGGCCAAAGGTGGGCCGGGCGATTACACCGTCACGGTGCTGCAGAAGGGCAAAGAGGCCCGGGTCGAAGCCAACCAGCTGGCCGGCAAGGACGCCGACGGCATGCGCACCAGCGACTCGATCGTGATGGAGGCCGTGCCCGCGGGCAACCGCACCGGGGCGCTGCTGGTCTCTAATATTGTGGTTGGCGGGCCCATGGAGACCTATTTTGGTCTAAAAGCCGACGACAAGATCATCGAGGTTGGCCCGCAGCGCGTACGCGACATCGACGACCCCGAACTCGCCAAGGCGCTTACGCTGGAAGCCTACCAGCGCCGCCAGACGCTCGTCGTCGACCGTGGTGGTGCGAAGTTCGAACTGCCCGGCAACATCCCCCTCGACGGCGGCGTGCCGGGCGTCCCCGGGACGCCAGCTACCCCCAGCGCCCCGACCGCCGGCGCGACCACGCCGGATGCCACCGCCGCCCCCGCAGCGCAAGATGCCACGCCCGCGGCGCCGAAGCCGGGCCGCTCCAGCATCTACGATCAGGTGAATAAGATCCCGGGCGTGCAGCCACCGTCGCACTAAGGAAGGCGCGGGTACTAAGCGTAACTCCGCCGGCCTATCGTCCTCCTGAGGTACGCCGAAGGATCTCTTCTACTTCAAGTACGAATACGGGGGAGATCCTTCGGCGTACCCCAGGATGACCAATATAGCGCACGCCGCGGTTGCCGCGATGCGGAGCTACTTCCGGTCCGTGTACCGCGGCGTGGCGGCCCAGTGTAGTTTATCGGCCAAGCTCTTCCACTGGCGCGTTCGCGGGTTCTCAACCAGCCGAACGTCGTTCGGGCTACGGCTGACCAGCACGCGGTCGCCCTGCTTCAAGGGCGTGCTTGCCTGACCATCGCAGAAGAGCGTCGTCCCCTCGTTCAACCGCATGCCCAAAATCTCCACGACCGCGTCGCCGGCGACCACCACCGGGCGGAACGAGAGGCTGTGCGGGCAGATCGGGGTGATGCAGAGCGCGTCGACGTTCGGGTCGATGATCGGCCCCCCCGCCGACACGTTGTACGCCGTCGAACCGCTCGGCGTCGCCACGATCACACCGTCACCGAAATAACGAATGCCCCCTTCATTGGCGACGCAAAGCTCCAGCTCGATCATGTGAAACGGCGCGCCCGCGGTGATGACCGCGTCGTTCAACGCCGTCGCGCGAAACGTCGGCTCAGTCGACCCCGGCGGATAGACCAGCGCCTGCAGCGCGCTACGATTCGTGATCGGCAACTGCCCGCGGATGAACGCCTCGAGCCCTTCCTTCATCTGCTCAGGCGTAAAGCTGGCCAGGAAGCCGAGCCGGCCAAAATTGACGCCCAGCAGTGGAATGGGCCGACCGTTCAGTCGGCGGGCGGTCGACAGCAGCGTGCCGTCGCCGCCCAGCACCAGCACCACGTCGGCGTCGTGATCGGCCAGCGTGTTCTGTCCGTTGCTCTCGACGCCCACGATCTCGCACCGCTGTGCCAACCAGGGTCGAAGTTCCTCGAGCGCCGCGGCGACCGCGGGCTTGTCTGTCTTGGCAACGATGAACAGGCGCGTCATGCCCGCGATCTTACTGGCAAGCGCCCGAGGTTGTTAGCGTTTCTAAAAATACGAGGAGATCAACGCTGAGGCGCAGAGGCAGCGCGGAGTGGTGCGCGGAGGAAACCTGGACTGATCTTGCCTTCTCTGCGCAACCTCCGCGCCTCTGCGTTGAGTATTTCCTTCAGAAGCTGCGAAGGACTATCGCATGAAAAAGGCCACCGGAAAGCGGCCGGGGACACGACGGCACAGAACCGGTTCTGTTTAGGGCTGCTTCCTTTCGGACCTGACCCGGTTCACAGCCGACCCTTGCATCGGACCCGGCCGCTTTCCAGTGGCCAGTCGATCTATTGTATGGCAGTTGGCCGTCATTGCCAAATGGACGGCACCAAGTTCGCGCGCAGGCGGTGGCACGCTTACAACTTAATCTATTGGACATGGCACGGATGCCGGCCGTCTCTCGTCCGAAGTCCACCGCACCCGCCTCGGTGCCGTTCGACATCCACACCGCCATGCAACGGCTGCGCGACGTCACCCGCCCTTGGCCGAAGGCGGCGATGTTCCAGTTGCACGAGGAAGGCTTCAGTTCCGTCTTCGAAATCGTGGTCGCCTGCATCATCTCCATCCGCACGTTCGAGGAGGTGACGATCCCAACGTCAAAGAAGCTGTTCGCCGTCGCCCGCACGCCGGCCCACATGGTGAAGCTGTCCGAGGAACAGATCGATGAGTTGATCGGCGCCTGCACGTTCCATCGCCCCAAGGCAAAGCAGATCCGCCAGATCGCCGAGACCGCCGTGCAATCCCATGATGGCAAGGTGCCGTGCGACTTCGATGTACTGACCGGCTTCGCCGGCGTTGGCCCCAAGTGCGCGAACTTGGTCCTGGGCATCGCCTGCAACGACCCACACGGCATCGGCGTCGACATCCACGTCCACCGCGTCACCAATCGCTGGGGTTACATCGCCGCCAGCACACCTGAAAAGACAATGGCCGCTTTGCAGGCGGTGCTACCGCGGAAGTACTGGGTGGAGATCAACAAACTGCTCGTGCCGTTCGGCAAGCACGTCTGCACGGGTAAGGCACCGAAGTGTTCAACGTGCCCGCTGTTCGACATGTGCGCTCGCGTCGGCGTTGAACAACATCGCTAAGCATTTCCATCTTCATCTCCACATAGCAAGGGCGTCCCGCCCATGACTGTCCCCGAAGCGGAAGACCTAGTTCGAGCCAAGCCATGCTCTTCACCCAGCAGAACAGCTCTGCTTTCTGTTCTACTTTAGTCATGGGCGAGACGCCCATGCTACGTGAAGACCGCGCTCGTCACCCTCGCGGCAGCGACGCGAAATACGCCCCGACGGCGATCATGCCGACCCCCAACCAGTTCATCCCGCTCGGCCGATCGCCGAGCAGAATTACCGACAGCACGACCGCGATCGGCACGCTGAGCTTGTCGATCGGCGACACCTGCGACACTGCCGCCAACTGCAGCGCGCGGAAGCCAAAGATCCAGGATAGTCCCCCCGCCACACCGCTGAGGATCACCATCGAAAGCGCCAACGGCCGGTCGCGCAACGCCGCGATGTGCTGTAGTCCACCCATCGTCAACACGAACACGACGACAAATGCAGCTTGCACGACACTGCGCGCCGCCGTCGCGATGTCGGCGTTCAGTCCCTGCATGCCGATCTTGCCAAAGATGGAAATCGCCGCCGCGCAGACGGCCGCCAGTAACGCGTAGATGAGCCAAGTCGCCATGGGCTCAAATTGTGTCCCCAGAACGGCGTCAGCGAAAGCCGCCGAGGCCGCCGTAACTTCTATCGCCTATCTGCTCCGCTATAATGATGCGATATGGCCACCCGCCCCACCGCCCGAACCCCTGAGTACGATCTGATCGAACCAATCGGCAAGCGCGTTGTTATTCGCAAGGATGACAACAAGCGCGAGACCAAGAGCGGCATTGTGCTGCCCGACACGCACGAGATCCCCGTTATCACGGGCCGGGTCATCGCGATCAGCAAGGCGATCGAGAACGATGAGGACCACACGATTCGCCAGTACGACAAGGTGCTGTTCGACCCGCGCGAGGCGATCCCGGTCGAGATGGAACACGACAATCGGCTGTACGTTGTCAGCCTCGACCGCGTGCTGGCAATATTCCGACGAACTCCCGCAAAAGCAGAGTCGTAAATAGCCGTCCTCAATCGGCGATCCACCCTTTACCAATCGCCGGCCCCGGCCCTACGATATTCATTATGGCTAAGAAAATTCTTCTCGTCGGTCACTGCGGTCCGGACAGCAGCTACCTCCGCATGGCGATCCGCAAGGCGGAGCCGACCGCGGAGATTCTGATGGCCGACGCGCCGCGTGAGCTTACCGATGGTCTGGCCAAAGGGGTCGATTTGATCCTGTTCAATCGCGAGTTGGGTTATGGCTTTGACCAGCCAATGGGCGTCGACGTCATTCGCACGCTGAAGCTGACGATGCCGAACCAGAAGATGATGCTTGTCAGCAATTATCCCGACGCCCAGCAGGCCGCCGAGGCAGCAGGGGCGTTGCCCGGATTTGGGAAGCGCGAGATCGGTGGGACCCGCGTGACGGAGTTGTTGAAGGACGCGCTCGGTTCGTCGACGTCGCCGGTGTAGAAGCGGTTTCGCGATCGATTTTGCCTTGTATGCTTTTCGCCATAGGAGCTGCGCTCCTGCGGCGAAGAGAAAGCGGTTTAGAGACCGAAGTGGGGGCAATACTGCGACGAGGGCTACTTCGTAGCCAGATTCGTTGCCTGCAATGACGGGACGGCGTCGGTGGCCGGGGCGGCGATCGGCAAGCGGGAGTCTGGCAGCAGGATGGTAAAGCGGCTGCCGGAACCCTTGCGGCTTTCCACCAACACGTCACCGCCCCAGTGCCGTGCGAATCGGCGGGAGATCGTCAGCCCGAGACCGAAGCCCTTGGCACGGTCACGCTCGTTGTTACCGACCTGCACGAACTCCTCAAAAAGCGTCTCGGTGACGGCGGGGTCGATGCCGATACCGGTGTCGATCACGTGCAGCTCGACGCTGGCGCCCCGCGCGTCCACCTCCACCCGTACGCCGCCCGTCTCGGTGAACTTCACCGCGTTCTGGACCAAATTCGTGATCACGCGCTCGAGCTTCTCTACATCTACATGAATCGTCAGGTCGCCCGGCACGTTGTTGCGCAGCGTCAGCCCGCGCGCCTGGGCGGCGGCCTGATGGCGCTGAAGGATCTCGTCGACCAGATCGGCGAGGTTGCACGGCGATCGCTTGACCGGCTCGCTTGCCCAGTCGAGCCGGGCGTACTCCAGCAGCGTGTTCAACAGCTCGGCCGTCTCGCGGGCGTTGGCGCGGATGTCGCGCAGCGACTCGGTGAGCGCGGCGGAGTCCTTGTTGGCCACGCTCATGTCGGCCAGGTGCGACTGCAGCATGATCGCGTTCAGCGGCGTGCGCAGGTCGTGGCTGATCGCGTTCAGGAAGAAGCTCTTGCGCTTGCTCTCGCTGCGACTCTCGGCGAGGTCGGCGGCCAATTCCTCGTTGCGGCCGATTTCGTTGTAAACGACCTTCAGCCCCCGCGCGCTCAACGCGTAGCGCCAAGTGTTGTAGACGAGCACCATCATGAAGATGTCGTACAACCGCCACGCCGGCCAGAACATCTTGATCGGGATGAACAGGTAACCGCAGAGCCCGCAGAACAGGAAGATGTTCCGCATGCTGCGCAGCGCGTGCTTGGCGGGGACATGGTCGGGCAGCGTGCGCTCGTTGCGCCACCAGTGCATCATGATCAGCACGTACCCCGCCGCCACCGCCAAATCGAGCCCGACGGTGATCGCGACCCACAGGTTGTCGTGGGCCATGCAGTGATACAGCGACATGTACTGGTTCGTGCCGCCCGAGAACCAGTCGATGAAAGATTGCAGGCTCGCCATAAGGTTCAATCTTTCGTTATGCGAAGCCTTACGGATGCTCCGTAAGACCCGGATCACCGGCCACCGAAGCGGCCGGTCCGGCCATTAGGGACTTGGCTTTGCCACGCGCAGCGGACGGATGTCGATCACCGTCATGCCGGCGGCCGTCGCTGATTCGATGCCGAGGTCGGCATCCTCAAACGCGTAGCAGAGTTCGGGCTGCACGCCGATCTGCCTGGCAGCCTCTAAGAAGATGTCCGGCGCCGGTTTGCCATGCTGGACGTCGTCGGCCGTCACTAAGACGCTGAAGCGGTCGATCAGCCCCAGCGCGGTCAGCGTTTTCTGACAGGTCACCCGCGTAGCCCCAGTGGCGACAGCCATGGGCAATTTGCCGCGGTAGTCGTTGACGATTTGTACAACGGGTTCGATCGGCAGCACCTGAGGGATGAATTCTACGAACAGCCGCTCCTTAAGTTCGGCCGATTCCTGCACCGGCAGGCGATAGCCGTGGCGCTCGTTCAGGATCTCCATGATCCGCACAGTCGGAATGCCGGCCATCTCGTAAAAGAGCGCTTCGGGGAAATCGTGCCCGTAAGCACCCAAAGCGGCCGTCCAGGCCTTGTAGTGCAGGGGCATTGTGTCGGCGATCGTGCCGTCACAGTCGAAAACAAGACCACGGATATGCGGGGGAATGGTGACCATACTTCTTCATGGAATGTTAACGGACTCGGCAGGTTCGTTCCATGCCCGCGGCACGGAATAGCTATGTCCGCTTGTTCTTCACACCGCCAGTCGTACCATCTGCCCGATATGACCGATTCCGGCACCACGCCCTCCGCTTCCGATCCTTCGAAGCCTGCCCCACGGCGCGCAGCCGTATCGCAGCAGACGAACGTGCAGGAGACGATCGAATCGATCCTCGTGGCGTTCATCCTCGCGTTCATCTTCCGCGCGTTCGTCGTCGAAGCCTTCGTGATCCCGACCGGCTCGATGGCCCCCACGCTGCTCGGGGCGCACATGCGCTTCTTCTGCCCGGACTGCGGCTACAAGTTCACCGCCAACTACAGCTCACCCCGGTCGGAAAGCGACGACGTCTTCATTCCCGCCCAAGCCGAGGGCGTGCGTGGGCCGCGCGGGACCGAACCGCGGGTTTACCCGATCCACTGCCCCAACTGCGGCTACAAGTTGCCGAAGGTCGACCCGCAACGCCCCACCAACGACGCGACATCGCCGCCGGTGCATCATGGGGATCGCATCCTCGTGATGAAGTACCTCTACCTGTTCAACGAGCCCCAGCGGTGGGACGTGGTGGTCTTCAAAAGCCCTGACAGTCCGGAGCTGCACGACTACACGCAGAACTACATCAAGCGCCTCGTAGGCAAGCCCAACGAGGTCGTCATGATCCTGGACGGCGATATCTACGTCGCCCCCAACACCGGCACCCCACCGGCACCCGCGGACTTCGTGGTTCAGACCAAGACCGCGAGGGTGCAGGATGCGCTGTGGCGCGTCGTGTACGACAACGACTTCCATCCAAGTGGCGAGACGCGTGCCCGCGACTGGCGCCAGCCCTGGGCTCCAACGGAAGGTGCCGGCTGGAACCTGTCGCTCAACGGAGGTCGTACGTTCCGCTTCGACACCGACAGCGGCACCAATCGCGGCACGCTTCACTTCGACGCCGCTGCCATGCCCGAGACGTTTCCGTTCCAGGACTTCCTTGGTTACGACCAGACCTACTGGGACCGCAACCTGCTCAACGTAGCCGCAAGGGGCGACCTGTGGGACGCGCCGCTCATGCCGCCCCGCCATACCGTGGCCGACCTGCAGCTGTCGGTGGTCTACGAGCGCCAAGCTGGCGATGGGCCGCTTCGCCTGCGGCTATCTAAGGAACGTGACGTATTTACGGCAGAAGTGCTACCCGACAGGGTGCGCCTGCTGCGCGCCACCGACGGTGGCGAACCCACCTTGGTAGGCGAGAAGTCCATGAGCTTGGATGGCAAGGTTCGCGTGGCCTTGCAGAACGTCGACTATCGCGCCAGCATCATCGTGAACGGCCAGGAGGTTGTCGCGACCGGTGCCGATTACGCCCCGAACGTCGAAGCGCTCATCACCGCCGGCGGTGGACGGATAAAGCCCTTGCCCACGGCCGAGATCGAAGCAGTCGACCAGACCTGTGACGTGAGCCACGTCGGCTTGCACCGTGACATCCACTACATCAACGCGGGCCCGTCCAACGAATTGGCCCGCCCGTGGGGCAACCCGCGCAGCCCGATCTTCCTCGGTCCCGACGAGTACTTCGTCTGCGGCGACAACTCGCTCATCAGTGGCGACGCCCGCGTCTGGAGCAGCCCGATCAACCTGCCCGGTGAAGACCTCGTCGTAGAAGCTGGCCGGGTGCCAGGCCGATTCATGTTGGGCAAGGCATTTTTCGTCTACTGGCCGGCCGGCTACAAGCCATTGCCAGGATTGCCGGGACTGGCACCGAACTTCGGCGAGATGCGGTTCATCCACTAGATAACTGGATCGCGCCGTAAGGGCGACACCTGCGTCGCCCTTACGGAACGATCAGTCATCCGAGGCGTCGGCAAGCTTCACATCCGGCGCGGCATCCGATGTTGCAATTAGTGCGTTGATCCGCGCCAAAACCTTGTCGATTGCGATCGCTTCCCCTTCCAACACGCTCACGCGCGGCCCAACGGGCGCCCATACTTTGGCGTTGGGTCGGACGAGAAGCGCGACGGTCGGCACGCCACACATCGCCGCCAGGTGCGTGGGGCCACTGTCGTTGCCGACATAGACGGCGGCGTCGATCAACGACGCGTGCAGGTGCACGTAATCGGTCGGTTCGATCAGCTCGCCGTAAGTCGACAGTTGCGCGATCTGTTCAGCCATGAGGCATTCGCGTTCGACCTCTCCGACCAGAAACCGCACCGGCCGGTTCATCGCCTTCACTCGCCCAGCCATTTCGATGAAGTTCTCCAACGGCCAGTTCTTGGTTGGTGATCCACTACCAGGATGAATGACGATTGCCTGCCCCACCGTCCGCCGGGCCGCGACACCGCGATCGCGGACGGAGCGTAGGATCTGTTCGACCGCAGTGGCGACCGCGGGGCGAGCAGCGAGGGACTGCATCAGATGTTCCACCACGTGTCGCGCGTCGGCATCGTCAGCAGGTGGCTTGGTCGGCAGGTGCAACAGGTCGGCCGCCGGGGCCAGTTGCGCGATGTTCGCGGACCATAAGGTGTTCGGGCCCGCGCCGAAGTCGAAGATTGCATGCGCGCCGCTCAAAGCGCGCAACACGGGTTCCGGAGGGTTTGGCCGTTCACTGAAGAGCGTCGGCCAACCCGTTTCGGCGTCGAGCGAATCGACGCCCAGCACCCGCTCGGCCAACCGCCCCTTCGAGCTTGCCGTCACGTACTTGATCCGTGACTGCGGATATAACCGCCCCAGCGCGATCGCCAGCGGCCACGTCAGCACGAAGTCGCCCAGCGCCGCCTGATGGAAGATGAGCACGTTGCGTCGAAGCACGATTGCGTGAGCATACGCAAAGTCTGGCGTGGGAGGAAACCGCCTCCCCCCGCCGCCCGCATTTGACACGCGCGCCCGCGTGAAGATGATTCACCCTTAGGCCACGCGCGCACGCTGACACACTATGATTCGCACTAAGATCATCGCCACGATGGGTCCCGCCACCCGCAGCACCGAAACGCTTTACAAGCTGTTCGAAGCGGGCGTCGACATTTGCCGATTGAACTTTTCGCACGGCACGCTCGACGAGCACCTGCTCATGCTGCGCATGATCCGCGAGGCCGCTGCCCGGTTCGATCGGCCCATCGCGGTGTTGGGCGATTTGTGCGGCCCGAAGATTCGCTTGAGCAAGATTGCAGACGTCGATGGTACCGGTGGGCTGCCGCTGGAGGTCGGCGATACGCTTGTCATTCAGCGCGAGCCGATCGTCGGCAACCTCATTGATGGCGAGAAGCGCGTCAGCAGCATCTACGACCGCTTCGTCGACGACGTGCAGGTTGGCGACCGCATCCTGATCGAGGACGGTTTGATCCGCTTCGTCTGCGTGGAAAAGGACCGCAACGAAGTTCGTGCCAACTGCACGGTCGCTGGCGTGCTGAAGAACAACAAGGGCATCAACCTGCCCAACACGCACGTGAATGCCCCCAGCATTACCGAACGCGACTGGGAATGTGCCGACTGGGCGATCGAGAACGACATCGACTACGTCGCCCTCTCGTTCGTGCGCAGCGCCGAAGACCTCAACACACTTCGCCAGCATTTGCGCAAGCGCAACAGCACCGCCCATCTGATTGCCAAGATCGAAAAATCGGAGGCGATCAAGCAGATCGACGAGATCATCGATGCGTCCGACGGCCTGATGGTTGCGCGCGGCGACCTGGGCGTTGAGATGGACGTCGCCGAGGTGCCCATCCTGCAGAAGGACCTCATCCGCCGTTGCCAAAACGCGGGCAAACCGGTGATCGTGGCGACGCAGATGCTGCAGAGCATGGTGGATGCCGCCAGCCCGACGCGCGCCGAGGTCAGCGACGTTGCGAATGCGATCTACGACGGCACCGATGCCGTCATGCTTTCCGGCGAAACCAGCGTCGGCAAGTTCGCGATCGTCACCGTTCACACGATGGCGCACATCGCCGACGTCACCGAGCGCTATCTTACGAAGAACCGCACGCACGAACCTGCGATGCGCCTCAAAACGCTGCAGATGTCGGCCGCGGTTGCCAAGGGCGTCTACCAGATGGTGCAGGAACTGGGCATCAAACTCGTCATCATCTGGAGCCAAAGCGGTGAGACCGCCCGCATCTTCAGCAAGACGCGCTTCCCGGTGCCCATCATCGCCATGAGCAGCGACCACGGCGTGCTGCGTCGAATGGCGTTGCACTACGGTGTGGTGCCACAGGAGATGGTTCCACCGGACGACATCACGCATCTGGCCGCCGATACCGATCAGGTCATCCTCGCCCGCAAGTTCGCCGAGGCGGGCGACCGCATCATCATCGTCGCCGGCGCCAGCATGGGCACGCCCGGCACGCTCAACGGGGTCTTCATCCACACGGTTGGCGAACAGTTCAGCACCAATCCACTCGACCGCCCCTCGGGCAACAGCGTCGCGATCGACAGCGGCGTGTGAGACGTAAGGGTGAAGGATGAAGGTGGAACGATGACACAAGAGAAGCAGAACAACGCGGGTCGCGGGAAGGCCTTGTTCACCCTTCAGCGTTCTTCCTTACACCTTGCAATGTGCGTAACGCTCGCAGGCTGCGCCACCAAGGGTATGCCGCAGATCGATCCGCTGTACGCGCCGATCGAGACGGCCTCGCTCGACTACTGGTTCGATCGGCCACCAAGCGTGGTCGTGCAGGACGTGGACTACGACCGCCTTTGGAAGGCCTGTGAAGATGCGGTGGACGACCGGTTCTTCGATTTCGAACGTCGCGACTATCGCAGCGGCATCCTCACCAGCCGACCGCTGCTCGGCGGGCAACTGCTGGAGTTCTGGCGGCGCGATCTGCCCGATGCCTACTCGATCGCCGAAAGCAGCCTGGGCACCGTTCGGCGGACGATCCAGTTCGAGCTGCGCGTCGTCGGACCGTTGGTCGAGGCTTACCCCAAGGTGGTCGTCGAACGCCGCGCCTCGCAGGACCGCCGGGTGACGCTCGGCGTCTTGAATCGCAATGCGCTGTCCGGCGCCACGGTGCAGGGCTACAACGACTTCGACCCACCGGTGGCCAACTACCCGCAGTACTGGTACGCCGTCCGCCGCGATGAAAACCTGGAGGCCAAGCTGGCCGAGGACGTGAAGCGGCGATTGCCGGATTGATCTCCGATTCCTCTCCCGGCAATCCGGAAGAGGCTAGGCTAGGTTACGGTGATTTCCTTCTTACAAGAATTGTCAGCAGATCGAAATCACCCTCACCCTAACCCTCTCCCGAAGCATGCGGGAGAGGGGACCAACCGATATCCTTTCCACGCAATGAAGTTCAAACGACCACCCCTCCGCATCCAGCCCACCACCCTCTGGGACTACCCTTCGCAAGACTACGGCGAAGGCCAACAGGGCCGCCCGGGCTATAAGGGTGCCACGCCCAGCTACATCATCTGGAACCTGCTGCAACGCTACACGAAGGAGAAAGACCTCGTCATCGACCCCTGCTGTGGCAGCGGCACCACACTCGATGTGGCGCGCGACCTGAACCGCAAAGCACTTGGCTACGACGTCCACCCCAGCCGAAAGGACATCTTCCGCGTCGACGCGCGCAAGCTGCCACCCGAGCTGACGGGGAAAGCCGACTTCGTCTTCATCGATCCGCCTTACAGCACGCATTTAGATTACGGCGACGACCCCCGCGACATCGGCAAGCTCGACGCCGCCACCGGCGAGTACTACACCGCCATGGAACAGGTGATCGCCGATATCGTGCGCGTCTTAAAAACCGGCGGCCACATGGCGCTCTACGTCAGCGACAGCTACGTCCACGGGCAGAAGTTCTACCCGCTTGGCTTCGAACTGTTCCAGCGCATGCAGGCGGCGGGCCTGGAACCCGTCGACATCATCTCCGTCGTCCGCCACAACAAGACGTTGGAGATGGGCAACTACCGCAAGGCAGCGGAAGAGGGAAACTTCTACCTGAGGGGGTTCAATTACCTGTTTATCATGCGTAAGCGTTCCGCTTCGTCAGGTTGAGCGGCGTCTCTGAACTCAGAGTCTCCTGCTCTGTCTCGCCCCCTCTGTTAAAGCAGTTCCTGTAGTGGCGACGCCTGCGTCGCGGTCGGCGCGAAGCGTCGAATCACGCCGGGATTCGGGGCTGCGCCCCGACCGCGACGCAGGCGTCGCCACTACAGGATGATGACGGAAGCCAAAGTCGAGACAGAGCAAGCGTCTCCCGGTTTCCGGCAATTGTATGAAGCATTGGATGAGCGACCCGTTTGACGCCACCTGCGCCTGCGGATAACCTTCGGGACTCTCGAAAATTAGAGGAAAACAACATGCGAGCAAGCGATATCAAGAAGGGCCAGGCCGTCATCATTGATGGCAAGCTGTACGTCGTCGTCGGGGCCGATCACAACACGCCGGGCAACTTGCGGGCGAAGGTGCAGTTCAAAATGCGCGACGTGTCGAAGGGCACGATTCAGGACAAGCGCGTCGGCGCGACTGACGACATCGAGACGGCCACGCTGGACCGCCGGCAGGTCGAGTATCTCTACAGCGACGCAGACGGGCACGTGCTGATGGACCTGGAGACGTACGATCAGGATACGATTCC
The DNA here is from genome assembly GCA_035998445.1 of Tepidisphaeraceae bacterium. NCBI lineage: Bacteria > Pseudomonadati > Planctomycetota > Phycisphaerae > Tepidisphaerales > Tepidisphaeraceae > Tepidisphaeraceae bacterium. The sequence continues at coordinate 145,848 of DASYHQ010000013.1, read as the reverse complement.
GAAGGAAGTCTTCGGCGACGACATCCTCTACCTCAAGCCGAACACGACCCTGATGGCCATGTTCCACGAGGGCAAGATCGTCAGCTATGAACTGCCCAAGACGGTCGACCTCGCCGTTGCCGACACCGCCCCGGGCATCAAGGGCGCCACTGCCACAAATCAGCAGAAGGACGCGGTGATGGAGACGGGTTTGAAGACCCGCGTGCCCCCCTTCATTGAGGTGGGCGAAGTGGTACGCATCAGCACCGAGTCCGGCTCGTACCAGAGCCGCGCGTAAGCTGCGGCGATCGATTGGAACTGAATAAAACGAGGCACGGACCGCAGGGTCCGTGCCTCTCTTCGTTTTGCAACGGCCGTGGCATGGGCGTCTCGTCCATGCTTGTCGTGAGGCGGCACGATTCAATTTGTGGCAACTGCCTGGTCGAAGCGGTTTGCCACTAAAAAATCTTCATTCTAATCCACAGGCATGGGCAAGACGCCCATGCTACGCGGTGAAGCCGCTAAACCGCCACGCGGTTAAGCGCATCGCCCGTCTACGTCGTCACTGCTGCCGCGGCGGCATGCGGTTGGACCGTAATGAGGTTCGCCGAACCGCGGCCATCGTGGGCCTCTTTGATCGGCACCATCACGCTTAGGATCTCGCTCAGCACCCGGATCTGGCTGAGCGTGGAGTCGATGCGCACGATTTTGTCGGCGGAGTAGTAGTCCAGCACCGGCCGCGTCTCCTGCTCGTACACCTCCAGGCGATGCTGGATCACCGTGTCGTTCGCGTCGTCGAAGCGGTTCTCCTTCAGCGCGCGGCGCTTCAGGCGTTCGACCATCTTCTGCAGGTTGTCGGTGCGCAGGTAGATGATCTTCACGACGTCGATCGTGTCCTCCAACAGCTTCGCCTGCGTGAGGTTGCGCGGGATGCCGTCGAGCACCAAAATCTGGCTCTCGGGGTGAAACTGGTTCACCATCTCCATGCCTTGGATGAACTGCTTCCAAAGCTTGATCGTGAACTCGTCGGGCACCAGCTTCCCCTCGCCGGCGTACTCCCAGAAGATGCGGCCCATCTCGCTCTGCAGGTCCAGCGAACGGAAGATGTCGCCGGTGGCGCTGTGGAAGAAGCCGGGAATCTCACCGAGGATCTTCCCTTGCGTCCCTTTGCCGCTGCCGGGAGCTCCGAAGAGGAGGATGGTCTTGTAGCGCATGCCACCGATGTTAACCGAAGGCTCATACCGACATAAAGCCCGGAGTCGGCTGTTCGAAAATCGCACCGGTCCAACACGGCCAATCTCGGGTATTGAGTCGCCTTCGCTTCCAATTTCGCCTGATTCCGAGGGATTTCGGGAATTTGGATTACGCCTGAAATCCCCACGGATGCACCACCGTGTTATGACGCTTCAACAACTTTCGTCAGAACTGAAAGATGCGATGACCGGTCCGTACTTGTCAATAAACGGCGGCGCAAGGGGCCGGTGACGTGGAACATCAAGTAGACGGATTCGCGTTCGCCTGCACGTACGTGACCGCGGATACGTCTCGTTGCGAGAGCAGGACATCGAGCGCCGGATCGAGCAACAATGCAAGATCCGCCTGCCGAGCACGAAACTCGGATGGGTCGCGACGGTCAGGCGGGTCGGAAGGCGAGGGCGCTTCGGGGTGCGTGATGAACACCCGCGCGTCGGTGGCCGAAAGACCGGGTTCGATTTTGTCCAAAGCCGCGGCGATGCGATCTAGCTGCCCGTCGCCGGCCACATCCTTGAGTGACAGATGAGCGAAACGGGCGGCTACGATGAGCCCTTCCCGATCAGCGAGTTCACAGATCAGGTCGCGCACGCCGGGCAGCCAACCGACGCCCATGTGTTCATCGACGTACGACACGGTTAGCCCGGCCCGCCGAAGGGTCGCGAGTTGGGCTTCGATCTCGGCGCGGATTTGAGCGCGGTCCGCATCGCGCTCGTGAAGGGCTGCCGGCGAGCGGGTGAATGTGCCGTCGGGCATTACCAGCGAACCGACGTCCGCCGCTGGCAAGATGGGACCCCATCGATTGTCGGACCACTCGCAGTTCAACGTGACGTGCAGTCCGACACATACACTGTTCCCCATCTCGCGCAGCGGACCGGCGAGCGCATCGAGTGCGGGACCCACTGCCATCACCGAGGCGTTCGGCAGTCGCCGGGCCCGGCATGCCGTAAGGATGCCGCGGTTGGCGGCAAGCGAAGCGCCGGCATCATCGCCGCGAAGGATGAGCTGCATAAGTTGCTCTCCGAAGGTTCCCACGTTGCAGGACGCGGCCGATCGCGATCCGGATTAGACCAGACCGTACTCCTTCAGATTCAGGAAGCTCACGGTCGCGGTCTCCATGGCGGTCAGGTTGCGCAGGCGATCCTGTTCGACCACGACCCACTCGATGCCGAGTTCGATCGCCGTCTGTACCGATTCTCGCACCGGCACCACCCCGGTGCCCACGGCGGTGAACGCGTGCTTATCGTTCAGGCTGTGCATGTCCTTCACGTGGATCGCCGGCACACGGCCAGCCAGCCGTCGCAGGACTGCGATGGGGTTCTCGCCGCCAAACGCGACCCAGGCAATGTCAATCTCGAACGCGAGCGCCCTGGGATCGGTGTTGGCGACGAGCATGTCGAGCGCGTAGAGGCCGTCGTACGTGGTTTGGAACTCGTGGCCATGGTTATGGTAACAGAGTTGAATGCCGTCCTGCGCCAATTGCCGGCCGGCTGCGTTGTACATCTCGGCATCGCGCAGCAGCGCATCGCGATCGTCACACGGGCCCCACCACACCGTGACCCTTGGCGCCCCCAGCGACTTCGCCTGCTGGGTCACCTGCGACAGGTGATCGCGCACCGCCTCGCGGCTGGCGCCAATCGTCAGCACCTGCAGCCCCAGCCCGTGAAACCGCTTCACGTTCTCGGCAACGTCGCCTTCGAGCAGGCGGCCCGGCGCTTCGATGCCGCGGTAACCGATGGCCGCCACCTGCGCCATCGTTCCCCAGAAATCATCGCGCGCCAGCTCGCTCACAATGCCGATCAGTCCGACGTTCGCTTTCGACATGTCATTCAGTGTAACCAACGGCCACGGTCCGTCGCCATTGAAACGAGGCACTTACCGTCAGTTGCCCTTGCGCGGGCGAGCCGCCAAGTATCCCCAGTAGCAGCTCGTGGGGCCCATTGTCCGTTCGACCCACCACGGTTCGCCTCGGCCCAGGTCCAGACGGCGACGGCGGACTTTCGGTACTCCGTTGCGCGGCGCGCCTACACTCTTATGCGCGGGTGAGGCATCGCCGTACACCGTGACGACCGGTACCCGCGTCACCGGTGGCACGGAGGGAGCGAACACATGTCCGGATCCGCCCGCCCGCCACTTCACGCATCTCCCTCTCCTGCCGCGACGGGTTGGCGGTTGGAACACACCTACGCGCAGCTGCCGGCGGTGTTTCACGTGACGGTAGCGCCAACGCCGGTGCAGGCGCCGCGGCTGGTGCTATTGAACAGGCCGCTGGCGATCTCGCTGGGCCTATCTACCGAGGCTCTGATGGCGGACGAGCCGGCGGCGGTGTTCGCGGGCAACCGCCTGCCGCCGGGCGCAGCACCGCTGGCACAGGCGTACGCCGGCCACCAGTTCGGCAATTTCACCATGCTCGGTGACGGTCGCGCGATCCTGTTGGGCGAGCAAGTGACCCCAACCGGCGAGCGGTACGACGTCCAGCTAAAAGGGTCCGGCCCCACGCGGTTCTCCCGGCGCGGCGACGGGCGGGCGGCGCTGGGCCCGATGCTGCGCGAGTACATCATCAGCGAGGCCATGCACGCGCTGCGCATCCCCACAACCCGGAGCCTCGCGGTGACGGCCACGGGTGAGACCGTGTGGCGCCAGCCGGGCCCCCTTCCCGGCGCAGTGCTGACGCGCGTGGCGGCCAGCCACGTGCGCGTCGGAACCTTCGAGTGGGCAGCCGCACAAAGCGAGGATCCGACCGCACTGCGCGCACTGCTCGATTACACCATCCGACGGCACTACCCCCAGCTGGCCGGTGCAACCCTACCGGCCCAGGCGCTGCTGGAGGCCGCCATCGAACGGCAGGCGGCGCTGATCGCCCAGTGGCAACTAGTCGGGTTCGTCCACGGCGTGATGAACACCGACAACATGGCGTTGTCCGGCGAGACGATCGACTATGGCCCCTGCGCCTTCATGGACCGCTATGACCCCGCGACCGTCTTCAGCTCAATCGACGTCGCGGGACGCTATGCCTACGGCAACCAACCCCGAATCGCGCAGTGGAACCTGACACGCTTGGCCGAGTCCCTGCTGCCGTTGTATCCCGACGAGCAGGCGGCCATCGCGATGGCCACCGAGGCGCTCCAGCACTTCACCGATCGTTTTGAGCACTATTGGCTGAGCGGCACGCGGAGGAAACTTGGCCTGTTCAACGAAGAGCCAGGGGACCGGGCGCTCGTCGACGCGTTGCTCGATTGGATGCGCACCACTCACGCAGACCACACCAACACGTTCGCTGCATTGGCCGACAGCGTGGTGGCTCCAGATGCCGCCGCGGCAAGCGATCCGGCGTTCACGCAGTGGCATGATGCTTGGCAGGCCAGACTGGCGCGTCAACCGCAGCCGCGCGAAGCGTCGGTGCAACTGCAGCGCGCCCACAACCCGGCCGTCATCCCGCGCAACCACTTGGTCGAGGCAGCATTGGCGGCGGCGGAACAAGGTGACATATCCGTCACCGAATGCTTGCTGGACGTCTTGGCCGCCCCCTTCGATCACGAGCGCCACGCGCCAAAGTACCGCCTGCCGGCGCCGGCCGACGGCGCCTGTTACCAGACGTTCTGCGGCACCTGACGTGGTGCTCCCGCGTGTGCGATCCTCTCAAATCTGGTAGCCACGTGAGCGGACCGCCGTGCTACGTTTCCCCCTAAATGTGTGTCGCGTTCGCGCGGACGATTCGCACAGCGGCGGCGGCTAACGGTGGTAGTGAAAAGGTCAGTCTGTCTTGAAGTATCTGCGGTGCCGTCGGTTCCGCGTGATACGTTTCCGCTACGCGCCAACCGGCCGCCAGCGGTAGTGTGATCACGTCGGTGGCAGCACCGGTAAAGCGGTGGGCAACAAATAATGCTTCGTCGCCGCCGGGAGACGTTCGGCTGATGAGTTGGTGGCCAGTCAGCTGCCGATAGCTGAGCGGTTGTGGCGTGTGCCACGCCGTGGTTCCGTGGCGGACCAGTGGGACGCACGCGCGGTAGAAGTTCAAGCCAGCGCGCACGAGGTCGCGCTGCGCCGCGTCCAGCTCGGTCAGATCACCCGAGAGGCACACGCGCCCCAGGAACGTAGCGGCCATGCGGTAGACGATGCGGCGAAGGTCGTCGCTCTTACGCGCGGTCGCCCACACCAGGTTCTGCTCCGGCAGCATTAGCCGATGCATGTTCGCAGCCAGCACCGGACATTCCAAGCCCTCGTGGGCATCGGAGCCGGAGGCGACGGACGCGAGGCTCATCAGCGAATGTTCCAACCGGTGGCCGCCGGACGAACAATTTTCGATGACCAGGTTCGGCAAGCGATTCCGCAGCCGCGTCATAAATCGCCGGACGCCGTCGATATGCTGTCGCAGCCCCTCGCCTGGCGATTCGGCGCCGTCCACGCCGTAGGGCAGCGTGGCGTTGTAATCGATCTTGAGGTACCCGAAGCCCTGCTGGTCCAGCAGATCGATAACGCGGCGCTCGAGCAGCGCGTGTACGTCGTCGCGCCGCATGTCGAAGAACCGTCGGCCGCTCGATTCGATGATTTTCCCGTCCAGGCGCAGCATCTTGTCGGCGTGTTCGAGGAACGACGAGGTTTTCGGCGTTGCCACCTCGTGTTCGAACCACAGGCCCATCACCACGCCCGCATCGCGGGCCGGGGAGACGATCGCGTCAATTCCCTGCGAGAAGACGCGCTCGGCCGACTCCCAATCACCAACGGCGTGCTTGCCGATCTCGGCCTTGCTGCGCTGCCAACCGTTGTCGATGCAGACGTATCGCACGCCCAGTTCCGCGGCCGAGCGAACTTGCGCCGTCATCGTGTCGTGCGTCGGGAAGCCCCACGTCGTGCACCACTCGTTGAAGCAGGCCGGCAGATCGCGCTCGATTGGTGGCGCTGCCTCGCGTCCAGAGCGGTACGTCTCGGTGAGCCGCTGCGACACCTGATCGATGCCGCCGCTGGCAACGGTTAGGAACGCGGACGGTGCGGCGAAGGTCTCGTCGGAGCGCAGCGTCTTCCACCACTGCCCGAACTCCCGATCGGCCAGCCCGCCGGAGAGGTTGACGAAGTCGTCTTTGCGGTATGCCTCGATCTGCCACGACGCGCCGGTAGCCACCTGCGCGCCCCACACTACGCCAGCCTCCACATCCTCCAGGAACGCCAGCGGGAACCACCCGCGCACCGGCATGCTACCGACCTGCCCGAAACGCTCGTTGGCAACCGTGTAGCCCGCCCAGGACCGGTCGAGTTGCAGTTCCTCAAGCCACTGCGCCACCGGGCGGCCCTCGGCCGACCAGTACGAGCGGAAGCGGTGCAGCTTCAATCGACCGGGGGCGGCCTCCGGGTGGAACGGCGTCATGCCGCCGAGCGAGAAACTCGTGATCAGGTCGATTGTTATCTCAATCGCGCCATCGTTGCGTACCGCGGTATCGATCGTGACGAACGGGTCGTTGGCCCGGTGGGTCAGCCGGTGCAGCACGACGATGCCAGCATCGTTCAGCAAGGTCGTCGTGATGACGGTGACGCCGGGCGTCGGCTGGTCCGACTCGGTCGACATCCAGCGCAGCGACTGCGTCGTCCTCGATTGCCGCATCGACATGCCGGCTGTCAGACCACCGCCCCAGTCGTCGGTGGCCAGGCGCACGTGGGCGAGCGAATCGGTACGCCACGCGGGCAGGTTCTTGTTGGCGAAATGGTCGATCTCCACGCCCGTCAACTTCTCGCGGTGCGCCACAACGTCGGCGACGCGGGATGCCGGCAACAGGCAGAGCGATGCGCCGGTGTCGCCCTCGCGCTGGAAATAGCGGGCGACCATATCGCCCAGGGAGTACTCGGCCAGAATCTGCATCGTGTCCATTGCGCGTTACGTCCTCAAAGTCATGCAATCAACCGGCCGGGGCCGTCGCCACCGCTGCGGCGCCAGCTGCGGCGGGAGTAACCGTAAGCGGGGGAGAGATTGGTGCGATCTCCGTCTCGGGCGAGGTCGCGTCCTCGGCCGCCTCCGCGACTGTGCCGTTGTCGGCGAAGTCGCGCTGTGTCGTTCGCAGGTAGCGTAACAAGTCAAAGAGGTCGCGGATGCCGCCGATGAGGAACCAGACGACCGTGATAACCCCCACCACCATCCCCAGCACCACCGTAAAGCGCCACCAGTTCAGCCAAGCCGCATCGGAAACGCCGATGGTCAGGGCGCAGACCGTGCCGATGACGAACGCGACGACCCAGAACGTGGTCCACCCGAACTTCAGGTAATAGATGGCGCGATCGCCGCGCGTGAACTCGGCGGTGATCCCGATGCGGCGCTGCCACGGGCGCAGCCAGGTTGGTTCACCATCGCTTGCCGCTTCCGCTCGTGCTGCGTCGCCGGGGCTGGCATGGGCGCCGCGATATAGCAGCTTGTCCATATCGTGCGGCGCGCGGCATGTGGCGAGGGAGACGCCGACGTACATCAAGATCGAGCCGATCGATGCGATGAACGCGATCCACGCCCCACCGATCGGGAAGACCGGCGACAGCTGCGCCAGCATCGGCACGCTCGGCCACGCCGCCTGCAGCGAGATGCCGAATACCGACACGATGGCGCCAGTCAGCAGCGCCGCCCACGCGCCGGTGGTCGTGCCACGGCTCCAGTACAGCCCGCCGATGATGACGGCGCCCGAGCCGGCCAGGTAGATCGCGCCAGTGAGCAGGAAATACATGAGCAGGTAATCGCGGATTGGAAACGTCAGGCTCCACACGAAGCTGAATGCCGCCACCCCTAGGATCGCGATCCGCAACAAGCGAATGTGTTGCTCGGGCGACAGCGGCCGCTTACGGAACGGCATCACCACGTCTTGCACGAAGATGCTGCCCCACGCGTGCAGGTAGGTCGTGTCGTTGCCAATGCTGGCCCCGATCAGCGCCGCGGCCAGCAGGCCAAGCACGCCCGTGGGCAACACGTGCACGAGCGACAGCGGCACGGTCATCTGCTTTTGAAGCTGCGCATCCCCCACCTGCGCCAGTTGCCCCTGCACCACCGCGGCGTCGGCCGCACGCGAAGGGTCGTGCAGCAGCACGTACGCGCAGATCGGCAGCAGCATGATGATCAGGTACGTCACCCCGCCGCGCCACTCGGCCAGCACACCCGCCATCTTCGCTTCGTGCGGGCTCTTGGCGGCGCAGTTGTATCCCTGCACGCCCTGCCAGCCGAGGCGGTTGTAGAACAGCTTGAAGGCGAAGATCGCGAAGAACCAGACGTTGAAGCTGGCGATGTCCGCCTGATCGAACGGGTCGACGAGCGACTTCCCCGCCGGCGCGCTCGAAAGCGTCGCGGCCACGTCGTCCCACGCGAACGTCAGCAGCAGCGAAGCCATCACCACGACGAACGCGATGTTGACGAACTGCGCTTGCACGAAGTCCGTGATCATCACCGTCACCATGCCGCCGGAGAGGATCAGCGTGAGCGTGAGCGACAGCATCACCAGCATGACCACGGGCAGCGTCGGCACGGTCAGGCCCACCACATCGAACGAGCCCGGCAGGCCGCAGAACGCGATCAGGAAGCGGGCGACGATGCCGGGGAAGACGCCGAAGTTCAGCACCCCCGACACGAACGCGAGCAGCCCCGCAAACACGCGGAAGCGCGCGCTGTACCGCCGTTCGAAGAACTCGGCCATGGTCAGGGCGCGCGTCTGGCGGTAGCGGTAGCTCACCCAGCCGAACAGCGCGATGACCATGCCGATCGGCATCAGCATCATGCCCCACCAGCTCGCGGCGAAGCCGGCGGTGTAGAACTTCTCGAAGTTGGCGACGGTGCCCGCCAGCCCCAGCGCCGCGATGCCTTCCGACAGCGTCAGCAGGTAACGACCCGCGCAACGCCCGCCGGCGAGGAAGTCGGCGACGCTGCGGGTCAGCTGGCGCATCGCAAACGCGATCGCGAGGACAGAGACCATGAAGCCGATGACGATCGCCCATTCAATGGTGGAGAGATTCATGGCTGCGACGGAAAGGGTATTGGGCAGGGAGATGCTCGAGCACGCACCGATGATCCGGCACAATCGCGCGATCGCTCACCAACGCCAGGCTTTCTGCTTAGAATAAGTTGCGATCCCACGCCGCGTGATTACCAGGGATTTCTCACACCCCACATGTCGGCGGTGTTCTGCTGAAGATCGCGCAGGCTCACCGATTCAACGTGGCCGTCGAAGAAGCCGATGTTCGCGGACCGCTTACGTCGGGCCCCGACATCGTTCAGGTACGCGATGCCCGTGGGCGCCGCACCGCCGGGGTGAACCGCCGCGGGCCAGCCGGTCTGTGAGGTTGCAAACCAAGTCTGCTGGGTACCGACGGCGGCGGTGTCGTCGTAGGTGAAGAGGGACCGGCCAATGCCGCTATTGCGCTGCTCGGCATCACCGAGCATGATCAGCTGCGTGCTTCGGCGGATCTGTCCCAACCGCAGGCGGTTCCTCTGACCAGGCGCGCCCTGGTACGGGAAAAGGCGTTGCTGGCGGATGCCGGCGGCGACGGTGCCGGAGTTGGGCGGGAACGAGAAGTTCACGCCGTACATCGGCCAGTTGTCTTCGAAAGCTGGCGAGATCGGTCCGTACGCCGGTTCGCCTCGCGACGGGCAGGAGAAGACGCCGGCGGTGATTTAGCCGAAGCGGGCGTGGTTGTCGCCGGTGATCGGCTTGAACCGCACGCCGAGGTACTTGCCGTCGACGATCTTGTTCACCCAATTGTTGAATGCGGCTCGCGGGCTGCCGTCAACATCGACGTCGTCGGTATCGGCGGCCGACGACGCCTGGTTATAGGGTGGGAATAGGCCCTTGTTGTCGTTGGCGTAAGCGATCAACGACATCGCGATCTGCCGGACGTTGCTCGCACACTTCACGCTGGCCGCGGACTCGCGAGCCTTGTTTAGCGCCGGCAGCAATATGCTGATGAGCAGCGCGATGATGCCGATGACGACCAGCAGCTCAACCAGGGTGAACCCGCGTTGCGTTCGAACGTTCATCGTCATCATTCCCTCGTTCCTTCGTCAGTTCCGCGCGATCCTCAAGTCAGACCTGCGCAGAGAGGTGAACCCGCCCGAAAGAAATGTACGTGATAGGCGGTAATGCAGCTACGCAATGGAGCGCAAATAAACTAAGGTATTTCACAGTAGGGGCTTCCCCGCGAGGCCGTTCGTTGTAATATGAATCACCATCGACGGCCGCGGGTGTCTCAGGTGCCAGAGCGAGGTCCGATAAGCATGCCCAAAGCCAAACGACGCCGTCTCAGCGCCACCGCGACGACCGCCGCAGTTCGAAAGCCGCATGCCGCTTCCGCCACCTCTCGCCTGCACGGCGCGACGCCGATGCCGCGCCGGCGGATCGCAGTGCTCGTCAGCACCTCGACCCTCTGGGGACGCCGTCTGGTGGCTGGCATTCTCCACTACGCCCGCGAGCAGGGCTCTTGGGCGCTAACGCTCGATAGCGAGGGGCCGGCCAGCCGGACCGTGCCACCGGCCCATTGGGACGGTGACGGCGTGATCGGTCGGGTGGCGTGCGCCGCCGGTGCGCGCGACCTGGCGAAGTTGCGCGTGCCGGTCGTCAACGTCTCTGGCATTCGCTTGCGCGAAAACCGATACCCGCGCGTTGCCAACGATGGCCAGGCGTCCAGCAGGCTTGCGGGTCAGTTCCTGCTCGACCGTGGCTACCGGCGGTTTGGATACTACGCGTCTCGATGGACCAGCAGTGTCGGCGACAGTTATGCGGCTTTCGCGCGAGCCGTTGGAGAGGCGGGTTGCACCTGCGAGCGATTCGTGCCGTCGGCCGGCACGGGGCGAGATCGCCGGCGCGCTTTGGCGGCATGGGTCGAGCGGTTGCAGCGCCCCGCCGCCGTCTTCACCTGGGCGCAGGACGGGGTCGACGTGCTGGAGGCCTGCCGCGCCGCCGACATCCTGGTGCCACAGGATCTGGCCGTGCTGGGCGGCGATGACGACGACCTGCGCTGCGCCGCATCGACACCGTCGCTGTCCGCCATCGTTTGCGCCACCGAGCGCGTCGGGTACGAGGCCGCGGGCCTTCTCGACCGGCTGATGCGCGGCGAAACTGCACCGACATCGCCCATCCTCATCCCCCCCACACACGTCACCGAGCGGGCCAGCACCGAAGCGATGGCAATCGAGGACGCCGACGTACGCGACGCCGTTCAGTTCATCCAGGCGCACGTGATCGAGCCGATCACCGTCGAGGACATCCTGCGCCGCGTGCCGGTCAGCCGGCGGTCGCTCGAGTACCGTTTCGAGCGCATCATGGGGCGCACGCCCGCCGCCCACCTCCGGCGCCTGCGCGTCGAGCGCGTGAAGGAATTGTTGATCGAGACGCAGTTGCCGATCAGCGACGTGGCGATCCAAGGAGGCTTCGGCTCGCCCGAATATCTGTCGGCCGCATTCAAGCAGGCGGAGGGGACGACACCGCTCAAGTTTCGACAGCAGTTCCAGGCACTCCGCGCTCGGCAGTCGGCGGAACGACGGGACCCGACGCCAGATCTGGAGTCAGCGGTAGAGTGATCTCGTGCGCACCGCTCGTCAGTTCGCGGCCGTCCACCATCACCGCGATGCACCCGGTCGGGACCAGCAGGTTGCAGATCACCCGCTCGCCGTCGCGCCACAAGTGAATGATGATCGGTCCCCGCGGCGTCGGCACACGGCCGCTAGCGCCACGCAGGGTTCCGAGCGTCGGCGTAATGCGCACACGCTCGAAGCCCGGCCGCAACGGTCGGATGCCTAGAATGAGTTCGGAAAAGATTGCCAGCGGCGCCGCGCCCCACCCATGGCTGGCGCTGGTGACGTCCAGGTTCAGGCCGTTCGGGTCGGCGTGCGACGCAACGTCCCAGCGTTCCCACAACGACGTCGCGCCCGCTGCCAACAGACGCCCGTACCGTTCGCGGACGATCGAGACCGCCAGGTCTCCTTGGCCGTGTGCGGCCAAGGCTCGCAGGACCACCGTCATAAAATAGGGGCTGCCGATCAGCACGCCTGGGTCTGGAAGACGCGTGGCGTCGGCAGCGAACACCGACTGCAGGATCCGCGCTGCCCTGGGTTCCCCCGCCGCGTGAACGTGAAGCAGCGCCAAGGCGTTCACCGCTTCGGACAGGGGCGTCGGCACCAACGCGTGCCCGGCGGCGGCACCGCCATCGGCACAACCGACCACGGTCGCGTAAGCGCCGCGGACTTCGTCCCACGCGGTGTTCACGATCGCCGCCTCCAGCCGTTCCGCACGATCTGCACAATTGGCGGCGGCCTCGGGTTCGCCCAGGGCAGTGGCCAGGCGAGCCGCGCACCGCAGCGCTTCCAAGTACTGAACGTTGAGCGCGGTGGATGCGAGGCCGGGGGCATCACCGATGTCTGGCAGGCTCCAGTCGATAAAGTTCCAGTGCGGCACATCGGTCAGCAGGCCGCTGCCGGGCGACACGTGCGCGTCGAACCAGCGCAGCGCCAGCAGCACGTTCGGCCACCACCGCCGCGCGGGCGACAGGTCGCCGGTGTAGAGCCAGTAGTCGGCGAACGAGCAGATCCACGCGAGCGTAAACGACGGGATCGGCTGGTAGTTCTCGTGCCCGTCCGGGTAACGCGAACGCGTGAGGCCGTGGCAATCTTGTCCCTGGCCGATCTGGTCGAGCAGCTTCGCGTGCAGGCGCGGGTCGCCGGACAGGTGGTAGTTGAACACCGCCTGCCATCGTCCATCGCCCATCCACTGCTGCTGTTCGCGGCTCGGTGAATCGACGAACGCGTCCTGAGCGCAGATCTCGAGCGTGCGGGCCGACACGTCCCAGATACGATCGAGCGCAACGTCGTCGGCTGCGTTGAAGCTGCCGATGCGGTCGATCGGATAGCGCCGCGTTCGCGCGCCGACCGAATGCACGATGACCTCGCCCGCCGCGTTGCGAACGGTAAGGCGCAGGTAGCGGAACGCGCGCCAGCCGAATGCCACTTCCAGCGCGTTGCGTCCCCCCGCCAGCACGAATCGCGTGAATGGGCGGTTGGATACGTGATGCGCAGGCACCTTGCCGTCGATCAGCGTCTCGGCGTAGGCCACATCGATGATCGCCCCTGCGGGGCCGGTGACGTCCAGCCGCGCGTACCCCACCTCGACCCGCTCAAAATCAAACGTCCGCACCGCGACGGTGCCAGCGGGGGTCGCCGCGATCGAGACTTCGCCAGTCTCGTTCCGCGGAATCGGGCTGTCGGTCCACGCGCCACTCTGCTCGGACATCAGCTGGTGGAACAATCGAGCGGCAGGCTCGGGGCGGTCCACCACCGTAGTCTGGCGCACGGCTCCAGTGGACTGAATGATCTCTTCCCGCAGCAGCGGAATTGGACGCTGCAACAAGTTCCAGAACGGGTGGTTGTACCGGCCCAGCGCCCGCACCTTGGCGGCGGGCCACGCGGTATCGTCGAACTCCACCTCGCGCCACGCCGGTTCGTCGCGACGCGCGTCGAACACCTCGATCTGACCCTGGCAACCATTCATTCGCGGCGAGTCGACGTCGTAGGCATCGGCCATGCTGCACCGCCAGGTGGCATCGGTGCAGATCGGCGCAGTGCCGCCTTCGAACGTTACGTCCGCCAGCAGCAACGGAAACCGCGCGACCGACTGGCCCGTATCGTAAGAATGAAAGTGAACCAGCACGGCGATCAGGTTCTCGTCACCCGGCCGCAGCAACGGTGCGAGGTCGTGCTGGTCGTAGAACGAATAACGTGGATCTGCACGGCACGGCCCGCGCGCGACGTAGGTGCCGTTGACCCACAGCGCGTAGTTCGCGTCGGCGAACAGCCGCATGCGCCCCGCGGTCGCGCCCGGCGGCAGGTGGAATCGCCGGCGAAACCGGCAGTAGGCATTCAGCGGCAGGTCGTAGTACGGCCGCCCGTCGGGAAACCAGATGAACGACGCCCCCCGCTCCCAACGAACCGTCGGGGGCGTACTCAGCGTATGGCCGGCGTAAAGCGCGTTCACGGTGCGTGCCCCTTCAGTTCGATCTTCACCTGCTGCGCAGCCCCCTGCCCGGGCAGGTTCAGCTCAACCAGTACCTCCGCGGGTTCCTTCGCGTCAACGGGGTAAAACGTCTGTTCGTACGGATACTCGTTCACCGTCGCCCGTCGCCCGCCAGAACGGAGCGTCACACTCATCGAGGCCCCCTCCGACGGGCGGCCGGTAGCAACGACGTAGATCGAGTCGCTGCCGAAGGGCCCGCGAAGCCGGAAGGCATGCACGTCACCCCACGGTGAACCCGTCGAGCGCACCACATGACCCTCGGCGACCGGCCCGGCCTGGGCAGGGGTTTGCCGCAGCTGCGCCGGTAGCGACAGGACTATTATGCCCATCGGCGGCACGGTCGGGGTGAGCGTTGCCGTCATCGCAGCGTCGTCACCGATTCGCTGCCCCGTGCCATCGTACACGGCGTACGGCTGGCCCAGCATTAATTCAGGATCGGTCAGTTTCACGGTGGCGGCCACCGCTTCCTTCGATTCGTTCATCATCACCAGCCACAGGCGATCGGCGCCGCGGCCCATGATGTAGTTGATCTGGTCGCTGTCGACCGTCAGCGTCTTGCGATCGAGGCGCGGAACCACGTCCGCATCATCGAACACGCGGCCCCGGCCGCCACCGAAAATGCAGTTGTTGAACCAGACGTAGCCCGCCTGCTTCACCCACGGGAACGCGATGCGCCCTTCGCTGCGGAGCTCGGCTTCGGTAAAGAGGTAGTCGAGCGTCATCGCCAGGTGGGGCTCGATGTGCTGGTAATAGATGAACGTGAGGTCGGGTCCGCGGTACGGGTAGCGCGGGTCGAGGTTCACGTCCGTCGCCAGCGGCACATAGTAGCCGGGGTAGTTCGCGTACCGGCCGATGATCGCGTTGCGCGCGTACGTGTGAAAGATCTCTCGGCCGGTGTGCTTGTAGAGCCGAAGCAGGTGCGGCGCCCAGTTCGAGAGCATGATCGGCTGATGCCCACCGGTCGGCCGCCAGTAGGTCACCGGCTGTTCCATGCTCAGTCCGACGGGCGAAACGACCCAGTCCGGAGCCTGTGTGGTCGGCGGCACTACAGTTGGCTTGCCGTCGGCCCAGCCAAGGCGCATCTTGCGGTCGCCGTACCAGAAGTGGACGGGACCGCCGCCCTTGTCCTGCATCTGGCCCACGCCCTGATTGATCGGCACGACCTGCCCCGTGACGGCCGGATGAGAGCGCTGGCCCGCGATCGTCAGGAACGCCGCCTCCTCCGCAGCGGCGAGGTACCGCCGGTCGCCGGTTAGCTCGAACAGGTCGATCAGGTCCCACCACGCCGGGTAGAAGCTGACGTTGTAAAACGGCATCAGGCCCAGCGGTGTACGCTGGTCGTGGTAGGCACGCTTGATCCAACGGTCGGCTTCTTCGATCAGTGCGGCGCGCGCCTGCGGCGTCGGCGTCAGCCGGTATTGCGCCAGCATTTCCGACCAGCGCGGCAGCGACGTCGAGAAAGCCGTCGTGTGGCGCGGCTGGCCCTCCACGATGGCCATGTCGGCCACCCACGGGTTGGCATTGCCAAGCAGCGCATCAATGCCCTGCCACGTCGATGTGGTGGCGAAACTGCCGGGCACCTGAAGGTGGGTTCGCGCTTCGTTGATGTATACCGGAAACGCCTGCGGCACAGACGTGGCAAAGTGGGCAGCGGGACGTGTGAGCAGGAACTCGATCGTGGGTAGCGCCCGGCGGACCCACAGGTCCTCGTCACCGCTCAACACCGCCGCCGACAGCATCGCCAGGGGCGCGGTGTGCGTGGCGGTAACGCGGCTCTCGATGTTGTACAGGCCCTTTAGCTTCACGTCCCAGCCGCTGGCCTTATCGTCCTTCAACAGGTCGAACATGTTGAGCGCCGCCTGCGAGAGCGACGCGCCGGCGGGCCGGCGGTAGTCGGTAACTCCGAAGATCTGGTTCGACGCGTATTCGAGCGCGCCCGTCCACTCCCCGGGCCAGGCAAGCACGTGGAACGAGGTGGTGCGCCGCTCGCCCGCCTCGGCGCGCGAGCCCGGCATGCCGAGCACCGGGGCGAACGCAGTGGGTTGAATTTCGCCTGAGCCGCTGTGCAGCGAGAAACCGTAGTGGGCGTTGTCCTTGCGCGGCCACTCGAACGGCATGCGGCTGATGTCGGCCGTGACCGCCAGCGTAAGCGCCGCTCCGTCCCGCCCGGCACGCTGCACCATCGCCAGCGCGTGAGGCGTGATGGAACTGGTGAGCATCGTCGGCTGCCGGGGCAGGCGCTGCATCTGGAACAGCGGCGGCAACTGCACCGCCTCCACGTCGGCGGGTGCGGTCTCATCGAACGCGGAGAGTGCGACGGAGTGGTCACCGCTCGCGCTCACCACGTACGCCACGTCCACCTTCGCGTCGCGGCGGCCCGGCGCCAGCGACCATGTCGCCTCGACCTGATGGGCGCCATCCTCGCTCACGTACGTCACCACGGCGGATGCCGCGCCCGTGGCGCGCACGGCGCGGGGTGTGAGGCGAGTATGGTTCGCCGAGGCCACGGGGTCGCGCCCGCCGCCCCCGGTGGTGTAAGCACGCTCGACAACGTTGACGATCAGCTCGTCCAGGCCCGTGTTCCAGATCGGCACGACCTCCTCGGCCTGCAGCGACGCCTTAGGCGCCATCAGCATCACTATGGCTTCCGACGGTGAACCCGCGTGAACTTCGCGCCACCCACCGTCGCCGTCGCGCACGCTGGTGCCGCGCAGGACGAGCGGTCGGCCAGACGCGTCGGCCACCTCTCGGAAGTCGAGGCGAACGACCTCGTTCTCGATCGAGGCGACTTCCTTCGTAACGCTGTCAGCCGCCACTACAGGCGCGGCCTCGAACGGCTTGCGCGGGGTGGCCGTCACCGCCGTTGGCATCACGCGATACTTGAGCAGCTCGCTGGCAACCAGGTTGTTCGGGTTAACTTCAGCGGTGGTCAGTAAGACCGCATCGCACCGACCGTGAAACTTGGCCGTGTCACGCAGCGCCAGCACGGCAGGGCCAGATTTCAGGTCGGCCACACCCACGTGCTCCCAAACCCATCCGTCAATCGCGGCCACACCCGATTCGCGCT
The DNA here is from genome assembly GCA_035998445.1 of Tepidisphaeraceae bacterium. Lineage (NCBI taxonomy): Bacteria > Pseudomonadati > Planctomycetota > Phycisphaerae > Tepidisphaerales > Tepidisphaeraceae > Tepidisphaeraceae bacterium. The sequence continues at coordinate 128,535 of DASYHQ010000013.1, read as the reverse complement.
CGGCGGGCTGCCCGTTGACGTAGAGCCGAAACCGCCGTGTGCCCGGCTGGCTGGTGGCAAACACGCGGGCGCGCGTCCACAACTGATATTGACCGGCGGTGGGCACGTCGACCACGGTCAGCACATCGTGCGCAGAGCCCGAGGTACGAATGTACTTGCCGCCAAGCGTGCCCCCCTCGCTCTCGATCGTCCAGCTGGCGTGGAACTGGAACGATTCGGCCTCCACCACAACATGAGCGCCATGGGGCGCCGCCACGGCAGCGTCGTCGGCGGCGCGTGTCGAAGCACATAAGCAGAGCGCCGCGATGGACGCTACTGCCACCCGCAGGAACTGCTTCGACCGGATCCGATTGATGATGCGACCGTCCACGTGGTTCACCAATTTAGTGCCCGACACCACGCCGACGGCGGGCCAGGAACATGAGTGACGCAGCCAACCCGCTCACGACGGCAGTAGGTTCCGGCACCGCGGCAGCGGTGAACGAGAGCAAGACGTCGTTACCACCGGTGAGGTCGCCGGTCGTAAAGTTCGCGTCGTAGTAGATCCACGCCTGCTGGCCGTTCACCGTCAGCTCAGACCCATTGGTCAGGCCCGCAAAGTACCCGTTCACCGGCCCCGCCGCATCGGCAACGCGCATCAGCCACAGTCGGTCTGCCACGGTGGGCAGGTACGACGCGTCCGCCGCGATGTCGAGCGTGGTAAGACCGTTGCCAATGTCGACCGATCCGTTGGACAGAAGCACGTCGTAGATCGACGCCGAGGCGACGTCGAAGCGGACGGTTCCACCATTGGTGCCGAGCGACGCGAGCGTCAGCGTTCCCGTCCCACCGGCCGTCGTGCCTGCGTCCAGCGTGCCGCCGCCGTTCAGCGTGACCGCCCCAACGGCCGAGCTGTTGCCGCCAAGCGTGCCGTTGTTGTTAACAGCGATCGTTCCACCGAGGCTGCTCGACGACAGCAGCAGCCGGCCGCCGTTCACGGCGACGGCTCGGTTGAAGTTCGCGCTGCTGCTATTGCTGAGCAGAAGCGTGCCGGTACCAGCTTTGATCAGGCCACCCTCGACACCGCTATCGGTGAGGTTGGCGCTGATGATCAGGTCATCGTTGGCTCCGGTGTCCGCAACGCTGAAGGTGCGTACGCCACCGTTTACGTCGATCGCGCCGTTGCTGATGCCACGGCGGATCAGGGTCGAGGCGTTGGATCCGCTCGTCGCGGTCAGCGTGAGATCACCGGACAGACGCAGCGTGCCCGATGCGTTGCTGGCGTTGGTCAATGACAGCATGCTGACCTGCCCGCCGTCGGTGCGGGTTGGCTGGGTGATCGTCAGCCCACCCGTACCCACGGCCAACGTACCCGGCACGGCATAGTTCGATCCGCCCGGCGTGCCACCTAGCGAGACCGCGCCGGCCGACAGCGTCGCGCCCTCTGCAACGCTGAACGCACCTCCGGTCGTGCTGAGCGCCGCCACGGTCTCGTTGAAGTCCACTGCCATCGTACCACCAGACATGGTGATCGCGGACGCGTCGTTCACCTGATTGCCGGCCAGCCACGCGATCGTGCCGTTGGTCAGCGACAGGTCGCCACGGACAGCATCCGTCCCCGCGGCCTTGTTCAGGCGAAGCGTCGTGCTGGAGCCGCTTACCGTGGTGGCGCCAGTGTACGTGTTTGCGTTCGCATCGGCATTGCCCAGGACGAGGACGCCCGTGCCTGCAATCGTCAGCCCGTTGCCGTTCCCACCATCGCCGATCGTGTTCTGGAAGGCTGCCGCCACCGTGCCGGCGGTACTGGCGCCGAGGGTGATCTGGCGCGTGGCACCGGTGCCGGCGATCGTTGCCGCGTTCGTGAAGTTCAAAGCGAACGCGTTGCTACGGCCCATCGTAACGTTGCCACCGAGGCTGACGGCGTTGCCGACGGTGCGCGAGCCGCTGGAACTAGTGCCGATCTTGCCAAGGTTCAGCGACAGCAGGCCGCTGGGCTGATTGTCGGAGCCCAGCACGACGGCGCCACCGTTGAGCGCGATAGCCGCCGTCGAGGCGCTGGCCGTGCTCGATCCCAGCACGTACTCCGTCGAACCCGTCGATGCGATCTCGATCGTTGCCCCGGCGCCACCGTAGAACTGGCCCTGGATTGTGACCAGTCCACTGCCGCTACCGGCGAGGGTGAGCGTGGTATCAGCGGCCAGATTGATGTTGGGGCTGATGTTGAACGGGCGCGTGCCGTTCTGCTCGATGCGAGGGCCAACGGCGCCGTTGCTGATAAAGTTCAGGCGGCCCGTTGAGATCGCCAGCGTCGGAGTGCTGCCGGTCCCCGTGAGCTGCAATAGGTTCAAGTTGAACCCGGCCGCGCCCGCGACGATATCTTGAACGGCGGTATAGCTGCCCGAGGCGGAGCCGAAGACGAGCGTGGTGTCGGCCGCCGAGAGGGGAACGGTCCCGGACGCCCAGTTGCCGGAATTGTTCCAGCTCTGGTTTCCCGTACCGGCGGTGGCCCACGTCCACGTGGCGGCGCGAACGGTGGGGGTGATGAAAGCGGACAGGGCGACTGCGGCTGCGGCCGCGATGGCGAGACGTGCGGCGCGGCCGGAGTGGCCGTTCTGAGACATGTGCATGCGAGCTCCTCCGATTGGTCCTACCAACGGTACAATCCCACGCTGCCAACACCACTGTGATGATCCGTAAAAGAACTCAGGTTTTTTACACACGCTTCCCGGAAGGCCCAATGCGCAATATGGTGTTTGCATCGTCGTAGACACATCGTATTGACTGATATACGGGACGTTCCATGGGCTATAGCCGACTCAGCGTTTTCCTGCTTTGCGCAAGTATTCCGCTTGCTGTTCTGATGTGTTTACCCAGCGCGGCTACCGGCGCCCCTGCCGCGCCGATGGGGGCAGCGACCGACGTCGCCGTACTGGTGGACGCCAACACCATCGACGTACGCGACGCTGCGACCAATCAGCGCCGCTACCGCGTGAAGTTGGAGGGCCCGGCCGCCCCACGTGTACGACTGCTCGTCGCCGATGCGGCGGCGAGCACGCCCGGCCCTGAACTGCTGACGGTGCGCGAGGACGGTTACGTCGACGTCTTCCCGTTGCCCGATGGGCCCGCACAGCCATTGAAGCGACTCGGCGTCATCGCGTTGCAACGCGCAAGCGGTGACCTGCGCGTCGTCGGCGCCGCCATGCCTTCGGCACCGGCAACGGTCGCGTTGATCGCGTTGCGCGACGATGCCGGGCAGATCCGCGTCACTTCGTTCGACATCGTGCCTGACGCGCAGGCCTGGCGCGGCCGTTCTTCCAAATCGGTGACCCTTAAAGGTGCAGGGCGTGCTTCCATCAACATTGATGGGAGATCGATGGAACTGACGCCCGCAGCGGTCGGCGTACGGGTGACGGGCGAGGGCATAGCGGATGCGATTTTGCGCGATGATCTTCCCGCCACCGCACTGCCACCCATCGCGCAACCGGCGTCGGTGACGAGGACGGCGACTTGGCAGGCGAGCTATGGCGACGACGATCGGCTGGTCGACCTTCGTCCGCTGCTTCAGCAGTTCGAGGCGCGCGATGGCACGGCGACCGATCCTGAGGGGTCCGCCGCTGGCTTCGTGCTGGCCAAGGACGAGCCGCGCCTCGTGCTGCCGTTGAACGTCGCCCTGTCGCCGGGCACCACGGGCTTGGGCCTTTGGATGACCGAGCGCCGCGACAACGGCGTGCGGTTCATGCTGCGTCAGGGTGGCGTGCGACGCTACGTCGAAAGCGGCTACACCGAGGGCACGGTGAGCGGGCCGAACCAGTTCTTCTGGGTAAGCCATCAGGCCGGCGTGCTCGCGTGGCACCTGCGCCGCGGTCACCTTGCCATGCCCGTGCCAGCCAGCGGGGCTGAAGTCGTGTTGGAGTCGATTGAGATCGTCCGCCGAAAGCCTGAAACGACGATCAGCATCGGCCCGCTCATCGTCACCACGACGGCCGCCCCGGAGCACGCGACGCGCGTCTGGAAGTTGAAGAACCACAACTCGCCCAAGACCGACAGCACGTTCTGGACGAGCGACCGCTTCTACGACTATGGCTTCGAGGCCGAAGCGCGCCTGCGTCCGTCAGCATGGCGACTGGCGCTGGGCAACGATCCCGCCAAACCCGTAAGCCGCCTGCGAGCCGTGCTGCGGACGACCACTGGCGAACCGATCTGGTCGACCAGCCTCGCGCAGGTGGAAGAGTTGGACCGCCCGATCGACCTGCCCCGGTTGCCGGTGGGTTGCTATACGCTTGAACTGACCGCCTTCAACACCGCGGAGGCAGTGGTCGGCAATACCGATTTCAACTATCAGGTCCTACGCGACGATGGCGCCCCTGCAACGCTGCCGCGAGATGGGGCCGCGGCGTACCCGTGGAAGCTGTCCGGCCTGAAGCTGGGTGGCCCGGCGGCCTCGGTAGGTCAGCCGCTGCGATCTACGGTCGACGCAGCTACGCTACTGACAGGTCGGTCGGGCCCGGTGACACTGACGTGGAGCGTGAAGGACGTCGAGGGGCGCGAGCAGGCGGCCGGGTCGGCGGCGCTCACCGCAGCCGCGCCGTCGGCCACGCTGGACCTGCCCACCGCCCGCGGCGGTGGCTTTACGCTGACCATACGGTTCACCGCGACCGACGGCGCGCACTTGGACGGCACCGATTACGTATACGGCGTCGACGCGCCGCTGGCGCCTTCCATGCCCGCCACGTCCGTCCTTCCCAAGCCCACCACGCGCCCGCTCGTGCTCAGTCAGACCAAGGTGACCGAAGATCCCGAGCACACACAGCGGTTGCCGCAATCCACATTGCCGAACCTGGTCGAGTGGGCGTACGCGCACGAGACGGTGCCATCGTTCCTGATCTTCTGGCGTGAGTTGGAGCCGGTCGAGGGGTGCTACAACTGGGACGCCATCGACCGCTACCTCGCCTTCGCCACCGACGGCCGGCAGGCGGCGATCGGCGTGAACTTCAGCGGCGACAACCTGCCCGAATGGCTATGGTTCGAGGAACTGCTGAGCCAGAACCAGCAGACGATCCACCACGACTACCACTACGCCAGCCCGCTTGGCCCGCGCGTTCGCGCGGCACAGGAACGGCTGTGGCGGGCCGTGGTGACGCGGTACCAACGCGACCCGCGCGTCGTGTCGTACGCGTTGCAGGCCGGGCCGAGCGAGGGCTTCATCACCGACACCCCACCGAAGATCGCCGACTACAGCGAGCATGCCGTGAAGGCGTTCCGCGCGTACCTGCGCACGCGCTACGAATCGATCGGCAAGCTCAATGCGGCGTGGAGCGCCACCTTCGCATCGTTCGACGTGGTTCGCCCGCCGATCCCGGACTTCTCGCTCGCGTGGGAGACGTCGGTCGCGTGGTACGACTTCCACAACTTCAAGCTCGGGTTCGTGCCCGATTACCTCGATGCCCTCCAGCGCCTCACGCGCGCAATCGACCCGGACCGCCCTGTCTATATGTACGCCAAGGAGGGCTTCGGCCCGCCCGGTTTGCTCGGGCCGGTGTTCAAACGCAACCGCTACATCTACAGCAACGGCGGTGGTGAGAATCGATCGTCGTTCGTGCAGGCCAGCATCATGCGCGGGCACGGCGTGAACGTGATGGTCGAGCCCGGGCAGGTGCAGGCCAACGTCGGTACCATCGCGCGCCTTTCCTTCTATTCGCTGTTGGCTGGTGGGTACGGTGGGCACAACCTTCAATGGGGACTAGTGTGGGCGAAGAAGCCGCACATCGGCATGCCGGAATACAACGCCGTTGGCGCGCTCTGCAAGGCGATGTCGCAGCATGCGGGCACGCTGGCAACGCTGCGCCCCGCGGTCACGTGGGCGGGATATTACTCATCGACCACCGAACTGCTCCAGTCTCGCTCGATGCGCTGCCTGTTGTACGACGGCGTGCGCGACTTGAACGACGCGTCTCAGACTGTGCTCGCCACGCCATGCGCCTGGGTGGATGATGTGAGCCCGCTCGAGGTCCTGTCCAAGTACCCGCTCATCGTCGATGGCGGAAGCCGCGTGTTGACGCCCGCGTCGGCCGACACGATCGAGGCGTACGTTCGTGGCGGTGGCGTTTTTGTCTGCGATGTGACTGCGGGCATGCATCAGCCCACGACCGCCAAACGGACCGACCACCTGCTGGCGCGGTTCGGGTTCGAGGTCGACCCTGCAATCGACGCGCGCGCCGCAACTATCGATGTGGGTGGCGGCGTCAGCCTCAAGCTCGAGTCGGTCAGCACGCTACGGCCGCTGCCGTCCGACGCGAAAGTGATCATCAGGAATGCGTCTGGAGACCCGGTGGTTGTCGAGCGCCCGCTCGGCCGCGGCCGCGTCATTGTGGTCGCGGGTCAACTGGACCGGCGCGCCTCGGCGGCATGGATCGGCGGGCTCGTCGCGCAGCATGCAGGCATCGCGCCGTACAAAGTGGCGGGCGACCGCGTCCTGTCAGGCATGATGCGCGGCGACGACGGCGCCACGTTCGTGGTGCTGCACCCCATGGCCTACGTGGATGGTCGCGAGGTGGCGCAGGCATCCCTCGACGACATTAGTAGAGCCGGCGACGCCACCGTTACGATCGGCGGTCTTCCCGCAAACGCTAAATGCGTCGACCTGATCAGCGGCCGCGCCCTCGACGTGCGCGACGGCGTCGCCGACATCACCCTGCCGCGCGGACTGCTGGCGGTGGTGCGCATCAGCGAGAAGTAGGTCGATCGGGAATTCAGCCGGCCGCGCGCCGCTCTGTTGCGTTCTCACGAGCCGCAGGCGCGTGGGGTCACCGAGGAAGGCGAACACCCGCGCGATCACGGTCGCCGATGCCGCCGCGCTCGGGAGGCAGGTGAAACGCGATGACCGTGACGTTCCACTCGTCCGTCCCCCGGACAACGGCAGGCGCATCGATGTGGCTCTCGACGCCAGTACATACCCGATAAGCAAACTTCTAGTTGCACTCCCCGCAGTGCGGACGTTCTGAAGCGCGTCTATCCCCGCTAGAAGGACACGGTCGAGCGGGCAATCTCAAAATGCCCTATCTACGTATGGCACTCCTTCAGCGTGCCCGCCTTAGCAGAGTAAATACCCCAATCAGCGACACGAGTGAGGCCGTGGGTTCAGGGACCGGGGTGATGTCGATGTAACTGATCTTGTTGTTGATCGCTGCGGGCCCGTTGGTCAGCGACAGGTAGCCATCCTGTACGAGCACGGTGCCACTAAGGGTGATGAAGCGGCTGTCGCTCGTGGGCTGGCCCTGCAACAGGAGTTGGTCCTCGATGAAGATGCTATGATAGGAATCGGCGTAGAAAGAGGGATCGCCGGCCACGAGGGTGATCTCGTACTGGCCGTCGGGGAGCGCGATCTCCCAGACGGTGCCGCCGTTTTCCTTCATCATGTGGTTGAACGTGTCGTACCGCTGATCGCCGTGGGCGTTGCGCTCGCGCCCGTTCGCGACGTTGTCGGCGTTCCACCCGTACGACTTGCCGTTCCCACGGTCGCCGAAAACATTCCCCGCATCAGCGAGGTAGCTAGCGGGCGTCTCGGATGACGCTGCCTGAAAGTTGATCCGAATCGTGTTCGGATTCGGCTCAGGCGGCGTAACGGGCGGCGGCGGCGCATTGACCGACGGTTGGACCATCAGCTCCTCAATGATGCCGTGCAGATGCGAATCGGTCGCGACGGCGGTCTTCGTGAGATAACGGTGGTTCGGCTTGTTCTGCGTGGTCAGCCACTCGTTATTGCCATTGTTGTAAACGTGGTTGTACCCACCCTCGACATAGCCAAACAGGTCGGCCGTTCCACCCACGCCGTACAGCAGCACGCCTTGATCGGCACTGAATCGGCTGCCCCAGTTGTTGTTGAAGAAACTGTAGTACGACTCGGCCACCGGGTTGGCAGGATCGGAATCCTTTAGCGCGCTACCGGTCTGGATGTCCTTGGCAATTTCGTTCCCGACGAACGTCATCTGACCGGGCCAGTTGTTGATTACGTCCTGTGTATACGGCGTCGCGCCGGCGTGGCTGTAGTTCCAGCCCGGCTCGGTGGACCTCGGGAACCGTCCACTGCCGATGACGACCTCCTTCACCTTCCGCTGGATGAGATCAGCGCCGCCCAGGTCGCTGTGGGCGTCGGCCGTCGACTTCATCAACCCCTGCAGGTTGGTCATGAAGCCGACGCTGACGATCACGACGCTGTTGTCCGGCTGCGATGCGAGCAACTGCCGGTACAGCGACGTCGCGTCGGGCGCGGTCGCCCGCGTCTGGTCGTGCGCGTACTTGCCGGCGATCAGTGGCACGAACGCGCGCGTCGCGTCCTTGTCGAACTCGAACGCCTTCAACGCGCCGATCGGCACGTTCGGGCGGCCGTAGTACGTGTTGATGACGTCGATCGCCGCCACGCTGTGCACGTAGGTGCTGTTATGCATGACGCCGAGGATGTCGGCCTGCCCGTTGTCCGCCATCGCGTGCAACATGGCGAGCGTGCCGGCATCGTCAACGTCGGTCGAAAAGTCGGTGTCGTAAATGACCTTCGTCTGCCCATCGACGTTAGCCGCCAGCAGCGTGGCGGTCATCAGCGTGGCGGCGAGGGTCAGGCGACGCGTGGGACGAAGTCGTGCGATATTTTGCATGGTGTTTTCCGTTGATAGATCTTCCGCGCGTGCGGTACCGCGGGCGGCAGTCTGCGACTGCGTTACTCCAGTTTGCCCAGGCGAACCCCGGGCACCTCGCCCTTCGGGTAAGCGCCCATCTGCAACGCCGGGCTGTCGGCCGGCACGCGGAAGTCGCGCTGGGGGAAGTTGGCGAACTCGAAGGCGGCCATGGTGCTGCCGGAGTCAAGAGACAGTTCGTGGCGCACCGCCTCCAGATCGGCGTACCGGCGATGCTTGGCCCAAGGCAGGCCCCAGTTCCAAAGCGTCCCCTTACCCGACGGCCAGAGCAGGTTGTTCTCGAACTTCAGGTTGAGTGTCTCGAGCGACAGGTCGTCCGGCACCCCGCCGCGATGCTTGGCCTTGTACGCCTCGGCGTTGTCGACCATCCCCTTGGCCAGCGATTCCTGCATCTCGCCTTGGATCGCAGCGGGCCAGTAGCGCAAGTCGCCCGTCTCGAACCAAGCCCAGATTTGCCCGTCGCGGTTGAGGGCGATCGTGTTGTTGCGGACGATCGCGTCGCGGTTCCACACCGGGTGCTCCGCCGTCCCGCTGGGGTCGCCGATCTTCGGAGTGGTTCGCAGGTGCTCGCGCAGCTGGAAGCCTTCCTTGTTGCCCACGATCAGGTTGCGCTCGATCACGCACCCCGGCGACGAGGCGATCGAGAGGCCACCCGACGCGCCCCACGCGCCGCCGTACGATTCGAATCCGTTGCCGACGATCACGTTGTCGTGCGCGTGCATGCCGAACGAGATCTCGTAGAACAGGCCGACGTTCTCGTTGTTCTCGATCAGGCAGTTGCGCACGATGGCGTTCTCATTGCCCACGTCGAACCAGAGCCCTACGCCGCGATTACCGCTGAACGTGCAGCGTTCAATGACGACGTCGCGCGCCATCACGATTTTGTTGCCGCCTGCTTCCCAGCTGCGATTGAAGTTATTCGTGTTGTTGTCGCGCGTGACCGAGTCGACCATCGTCAGGCCGTGCGAACGGTAGGCGCTCCACCCCTGCTGGCCGTTGCGCTCGAACGTGCAGCGGTTCACGCGGATGCGCTCTCCCGTGAAGCTCGCGCCGTTCGTGTTGTTCTCTGTGAACGTGCAGTCCTCGATCAGCAGGTCGTTCCCCTTGAAGTTAACCGCGCCGCCCTGCGCCTGGTTGCCCGCCCGGCGGAAGTGAAGGCCGCGAATCGTGACGTGGGCGCCCTCCTGCTGCCAGAGCAGCGGCCGCACCGAAGCCTCGACCGGGGGGTCCCCTTCGACCGAAGACCCAAGCTTGGCGTTGTTCGACGCCCACACCCAGAGCCGCTTGGCCTCCTCGTCGATCCAGAACGTGCCGCGGGACAGTTGCGCGCGCTTCAGGACCTGGCGCATCGGGTAATGGTCGACGAACACCTGTTCCATTCGGCCGAGCAGCGCATGCCAGTCGTCCTTGGGATAGTGCTTGTCGCCGCCCCACGTCTTGATGTCGTAGGGGAACGGCGCCGAGAAGATGCGTTCCTCATTCGTCCCCTCCAGCCGCCAGTCGAGAAGACGGTCGGCCCCGGTAACCACCACGTGCGCCGCCGGCGCGGCCTCGAACACGATGGGTTGCTCGGCCGTCCCGCTCGTGGGCACGTAGACCTGTTCGCGATAGGTGCCGGTATGGATGCGGACGGTGTCCCCCGGCTGCACCTTGTGGGCGGCCTCGCCGATCTTGCGGAACTGCACCGCCGCGTCGACGTCCTCCAGCGGGGACGGCGAGACGTGGTACGTCTCGGCCCAGGTGGCAGAGGCAGCACAACAAAGAAAGGCGATCGTGGCAAACGTTGTATGGCGGCGGTGAACGGTCATGGGTGCAAATCCTCCTCGGTAGATACGCTAGGGCCGCATCGCGCTCAGCGTGCAGCGGTCAACAGATAAGTCAGGTTGCGCCGCTCGGGCGTCAACCGGGCAACGACGGGAAACGCAGACCAACTCGCGCGCCCGTCGTCAAACGTCGATGAACACAACAGCCGATTCGCGCGCCGGCGACACTACCTACGAGTGGGCCGGTAGCCTGCACGGGCTGGCCGCTCAGGTACGCGAGAAGCTTCTTGCCGAACCCGCTGGCGGCAAAGGCGGAGGTCATCTGACGAGCATGCATGAAGGTCGTTCCTGAGCGGTCGAGTTACCAGCGGCAGTAGCGGTACGGGTCGTCGCCGTAGGCGAAGTCGGTTCGGAAGTCGGGATGGTACCAGCCGCGCGTCGGTTCCCGTTTCGGCGACAGCTTGAACTGCTGCGGCTTGGCGCCGAAGCCGACGCCGCCGTAGCGGTCGAACGTGCGGATCGTGATCGTGTTCATCCCGGGACGGGTCAGCTCGGAGGGGACGTTATAGAGGCGCGCGTGCTCGTAGAAGCGCGGCGTCGCGATATCGGTCCGGCCGACGAGTGTGCCGTTCACATAGGTGTCGTCGAAGTCGTCGATCGGACCCAGGTCGAGCTCTAGGTCTATCCCCGCCCACGCGGCGGGCACGTCGAACGTTCGACGGAAGACGGCTTCGCCGTCGGTCTTGTTCCAGCCGTCGCCCCAGTTGTCCCAGAAGCCGGGCAACGCTAGTTCCTGCCACCCGGCCTCGGTCGCTGCGCTTGTGGAGGAGACGATCGACTGCGCCTCTGGCGAGAGACCAGGATCGGCGTGCGCCGCTTCGAACGACGCGGCCGCCTCGAGGACAAGCGTGCGTTTGGCCTGCCAAGATCCCGCCAGTTCAAGAGCATCAGGCACGTCGGACGGTTCGGCGAAGAACTGCGCGTTCGTGCGGAACTGGCCGCCCATATTCGCGATCAGTTGCGACAGCGCCCGCGTATGCCGCCAGCGGGTATATCGCAGGTACGGTTCCTTCTGGGTGTCCAACGCCCACGGGTTGACCTGAGACGAGACCATAACGCCGGTGCCGACCGTTTCGCGCGCCAGCAACCCGTTGGCAGCCACCTCGGCGCGATCGGCAATTTTCCAGGCTGGCACATCGACACGGGTGCGCAGATCGGAACCGCTCAGGCCAACCGTCTCTGGCCACTGCGGCACTTCTAATGATCCTGCGAACTTCTTATCGTTCGCATACGTCGCCAGGCTAGACTTGCCGTCGGCCGATGCCAGCACCAGCACGCGCCCGCCCCGCTCGGCATATTGCCGAAGGGCGTCGGGGGCGATAGTCGACGCGGGGTCAACCAGCAGCAGGCCGGGCTGCTGGGGTGTACCGGAAACGCGTTCAAACACGACGCCCAGTTCCGTCAGACGGTCGTGCAACGTTTCACCGCCGATGTACGATGCGGCCGTCTCTTCTGCTGGCACGTGACTCAGACTGTGGCTAACGATGCGCTGCGCCAGCAGCGCCGCTGCGGGATCGGACGCGGCGTGGTCTTCCAGATCCAGCGTGCAGATCGTCACGCGGCCGCGGCCGTGCTGCATCGTCAATAATGGGGAGTACATCAGGTCGAACCCGCATTCGATGAGCGGCGTCCAACCCGACTGGTGCGGCTTCTCGATCGCAACCGACGTCACGCCGCCATACCCGCCCCAGCGCCAGCCGTGCCAGGGGAAGCCAACGTAGTTGGTAACGCGGATCGTCTTGTCCAAGTAGTTCGGATACGGATCGACCACGCGGCTTTCGCCTACCCAGTCGCGCAAGTCGTCGGCGTCCAAACCACGGGTGATCGGGTGGTCAGTGGTGACCGGAAATGCGCGTCGTTCGATCAGCGGATGAACCCGCAGCCCCATCACATCGGTGAAGAAGTCCGGGTGCTGGCTCATCAGCAGGAGCGCGCCTCCCTGCTCTACCCAGCCCTGCAGCTTCGAGACCACCTTCGGATCGTCCTTTGTCGCATGGCTGCCGATGATCAGCGTCGTCGCGTCTCCAGGCGTATCGACGTGCTGGACGTCGAACCCAAGTTGCTTCAGCATGGCCGCCGACTTGCCTTGCGGATCGATGACGGCAACGCGCTGCCTGGCCGGTGCCGGGGTGGGATAAACGCGGAAAGCAAAGCGATCCTCGTGGCGGGTGCCACCCACCTCTGCGGTGAGGACAATGGCGCCATCAGTCGCGGCGGTGACCATCGGCGCCTTGATCTCGATCGGCACCATCCGGGTCTCGGCGACGCCGAGCGACGCCGTCTCCGTCCGCCGCAGAACTTCGTCGTCGCCCAGCGTCACCACGACGGACCACGCGGCCTCGATTGGGTCGCGGCGATCGTTCATCAGTACGATTTGCTTCGTGAACGAGCCGCCGGCCGTGAAGTGGTGGTCCTGCGACGTCACTCGTTCGGGCTTGCCCGCGATGTAGGCCAGCGTGTCGCGATTGTTGTTCAGCAAGGCCTCACCACTGGAGAGCACCTTCGCGCCAGCCGGCTGATAGGGATTCAGGAACCGCGCCTTGACCGCCTGCGGCCACGATCCACGTTGGCCGGGAGCGGGCGGGGCAACTTCGACCAGCCGTTGTCCCGCATCGCCCGAATGGTCGAACCCGTGCGCATCATCCCACGGAACGAGCCCACCGGTGACGCCCAGCGCGCGCCAGCTGCGCCATGTCTCCTTGATGAACAGCGACTGGATGCGGTTGGTCACGGGGCCATGGTTGATGTTGGGATCGCCCCAGAACGAGCGGTACATCTGCGACGAATCCTTTTCCTCCTTCGCGTCTGCGGGCGCGAACTTGCTACGAATGGAATCTCGGTAGCTCTGGGTCTCCAGCGCGTATGCCTGTGGGCCCAGGTACGCCGCCGCGAACTCGCTGACGAGCGGTTCGCTGTGGCTGGCCCCTTCGCCGCGACCCCATCCACCGCCCCACCGACCGCGCATGTACGACGTGTGAAGCGGCGCGCCGAACTCGACGGCCATGTACGGCATGTCGCCGTTCTGCGACCACTCCGTCAGCCACTCCATCCGCTCCTGAAGCGGAACCCAACAGAGATAGTTGTTCAGCGCGTACACGTCCCCCACCGGCCCACCCTGATGCACCAGTACCGGCCGTGTGGGGTCGAGCGACTTAACGATCTCCACACCCTCTTTGCCCAGCGCCATCCGGCGATGCCAGCCAGCGTCGAAGTAGTCGGAGTGCCAGATGGGCTGCGCCAGCGATTTGCCCATCAAGACCGGGTTCTGATCCTGGGCGTGCCCGAACGAGTTCGGCGTGAACGACCACATCACGTGCGACGGGCTGTTGCGCACCCGGCGCATCGACGCGGCCATCCGGGCGATGTAATCATCCTTTACCCCAGGCTCGCCCCACTGGCTGAAGAGCGGGTTCATCGGGAGCGCGATCGAGCCAATCGTAATGCCGATCTCGTCGGCCAGTTCACACCAGGTTTGGCAGACGTCGCGCGACCCGCGGGCCGCAATGTCGACCGGCCAGATCTCGACGAAGTTGAAGCCGGCATCGCGGTACGAACGCAACACCTGAGAGATGACCTCGCGCGAGTCGCCGATGCCCGTCCAGTCGGGCGCCAGCGCGTTGATAGGCCGCAGGCGGATCTCGCTGCCGTTCAGCATGAACTTTCGGCCATCGATCCAGAACTCGCGGAAGCCGAACCGCTGCGGCCGCTGGTCGTTCAGCCCGGTGCCGTTCACCTTTACCATGGCGGTGTACAGCTCGGGCTTGCCCACGTCCCAGAGGCGCGGGTCGGCCCACGGCCAGCCGATGGTGATCGTGCTGTTCGCGCCAGCCTTGGCATCAACGGTTTGCGTGAACTGCTTCTCGACTTCGCCGCGACCGTTGAGCATGTCGACCGTCACGGTCACCGGGCCGTCTGCCTGCACGTCGGCGATGTCGACGTCCAGATCGATGCGTTGTTGCCGGGTGGACGTGCGGATGCCGACGTCAGCGATATGCGCCCCAGCCGGGCGCGACACGAGCAGCACATCGCCGGTCAGGCCACAGGTGGCCAACTGCGACTTGGCCATGTGGCTCTGTCCGAAGCCCATGAAGACCTCGACCTCCTTCACGGTCGAAGCCGCAGCCACGAGCACCTCGATCGTCGCCCGCTCGCCCGCCTTCACGGCGTTGTCGATCCGGACGGACCCGCGGGGCCAGTTGATCTGCCCGCAGCGCTGGCCGTTCACAAACACGTCGGCGTCGGTGCTGACCCGGTCGAGGAGGAGCTCGATCGCCCGTCCATCCCAAGTCGCCGGAATGTCGATCTCACGTCGGTACCACCCCTTGGCCAGCTTCAGCAGGTCCAGATTGTCCCACGTTTCCCCGCCGCCGGGAGATTCGACTTTCGGCAGCCCACCGGCCGGCTTCCAGCTGCCCGGCACCCGCAGTTGCCCCCACGCCGTCGGCACCGCGCCGCGCTCAGCCGCACCAACGGCGGGCTGGAACTGCCACACGCCGTTCAGGACGATCTGGTCACGCACGGGCGACAGCACCTCTATTGGCGCGCGGTCCCAATCGAGCTGATCGCCAACCAGCGATGCCGCCGGCTCCGCCAAGGTGAGCGAGGCCGTTGCGAGGGAAACCGCAATGCACGTGCTGAGCACCTTCAAGATCATCTGGACCCTACATCATTGGTGACATCGCTGCGCGCCAGCATGGGGCACACGGCACGGTTGATTTAACGAGAGTCACATTGACGAACGAGCCGGTGGTCCACCGACGGAGAACCACCGGCTCGTCGAAAGGTGAGCAACGCGTGCGATTAGCGGTAGAAGTTCACAATCGGCGAGGCCCACTGGTGTGCGGCCGTCGGATGATACGTCTCGGAGCGACGCGCGCTGTCGGCGTGACCGTCCAAGAACAGGTAGTTTCCAGCATCCTTCGTGTGACGGCCCATTCTGACGTTCGCACCGGTCGGTTGATTCCAGTGCGATTGCTGGCTATGCAATTGATAATGGCCCGAGTCCCCAATGATGACCTTCTGAACGGCATTGCGTATTTGGGTCCGCTTGAACACGTACTTTTTCTGCCAGTATGGGTTCGAGGGGATATCCCACCAGTGCCAAGCCGTTCCGGGCATATTGTTCGACTTTGACGCAGCACCATCAGGGCCGGCAAACACGCTCATCCCGTAGCCGATCTGGTGCTGCAAAGTGGGGCTGGGCGGGTAGCTCGCATCGAATTCCGGACACATGAAAGCGGATCTGCGAACAGATTCGACATATTGATCGACCGGGACTGGAGGACTGATTTGAGGACCCGGAATGTACTTGCCGGCTACTAGATACTCCATCCACCAGCGGGTGTCGGGAGCAGCATTGGGATACATTTCCGACCCCCTGTCGAACGGCACCAGATAGCCTGCGTTATCGTTGGCGTAAAACTGCATGCTCATCCCGATCTGCCGCAGGTTGCTCTGGCACTTCACGTTCGCCGCCGCGCGGCGTGCCTTGTTGAGCGACGGTAGCAAGATCGAGATTAACAGTGCGATAATGCCGATAACGACCAGCAGTTCGACGAGCGTAAACCCAGCGACGCGGCGGCGGGCATCAGTTGATTTGCGGTTGATAGACATGGGGAAACTCCTAAATTAGAAATGATCAGGTGCTCACGCGTGGTGCGGTTCTGGTGGGGCTCCACACGTATTGCCCTCCACCAGCGTGAACCGTAATGCCTGGGGTGACTGAAGCTCATCGCGGTCCTCGAGTCGCTTCAGGAGCATGTTGGACGCCGCGGCGCCCACGGACTTCCATTGGTGCCGCATCGTGGTGATGCACAGGCCGCTGGGCGCTACGGTCCAGTCTTCAAACATGATCAGCGAGTAATCGCGTACCGGGCTCAGGCCCCGCTCGGTCGCCGCCTGCACGATCTGCAGTGCCGTCGCACCGCTGTAGGCGATGAACGCGCGGGGACGGTCGGGCGCCGCGAACACGCGGCGGGCCGCCTCCAGTCCGGTTGCCGGCGACATGAAGTTGCGCCCGTCGTGAAGCACTCTCAACGACACCCCGGCCTCGCTGGCCGCGTCGGCACAGCCCTTCAGGCGGCTCTGAATGCTGTAATGAATCGCGCTCTGCGGCAGCGTGTCCGACTCGCGCAGGCAGCAGTAGTCGACGTAGGCGATGTCGCGGTGCCCAAGCTTCAGTAGATGCTCGGCGGCGTCGCGGCCGCCGCCGTAGTCGTCCAGGTAGACGCAGTCGTGCGGCTGCTTCGAGTTGATCCACACCGCCGGGATGTTGTGCCGGTCGATCAACTCCACCAATTGCGGTGGCACGGCGGCGAAGTAGTTCAGCAGGAGGCCGTCGGCCATGTACTGCCGCAGGATCTTGGGCATAACGGCGACGTCCGTCAGCTTCTCGTCCGGCATCCGCACGACGCTGATGTGGTAGTCGCGGGCGGCCAGCACCGATTCCACACCGTCGAACAACGCCCCGCCGAACAGGCTGCTGCGGTACGACACCGTGCTCTCGACAATCGCGACGCACCCGAAGCGCCCTTGGCGAATCGCGACGGCCGATGTGTTCGGCCGGTACCCCAATTGGTCGGCCACCTGCAGCACGCGGTTGCGCGTCTCCTGCGCGATCAGCTCCGAACCGCGCAATGCGTACGAGACGGTCATCTGGCTGACGCCCGCTATCTCGGCGACCTTCTTCTGGGTGACGATCACGTGTAAACCTCTCAGGTAAATGGAATCACATACCAATATACCTTCTCCGCCGCCGCTCCACTGCCCGATCTCTTACTTGCAGGATCGGTCGTTCCGGCGGCGCAGCATCGCGATGCTCGCCAGGCCCATCAGTGAAAGCGCCGCGGGCTCTGGAACCATCGTTTCGACAGCCACCAGATCGAAGCTGTTCAACGCGATGTTTCGCTCTGTACCACCGGTCTGCTGGATCGTCAGCACCAGGTTGCCGCTGGCGTCGCTGACGAAGCGTTCCAAATGCCCGGCCCGTTGCGCGGTGGTGTTGTTGACGTCGCCATCACTTTCACCGCCACCGTTCTGGTAGACCGAGTCGTAGTTGTCGCTGGCCGCGTAGAAGTCCTGATCACCCGTTCCCGAGATCGTGAACGAGTACGTGCCGGAAAGCGCGTTCCAGCCGTCGAAGATGCGGAACCGCGCCTCGTACGTCGTGTGCGCCACGAGCCCGCCCACGGCCAGGCGCATCGTCGCGTACCCGGAAGTACCGGTGCCACCACGAAGGAAATCCTCGATCGCGTGCTCGAGGCCGCCGTGATCTACATAGGTGCCGCGATCACGGTAGGACAGGAGTCCCGTGGTCGGGGTCGAATCGGTGGGCGAGACGATCGTCGAGATCACCAGAGACTCGCCCGCAGAGCCGGCGGCAGGAACACTAACTGTGCTCACGTTCGGTGTTTGAAGACCCGACACCCCGATGTAATCCGCCTGTACCCGCTGCCCGTTCAAGCCGAAATCCAAGTGAACGGCCGCCCCCGCATCGGTCGCAGCCACCAGTGTCGAAGCAGAGAACACGCACGCTGAAACGATCCCACGCTGCATTATCATAACCATTCCTAAAATAGGCCCAGACCCCAGTCCGCCGAAGTGTTTTTACGTAACAAGAGGAATCTACATCCTGATTTCCCTTGATGCAAAAACATTCCCACTTTGTACGTAAAAGATAAAAAGTTGCTCTAGAAGAGGAACGGGCAGTTGGCTTGGGCGGACTGTAGCAGTCGCCCACTAACTTGGATCAACGCGTACAAAACCTTTCAGCACTTCCCCACGCCGAACCTGTTCGAACGCGCCAACGGCCTCATCCAGTGGCCAGGTGTGGGTGACGAACCATTCTCGCTTGATCCACCGGCGGAGCATCAAGTCGGCAACCCATGCGTATGTCGCTTGCTCGCGTACGTCGGCCTGGGTCCAGCGGGCGCCAAACGATGCGCCGTCAGGGGGCGCCCCGTAGGCTGTGGCAAAGCCGTCGGGTTTCAGTAAGCCGATGAGTTGTTCGGCAAAGGCGACGTCGCCGATCGCTTCGATCAGTCCGTCCGCGCGGCCATCAGCCCCCAAGGCGCGCTGAACCTGATCGACCCAATCGCCTGCAGTCGTGTCGACCACTGCGTCGGCACCTACTTCGCGGGCCCGTTGCAGGCGTTCCTGGCGACGGCCGAGCGTCACCACGTACGCGCCGGCCAGCTTCGCCCATAGCGTGAGCGCAAGCCCGGCAATGCCGGTGCCCGCGACGACGATCCGCCGCTGGCGCAAGTTCGGCAGCCCGCTGATCACGCTGGCGGTCTCGGCGAGGCTGATGGCCAACGCGGCATCGATCGGGTCGAGCGCCGGCGGCACGACGATCTGCCGTTGCGCGTTGTAGTCCTCCAGCAACGAAGGATCGCCGTCGGCCGCCATCGCGCCGGCATCGGTGACGACGCCAAACTGCGCAAACCCACCCATTGCCGAGTTTAGCTGATCCGTTTTCGGCAGCACCACGCGAGTCACGCGATCACCGACGCGGAACCTGCGCGCCCGCTTACCGACCGCCACCACGGTTCCGACCGATTCGTGCCCCAGCACGAGCGGGAACGGGCCCGCCCAGGTCATTTGGCCGTTGATGATCTTCCAGTCGGTGCTGCTGCAGATGCCGCAAACCTCGACCTTCACCAGCGCCTGATACGGGCCGATCGCCGGTTCCGGCGACTCGCCGAGCGTGATCTTGCCCTTTTCCGGGACGATTAGCGCGCGCATCAGATGCCCTTCCAGTCAAAGACCACGCCGAGCGTGTCCGGATCGTTGGCCGCCAGTTTCTGGTAGATCGCCGGCGCGTCACCGACCGGCACGAGGTCGGTCACGAGCGGCCGCCAGTCCAGCTTGCCGTAGCGCATGAGTTCCAGCGTGCGGTCGGTGTCACCGATGCCGCAGGTGATGGCGATTTTGGGCTTCTTCATGTGGGTAGCGTGGAAGTCGAACGTGATCGGCTTGGGGTACCACCCCTGCATGAGGAACTGCCCTTCCCACCGCAACAGCGCCACGCACTCGGCGAACGCTTCGGAGCGGCCGGTGGTGTCGATCACAAGGTCGGCGCCGTTGGGGCGCAGTGAGGTCACGAGTTGCTTGAGGTCGCCATCCCGCGGGTTGGCGACGAGGTCGGCGCTGTGGGCCTTGCTGAGCTGCAGGCGCTTGGCCGACAGGTCGGTCGCGATGACCGTGGCGCCGCGCAGGCGCGCCAGTTGCGCCGACGCCTGGCCGATCAACCCTTGCCCGGTGACGACCGCAAGGTCGCCCGGGCGAATGTCGAGCATGTCGATGCCGCGCAGGCTTACCGCCGCCAACGCAGCCAGTGAGGCGGCAACCGGGTCCACCTCGTTGGGGATCACGCGCGGCGGTGGATCGTGCTTCACCGGGACCACCGCCAGCGAGACGTGCCCGGCCATCCAGGTCGCCGGCCATTGCGCCGGCAGACGGCTGGCGTGCCACAACACGCGCTGCCCCACCGCGAACCCTTCGACGCCTTCGCCCACCTGTTCGACGACACCCACGGTCTGGTAGCCGGGCACCGTTGGAAACTGCAGCTCAGGCCGGTGCCCGGTGTAGGCCCAGATTTCGGTACCCTGGCTGACGCCGGAGTACTCGGTTCGCACCAGCAGTTCGCCAGCGTCCAACGCGGGTGGCTCGTATTGCACCATCTCGCAGGCGTTCGCACGTGGAAAAACGACGGCGGTTGCTTTGGTCTTACTCATAGTTCAATTCCGATTCTCTCAGATGGCTCGTGACGACTGATTATTGCAAACCTCGGTCAAGCTGCTTCGATCGGGGGTGGCGCAACCGTGGTGCCCTCTACCCAGCAGAGCGGAACGGCGACCGGTTCGATCGACTTCGCCGGCACCTGGATGCGCTGCGCCAGTTGCTCGACCGCGCGGTCGGCGACGGTCGCCTGCGGCACCAGCATGGCCGAGCACGCCACGCCCCACGCGTTGGCCGTCGGCTCGGCGCTGAACGCGATGAGCGACAGGTCGTGCGGGACGCGCAGCCCACAGCTGCGCGCTGCGACGAGGACGGCCGCCGGCTCGCGCATGGAGTAGGTCAGCACTGCCGTCGGTCGATCGGGGCGCCGGAGCCATTGCTCACTGATCTCGATGTCGTCCCGACCGAGGCTGACGCCATCGAGACAGATCGACTCGGCCGCTAGTCCCGACTCGAGCATGGCCTTCTCATACCCGGCCGCCCGGTCGGCCTCGCTGTAGTGGCGCGACCGCGTGACGTACCCGCGCGTGTAATTCAGGTAGGCGATCCGCCGGTGGCCCATCTCGATCAACCGCCGGGTGGCGTCGTAGCCGGCGCGCAGGTCATCCGGGAAAACACAGTCGGCGGCGCGCCTGGCGTTGATCCAGATCGCCGGGATCTGGTGCCGGTCGATCAGGTCGGCCAATCGCTGCGGGATGTCGGTGATGTAGTCGATCAGCAGACCGTCGCTCGTCCACTCGCGGAGCACCTTCGGGACGAATGCCTCATCGGTCAGCTTTTCGTCCGGCAGGCGCGCCAGGGTGAGGCTAAGGTCGCGCAGTGCCAGCGCATCGTGAATGCCCCCGAGCAGGCTGTCGGGCAGGTAACCGTGGAACGGCTTATTGCTCTGAACCAGCGCCACGCTCCCGAAGCGCCCGGTGGAGATCGCCTTTGCCGCGCTGTTGCGCCGGTACCCCAGCTCAGCCGCAGCGGCGAGAACGCGATCGCGCGTCTCCGCGCGGAACGTACGGCCACGCGTGCCATTCAAGATGTAGCTGACGGTCATCAGCGACATGCCGGACCGAGCGGCCACTTGTTTGATCGTCACCGACATGCTGCTCCGGATTCAGACAATGTACATCATGGATCAAAGCGTTACAACTGTTCGGTATTCGAAGGTTTTCGGTAATTCCAGATGCATTGTGCAGCGATGAGCCAACGGTCAGCAGGCCCAGCGCGATGATCTACCACTAGATGTTCGACTGGCGTACCGATCGGGGACCGATCGATGTTGGCCTGATCGGCGACGGGTGTTTTGGAACCTCGATGGTCACGTAGTCGACTCTTACGGCCAGCGGACAAAACCCCTGCATTTGATCATGAACGTGTCATCCCGATGGGAGGCTTGCCGACTTGAGGGATCTCGCCTGGCTGACGGTGCGGGCCGTGGGAGATCCCCCGGGATGACAGGTTGAGCATTGCCCGGGATTTATCCGCTAGAGCGTGTTATGCACTTTCCAGCTCAGAAACTGGCTTGGGTGCCACGGTTTGGTACGCCAAGCCGTGCCGGTACACGCAGACACGGCTTGGCGTACCAAACCGTGGCACCCAGCGTCGTCACGCCTGCGTTACTGACCCCGAAAGTGCCTAACACGCTCTAGTCTTTAGTCTCCCATCGGAATGACAAGGGCACTCGAGGCGAAAGGGTTTTGTCCGCCAGCCTTTAGCAACCCGCTCGGCGTGCCCGCGATGGCCGACGTGAATCTTGACGCGGCACAGGCGGCGTTCAGCAGGCAAAAGAATTCCTTGCGGAACTGGATCGTCGCGCAGTTAAGCTATGTGAACGGGGGTGCGACTTCCCGCCCTCACACGATCGATTCGCCTTACCAGGGGACAGCCCATGCGTTTCCCGATGTTTTTCGTGGCCGCTGTATTGGCGTTGTGCGTTTCGCGTGCTGACGCAGCCACAGTGACCGGTCGGGTTCTGTCACCAGACGGCCAGCCGGTCGCCGGCGCCACCGTGTGGATCTGGGAGTCCGCAGCATTCGAACCACCATCCGCGACGACGGCGAAGACCGACGCCGACGGCCGATACGCGCTCTCGTACGAGCCGCCCACCGCGGACGGGGGTCGCGTGACGATCGGTGCCGTCGCCGAGGGGCTGGGGGCCGGGGCGCGGCCGGTGACGTCGCCGACCGAGCCGCTGGACGTGCCGCTACGGGCAGAGTGCGTGCTGACCGTGAAACTGCTCGATGCCGCCGCGGGCAATGCGCCCGTGGCTGGCGTCGCCGTAAAGGTGCGAGGTGTGGTCATCTCCGGAATGACGGACATGTCGTTCGAGTTCATCGAAGCGCCGGCCGATACGTCCTTCTTCTCTGCTCGTACGGATCAGGACGGCGTCGCGGTCATTCACGGTCTGCCGCGAGCCGCCCGCGCGTTGATCGACGTTGACGACGACCGCTTCGCCCGGCTGACCTACGACGACGCGGTCCTCCTGCCGAACGAGGCGACCTTCACCGCGCCGCCAACCACGTTGCGGCCAGCGGCAGTCGTGCGCGGGCGCGTGACGTACGACGGCACCAGCAAGCCGGCGCTCGGCGTGCGCGTGTCGCTGCAGGGCGTCGGCCGGCAACAGGGCGGTGGGACCGCCGTCACCGACCCGGACGGGCACTACCGGGTCGCGCGAATGCCGGCCGGCCAGTTCGTGGTATCGCTGTACCTGGATCCTGCCCTGGCGAAGGATTGGACCGCTCGAGCCATCGACGGGCTTGAGCTGGCTGCTGGTGAGGACGCCGCCGACACCGATCTTAAGCTCGTGACCGGCTCCCTGATCACCGGGCACGTTCGCGACGACACAGGCAAGGGAATCGCCGATGTGCCGATCGGCCTCTACGGCCCAGCGAGGCCGCGCAGCGCGGCCGCCATCAACCGGGCAGTCTCGGAGGCCGATGGGGCGTACTCGATCCGGACGCCGGCCGGTGAACAGTACGTTTACGTGCAAACCTCCGCGCCGCCCAAGGGATACCAGATGCCACCGGAGGCGGAGCGCAATCGAACGGTGACCACGACCGACGGTCAAACGATGACGATCGACTTCACCTTCGAGCGCGCGACGGCCGATTCGGTGGTGAAGGGCCTTGTCGTCTTTGAGGACGGCCGGCCGGTGTCGGGGGCATCGGTCATGGTCGAGTCGGACCGGCAGCAATTCGCCGCCAGTGCCGTGAGCGATGCCGACGGGCGATTCGAGCTGTCCCGCGAGCGGGGTGACACGTCGTTCCGGATGCGGGCCCGTAAGGACAAGCTTGCCACGCCCGCGGCCGTCGCGCCGGCGGCCGACGGGTCGGTCACCCTCCGGCTGCGCGCTGACGCGCTTCACAGCGCGGCAGGCAAGGTCGTCGACGCCGACGGCAAGCCGGTCGCAGGGGCCATCCTCAGCTTGACGCAGATGACCGGGCAGTACGGGTTCGGCCGCGACGTCGGGATGACCGATGCCGACGGGGCGTTCTCTATTGCCGATCTATGGCCGGACGGCCGCTACACGGTCAACGCGACCGCCAAGGGGTTCGGCAAGCGGCAGATGCAGCTAAAGCTGGGCGGCAGCAAAACGCTGGTGCTGCCGCCGCTGGTCATCAAGCGGCTCGACAGCTTCGTCGCGGGCACCGTCTTCGACGCCGACGGCGGACCGGCAGCCGATGTGGACGTGACCGCGATGGGGCCGGAGTCTGGCATGGCCTCAGCCCGCACCGACGCCGCTGGTCAATTCCGCTTCCCGACCATCGCCGGCGAGACGATCCGCCTATACGCGCATGTGAGTTCGGAAAAGCCGCAACGTTCCGGGGAGGCAACCGCGACATCCGGTGACGACCGGGCGACGATCCTCTTGGACGAACCTGCGGATCGCTGACATCCTGGCCGCCGACGTGTACCGCGAGGCGGAGGCGGTTCTGAACCGCGGAGCGTGTTTTCGTCGCCGCTTCCAGCCCCTCCGGCGCAGCCGATGCGCGGCTGCTGTCGCGGGCTTACCGTCTGGTGGGCGTCGTCGGCATCTTTCCAGCCCCGACGGTCCAGGGATCGACGCCGAGTTCGTAAGCGCCGATGTCGGGCGGGCCGACGAGCTTATCGTCGTACGGCGGCACCTTCACGCCCTTGTTGATCGCCTCGGTCGCGGTCTCCTTCAGCTGGTAGTTGCGCTGGGCCATGTCCGAGTTTGTCGAGTCGACGAACAGGCTGTCGCTGCTAACGAGGTTGTTGCTGATCTTGGCCTTCCCCAGCGGCGTGGTGAACCCGCCGTTCCATCCACCGGCCCAGATGCCGTTGGACCAGATGTTGTTGCGGATAATGCTGCCTGCGCTCTCGCGGGCACCGGTTTCCAACCCTCCCCCCTTCGGCTTGTCCGAGATGCCCACGTTGTTGAAGATCCACATGTTCTGCGCGCCTCGCTTCTCGTCCCAATTGATGTTGAACGGATCCGTCACGTTGTAGACCACGTTGTGGTCGACTACACCGCCGGCGGCGAAGTCGAAGTAGATCCCGTACTTCCGGCCCTTGCCGGTCACGTTGTAGATCACGTTGTGGTCGATGCGCACGTACTGGTGATCCGATCCCAGCGAGTCGATCGCCGCCGAGTCGGCCGAGCGCAGCATTACGTCGTGGATCAGGTTGTGGTGGATCCGCGCCTTCGAGTCGGTCGGCTTCTTCGTGCTGTTCTTGAGGGCGCGGAAGTTGATGCCCTGTTGCGGCGAGTTCGACAGCGTGTTGTACCCGAACTCGTGGTCCTCGCTGATGACGACGCCGTTGCCCGGGTCGTACGTCTTGCCGAAGTTCACCATGCCGGTTTCGCTGCCCTGCAGGTTCAGGTCCCTGAAGACGCTGTTGAGCACCTTCCCCTGCCGCCCGAACATGCTCAGGCCCGACCCCGCGCTGTAGCGCACGTCGCCGTTCTGGAACGTGATCCTGGTGCCGCTGAGGATCAGGCCCGACTTCTGCTGCCACTGCATCTGGTAGTTGCCGGTCTGGTCGGTGAAGTGCGACACGTACCGCGCGTTCATCCCGTCGATCAGGATGTTGCTTGCCGCGGCGACCCCACCGGGATCGACGTTGCGGTTAGCGGCCAGGTCGTCGGTCGTCAGCGAGGTGGCGAACAGGTTGATGCCCTTGATGTTGATGTAGCTGTCGCCATCGAGGTTGAACCCGTACGTGCGCCGCTTGGCCTCCACCGAGTCGGCCGCCGGCGCTTCCCCGGTGGGCGTGCGGAGGTAGATCTGCTGGGCGGCGGCGTCGATGAACCACTCGCCGCGGCCGAGCGCCGCCTCGATGCCACCGGTACTGGTGAGCCCTTCGGTGGTCGGTTGAAACAGGTAGAACTCGGTCCCCTCACCGATGCTCCAGGCGCCGTCGCCGCCGCGCGTGTCGATCCCCTTGACGGTGATCGTGCCCGCGCCCGTCTCGACCACCACCCCGGTCTGGCCCTGACCGTCGGTGTCGTTGCGGGCCAGGTTCACCCAGATCTTGGCCCCCACCCAGCGCGCGGGGTCCTCGCTGAAGTCAGCGTTGTGGAACGTCGCCAAATCGTTCTTCTCCAGACCCGGATCGCTCTTGGAGAACGTGACCGAATCGGCGATCGCGATCGTCGGGCGGACGGGGTCGGCGCTGGTCTGGTCGGGCCAGCGGGCCAGTTCCATCATCTCGCCGGCGTGAAAGACCTGGTTGGAATCGTAAGCCGCGTCCTCGTTTTCGAAGTGGTAGTTCCACGGCATCGGCGCGCGGTAGACCTCTTCTCCCACCTTCGTCCACTCGCCGCTGATCACGTCGGTGCCACTGACAACCACGCGTTCGTCCTCATGACTGCGGATCGTGATGGGCGCAGCCGCGGTGCCGGAATGGGAGGTCGTCACGGTTTCGCGATAAGTGCCCTCACGGACGACCACCGAATCGCCGGGCTTTGCAAGGCTCACCGCCTGCTGAATGGTCCGCACCGGCGCGTCGATCGACGTACCGGGGTTCGCGTCGTTCCCCGCCACCGAAACGAACAACACCGAAAGCATCACACGCCCGTCGAGCAGGTCGATCAACTTGCGATAGCCGTTGACGGTTTGGTAAACGGGCCGGTCGAATGAGATTGGTTGATGCATCGTCTGTGTCTTCCAAAGGAGAATTGCGTCGGCGCGAGCGGCGATCAGGGTGGAAGGCCATTGCGCTAAGTGCGGCGATTCTTGCGACGTTCGGGGAATTAGAAAGTTCGTCGGCGGCGCGCCCGCCGATCTCTAGCAGTGCTACCTGTAATATGCCGTGGATCCACACGTCGCCAATGTCGTCGAGCGCAGAAATGTTTATCGCTCGGCGCAAGATCGCAAGCTCGCACGACGACAGCAGGGGCCTGATGTATAGCGGACAAAACCCCACCGCCTCGCGCGCACTTGTCATCCCGATGGGAGGCTCGCCGACCTGAGGGATCTCAAGCCACGGACGGTTCTGGGCCTTGGGAGATCCCTCAAGTCGGCAAGCCTCCCATCGGGATGACCCGTCCGCGCATGGCGTCGAGGTTTTGTCCACCAGCCTTGGGGCCCATATCACAAGAACGGCAATGCATCGCGCAGCAATTTGTTCAGGTCACGCCATACTGCAGCCGTCAGCCGCTACTTCGTGGGCTGCGGTCGCGGTCGCGGCCCGCAGTCCGACCAGTCGTAGGGACGAAAACCGATGCGCGAGATGGGGCTGTCGGGCGCAAACGTCAAGTTGCGCTCCGTTTCGGTCACCATCGGGTCGGCGTTGATCGACGCCGCATCCTGACCGGCCGCCAGCCATTCCTGCCAGCTGATTTCGTGTTGCACGTCATCGCGGAAGTCCATGTGGGTGGCGTCGGGAACCCCGTCGGGGAAATGGAACAGGTTGGACGTCGCCCGCACCGATTGGCGGATGTCGCCGGCGTAGGCGCCCTGGTAGCTGGCCTTGGCCGGACCAAGGAAGAGGTTCTGGAACACGTTGGCCGAGATGTGCGGCTCGCCACGGCCGACGCAGAGCGTGCCACCCTCGGTCGAACGCGCGAAGACGTTGTTACGGATGACGATCTCGCGCCCGTAATGGATGTTCAACATAGGTCCCTGCGTGTCGTGGACCCAGTTGCCCTCGATCAGCAGGTGCGCGCTTCCCTCGTCCGGGTAAATGCCCCACCCACCGTAATCGGCTGCCGTCACGCGGCAGACGTGGTTGCCGCGCACCACTGTGCCGGGCTGCACGCCCAGCAGGTAGATGCCGCCGTTGTCGGACAGCACGCCCTCGCCGATATCGCGGATGAGGTTCTTTTCAATGCGGATGTCCTGCGTGACCGTCCGGCGGTATCCCCACGACCACCCGCACGAAATGCCCGTGTAGCAGCTGTGGGCGACCTCGTTGTGCGCGATCGTGCAGTCGTGAGCATTCGTGAGCAGAATGCCGACGCTCTGATGGAAGACCTTCCCGATGTAGCTGATCGTGTTGTCGCTGGTCGTGATGCGGCCCGTGCGCTCGGTGAGCGCGCCGTCCAGTTCACTTCCGCCGATCTTGATTCCCCCGCCGCCCAACTGGCGAAACTGGTTGTGAAGGACCGAGCAGTCCAAGCATCCCGGCCCCATCTCCACCGCGCTGAAGCCGACGTGCTCGATCGTGCATCCGTCGATCGCGCAATGCGTAGCGAACTTCAGGTTGATCACGGACGGCACGTGGGCGGCCGCCTGGGGGGCGCTGCCGATCGGCACTTCCTGAATATCGAAGTCGCCGAGCGTGTGCGGCAGCATTTCGGCCTGCGGCTGGTACCAGTCGGCGTGCCGGAACGTCAGTCCCTCGAAACGAAGCCCCTTCACCGGCCGCACGTCGGTCGGTTCCGACAGGAGGGCGCCGCGGTTGTACGCCTGGCCGCGCACCTGCACGAACTCCGTCAGCCGGGGCGCCAGCACCTCCGTGTCCTCCAGCGTTTCGTCGGGCAGCGGCAGGTAGGTCAGCTGCCCCGTGTCGCGGTTGAGGTACCACTCGCCGGGTTCCGATAGCGCCTCGTACAGGTTGTCGACGTAATAGCGTGCCAGCTTCGGGTTGAACGATTCGTAGAGGTTGAAGACCGACCGCCGGCCGCACCGCACCCAACCCGTTCGCGCGTCGAACCGTGGCGAGGGCAACCGCGTCTCGAGCCAGTAGTGCAGCAATACGATCTCCGCGTCAATCAGGCTCGGCCAGTCCTGCACATCGCCGGCGGCGGGCTTGAAGACGTTGTCGCCGGCGAACAGCTTCCGGTTCTCCGGGTAGCGCAGCTCGGCAATGCGCCGCACGTTCGCGACGCCTTTGGCATCTGCGGTGAACTTCGGCAGACGGGCGCGCGGCCGACGCGAACCGCGAACGAAGAGCGATCGGAAATACCAACGGTTGGCAGCCACGTCGGGTACGGTCGTCACCCAGGCGCGGCACCCGGCGTGCGTGGTCTCGGTCCACCCGTCGATGCGCTCGGCGCCGTCGAAGATGGCGGGCGCATTGGGGTCGGCGACGTACGTGGTGTCGCCATCGGCCACCTTGAAGCGGATCGCTTCGCGCATGGCATAGCGGCCACCGCCCACGGTGACGCGTGCCGGCCCCTTCAACTGGCCGCACTCGCGCAATCGTCGCAACCCGTCGCGGGCGCCGACTAACGAGGCCCAGGGCCCTTCGGGCGCGGTATCGTCGCCGTCGGTTGTGATCGAGAACTCATTCATTGTTTCGGCTCGTCCGAGGTAGTGCTACCCAATCAGCGGTGCAAGGCGGGCGGCAAGATTGTCAGCGATGATCGTCATCCCGTGATCGCTGGGGTGAACCAGGTCGGGCGACAGCCCCCTCAGGCTGGGCAACAGATCCGTTCCCTCGATCAACGTAACGTTGTCGCAACCGCAGTTGGCCGCAGCGTCGCGCACGGCGGCGCGAAGCGAGTCGGCACGCATTCGGACGTTTTCCGACGGTGGCCGAAGGTCGTGGGACGAGAAGAACGCGGTGATCAGGACGACCGGTTTGTCAGGTTGGGCAGCACCTAACGTGCGGGCCAGGTAGGCGAAGCGGTCAGCCGCCTCGGCGATCGGCATCGTGTGGTTGTGCAGGTTGATGCCGAGCTCGCAGGTGATCAGATCCCAATCGTCGCGCGCGGCGAAATAGTCGGTGAGTTCCCGCTCGGCGTGACAGCTGCCGCCGAAGCCGACGTTGTACACGTCTACGCCCAACTGCCGCGCGGCCTGCACGACGTAGGGGTTGGCAAGCCGCGGGGCGCTGAACCCCTGCGTGATGGACGACCCGTAGGCGAGCCACCGCTTCGCCGGCTTTTCGCTGTCCATCGGCGGCCGCACGGGGAGGCCGCCCGCGTCCACCGAGACAAGGTGGACGCGGCCGGTCCCGCTCAGCCGAAGGCGCCACACGGTTGGCGCAAACGCGGATCGCAGCCCGTTGGCTTGCACCAGCCCCGGCAGATCGACGGCGGCCTGCAGCTCGATCGTGCGCGTGGCGCCGGGCTCGATCATGACCTCCGACTGAAGGAAGTCGCCCTGCGACACGTGCACGTACTCGTGGTGCACGTCTGAGTAAAGCTTGACGCGTGGGGTCGGCGACTTGGTGACGAAACGCACCTCGCACGAGGTGGGCGCGAGCGAGGCGCCGCTCGCGCCCTCGTTCAAATCGGCGCGGACCGAATCGGGAACCCGCTGCAGGCGCATGCCCGGTTTTCCGGGAATGGCCTCAATGGCGGTGACGTTGTGCAGTTCCACATCGTTGTAAAGCATCTGGTCCCTGTTCGATCCGGCAATTTCACATTGCACGGACGTTGAAGATGTACGCGCGCCGTCCGCGGCTTTGGCTCGTGTTTGGCGGCGTATAGTGCGGCGTTCCATACGCGTGAATCGTGCAGCCGCCGGCGGCCAGTGGGCACGCGATGCCCTCGTTGGGCAGGTCCGGATCGCCGAACGCCGCGGTCGCGAGAAGGCGGCCTTCGTCCGTGGGTTTGCCCGCGTAAACGTAATGCAGCCGCAATGCCTGCTTGTGGTGCCCGGGCAGGAAATGCATGCAGCCATTTTCGAAGTCGACATCGTCGAGCGCGACCCAGAACTGGACGCCGCCGCCATCCATTGGCATCCCCTCGGGCGCGAAGGGCATGTTGTTGTACGCGAAGTCCTGGTGCCAGGGCGTCGCCTTCGGGTGCATCGGCGGCTTGTAGATCAGCATGTCAAAGGAGACCTCGACCCGATCGGCGCGAAGCAGCTGCTTTGCAAGCCGCAATCCACGGCTGACGGCGGGGTTGTCGTTAAAGTACGGAATGTCCTTACGCGGATGCATGACCTGCCGCGTCACGCTGCCGAGTTGCCGATCGCCGGGAAGCTTAATCTCAGAACGGATGATGCGGTCGTAGTAGTCCCGCAACGTTTCAAGCGTTGTCGGGTCGAGCAGTTTCGGGATCGCGATGTAGCCGTCGCGATCGAACCGTTCAGTCTGGTCGGGGCTGAGCGTCTCGGTGATGTCAGGGGCGGTCGCGTTCATGGTATTACTCTCCGGTGGGGGTGAAGTCGTGACGATGGACAATCGTCATCCGGGGAATACCTTATGACCTCGGCCGACTGCGGGTGAATAGCAGGCTTGCCATACAACCAACAGAAATGACAACGACCCCCGACTTGCCCCCCGCGTTCACCGGTCAACCCTGCCCACCCGGCGTGATCCGCCGCGACCTGTACCTGGCGAGCATCGGGTACTTCCGACGGAAGCGCACGCACGTGAAGGCCCGATTCAACTTCCCGGCCATCGCGCTGATCGTGCGCGGCAAGGGCACGTACCGCGCCGGCAACGGGCCCTGTACCGTGGTGTCGCCGGGCATGGTGATCGGCGTGTACCCGGGACCGGTGTTCGACTACGGCCCGGACGACGATTGGGAGGAGCACTACATCGGCTTCGATGGCCCCAATGCAGCTCGGCTCGTGGAGTCCGGGCTGATCCCCACCGGTGGCATTCCGCTCCGGCTGCCAGAGGTGACGTTCGCGGTCGCGCTGTTCCAGGAGGCCGCCCGCCTCTACCAGCGCGACGCGATGGGTGACGTCGACCGCGCCTGCCTGGTGGGCCAGCAGCTGCTGGTCGACCTCCACGCCGCCGCCGCGGGCGCGCCCTCGCCGAGCGACCCGATCGAGGCCATCCTCGCGACGTGCCGGCAGCGCCTGCAGGAGCCGCTGGACTTCCAGGCGCTGGCGCGCCGGCACGACATCAGCTACTCGTCGGTGCGTCAGCAGATCCGCGCCCGCACCGGGCTGGCGCCGGCTAAGTACCTGGCGCGCCTTCGGTGCGAGGCGGCGAGCGTGCTGCTGGCTACGACGACGCTGCCGGTCAAGGAGATCGCGAGACGGGTCGGCGTTCCGGATCCCTTCTCGTTCAGCCGCGCGTTCCGACGCACGATCGGCACCGCGCCGGAGCGATATCGGGCGAGCCAGCGCGTCTACGGATGAGCGACCGCGATAAGGAATTTTCGTTCGCTGCGTATACACCTAAATAGCCTGAAACTGCCTAAATCAGCCGAGATTTGCCTGATAATTGCGCGCCTATTTCGGCGTCAAAATGGACGGAATACCGAGCAACCCACCCCAGTGATAGAACGAATCGCTCCAGCGATAACCGCAGCCGTCGCCACTGTCCCCATGGTAGTTTTCGTGTACATGCCGATGTGACCGCCACTCGCGCAGCAACAGCGCCGCCGACCGATGCGCCAGGTCGGCAGCGGCATCATCCAGGCCGCTTCGGCGTAAACCGAGCCAAACCAGGTAGTTGTGCGGCCCCCAGATGCGTCCGCGCCAGTAGTGCTGCTCGGGGTAGGCGGCATCGTCGCGCGGGCAGCTGGGAATCACCCACTCACCACCGAATCGCGTCGGCGCATGCAGGTGCTCTTTCAACATCCGCTGCATCTGGCTGGCAGTCGCCACGCCCGGCACTAAAAGTGGGAAAAAGCTCGGCGGCGCCGAACGATGGCTGAACTCGCCCGTGTCCAACCGTCGGTTCGCGAACAGACCCAATTCCTCGCACCACAGCGAAGCCAGACCCGCACGATACACCTGCGCCCGCCCGCGCAGTTCCGCGGCCACCTCGTGGCGGTCGACGGCCGTGGCCAGTTCCGCCAGCGCGTCGCAATCGGATACGTACAGGCTGGTCAGGCCAACGTCCTGCAGCGCGAGCGTGCCGGTGGCGGCATCGAACGGCACGTCGTCGTAGGTCGGGCTGTTATCCATCCCGCTCTCCAGCGCGCCACCAAACCGCCCGCCGACACCGTTCTTGGCCGTCTCCCACTCGTTGCCGACGACGGGCGCATACGTGTTGCTGCCCCACGCCAGACAGCCCTCGCCAGCGGCCCGCGCCTCGTGCCACCAGCGGTTCCATTTCAGCAAGCGATCGAGCAGCAACCGCACAACCCACGCGTCGCCGTGACGGCGGAACAGTTCCAGCAGCACCGTTCCACCGACGGGCGGTTGGCTGCGGTCGCGCGTCGCAAAGCCATGCGCGTTCGTAGTATTCGGAACGAACCCCGCTTCTGTCGCGTGGCGCGTGATCTCGACGACGTTGGCGTACGCGAGGTCCACGTTTCCCGTCGCACTGGCCAAGATGGCAGCAAAATAAGTGTCCCAGCAGAACAGCACCCACCCACCCTGCTGGCTGCTCCACACGCGGCTTACCGGGCTGATCGCGCGGCGACCATCCGGATCGTGAATCGTGTTCCACGCCAAAGCCGACTGTACCGCCCCGGCAATTTCCCCGTCCCGTTCGCCTTGAGCGGCAAAGCTCGCATGCAGCGATTCGCGCCGCGCATCCAGCAACTTTCGCGCGGCTGGCGCGTCATATGGTTTGCCGGCGGTGATGACGATCGGTTGATCCTCGATCGTCACCGCGACGTACGGCCCCGTCGCCGGCACGTTGCGGTCGTCGCTCCGTTGGCCGCTGCACGCTATGCGCACGGCTGATTCGCCCGGCGGCGTCGCGAGCAGATCCAGTCCATCGTGGCGCACGACACCGTCGCTGTTCCACAGGAAGGCGCCACCAACGACCAGCACGGGCAGGCGTAGCGAACGGTCGACCGACTGGCGGTCCAGGGGCGTCACGAGCAGGAGAAGCCCGCTGTCGTCAGCGGTCGACTCGACGCGAAGCCGCACGTTCGCCCAGGTGATCTCGAGTTCGGTGTACGCGCCGTCGTAGCTGCGCACGCCAGGCCGTACCGCTTCCACCTGCTCGCCGTGCCGCCCCACAAGCGCCTCACCCAGGTAACGGCCGGACGCGTACTCCTTGATGCCGATCCGCACCGCCAGCGCGTGCGGCAACAGCACGTGACTGAGCAGGCTGCGCACGTCCCACGTGTTCCACCCCTGGCACAGCCGTGCCTGTAGCGCGGCGTAGGTGGCGTCGGGCGTGTTCGTATCAGTTGTCATCTGCACTCAACCTCACAATGTCCCCAGCAGGGTGTATCCATGTACGGCGATCCGCCCAAAATTTTTGCGACCGAAGCGGAGCGCGACCCGCACCGGAATGCTCCCGCTGCGCCAGAGACACTCAATGAACGACGAGAAGACAGATCGGATGGGACACGCTCGACTCGTAGATCCTCCGTCTCTCGTCCGACGTCGTCTTTTTGGCTAAGGGGTTACCCGCAGAGCATCCCAATCCCGCTAATCGATCGAGAACGAAAGGCCGAGTGCATCTGTTCTACCGAGAGTTACGCACAATCTGCCTCAACTAATTCAGATTGCAAGGAGGCTGCGCCCGTTGATAGAGATTTCTGCGCCGAGCGACATTGGCCTGCGCAGAATTGGGTGCATATTTACTCTGACGAAATTGGCTTGAATAGCGGCTTGGGCATTCCGTGCTACCCCGCCATGCAAGCTTCGTTGGCCGAATCAACATTCACGTCAGTTCTTGCTTAAGGAGTTCGCATGTCGCGCAACCGCAAATCGTCCCGTCGGTCCTGTCCCTTGGGCTTCACGCTGGTCGAGTTACTCGTTGTCATCGGCATCATCGCCCTGCTGATCAGCATCCTGCTTCCGTCGCTGAATAAGGCGAGGCAGGCTGCCAACACGGTCGCGTGCGCCAGCAACATGCGGCAGATCGGCCTGATGTTCCGGATGTACGCGAACGAGAACAGCGGGATTCTGCCACCGGGCGGCTATCAGCTTGCGCCGGGTCGAAACTGGACTTGGACCGACTGGATGGACAAGTACTTGACCGGTGGTCGCATGCCTGACGCCGTCAAGGACGGCGACTATTCCAATACCGCCCAAACGTACTGCCCGCCAATTCTTCAGTGCCCGTCGGACAATAGCACGCCCATGCGGAACATCACGTACAAGCCGATCCGCAACCGTAATTGGAACTCGTTCGGGCTGGGTTCTCTGGGCATATCGACGATATCTGCCGGTCCTACAACGGTAGATTTTTACGGCAAGCCCGCCTCGAGAAAGCAATATTCGTCCATTGCGAACGACACCATCATGCTGATGGAGTGGTCGGATGGTTCAGTGATCAACGATTCGCTTCCCAACAGCCCAATGGGCACGACGGGTGGCTCTGCGAAAGATGCGCCGGCCCAACAGGTTAAGGGGCCTTGGGAGAATACAAACCTTCCGAGCAATTCCCCGGTCGGCGCCATCTCGTACGCGCTTCACCCCGGCGGACGTTTCAACTACCTGATTGCCGATGGGCACGTGGAGGCGATGACGCCCTACGAGTCTGCTGGCGTCATCAAGGGCAGCCCTGACTACATCAACAGGATGAAGGGCCCTACCTCGGGTCGCTGGACGTACGTTAAGGACTAAACTGACCGACCTAATTGATGGGGGAAAGTGACCTTATCGATCGTGGGGATGGCCGCAGATCCGCGTTTGGTCTGCACCCACTGCCCGTCCACACGAAGTACGGCCTTCCTCGGAACCTGATCGTGTCGCGATCAGGTTCCGAGCGTTGGTTGAGGGATCAGATCAACCCGCCTTCCCCCTCGTGTCTCACGAGCCAGGTAACAACACACACATGATGAATTCAAAACACCCGAGCATCGGTCGCGCGCTCGCCGCCGCTTTCACGCTTCTGCTTGTGGCCCAGCCAACGTACGCAGCGACATCCGAGGCCCGCGTGAAGAACGCCAATTTCGAGCGCATCGAGGACGGTCGACCGGCCGACTGGTCTGGCGGCAACGAACACGTCAAGACCGTGACCGAAGGGGGCAATACCTTCCTGCGCATCGACCACGGCAATGAGAAGACCGCCACTCAGTTGCTCCAGACCGTTCCGCTTGATCCGGCGTGGAAGCGCCTCGCAGTGCGCGTGAAGATGCGCGCGAATAAGCTGGAGATGGGCGACCAGGGGTGGAACGACGCGCGGGTCGCATTCACGTTCGTCGACAAACAGGACGAGATGATCGGCACCTGGCCGCAGGTGCCGCACCTGAAGGCGGACTCTGATTGGGTGACGTTGGAGACGACCAACGACGTGCCGGAAGGCGCCGTGGCCGTTCGACTGTCCCCGTCGATGCTCGGCGCCGCCGGCACGGTCGACTTCGACGACCTGACGATCGCCGCCGGCACCGGATCGGCCGCCAAGCCAGTCGAACAGAAGGCGGCCGCGCCTACGGCAGACGCGAAGCTGCCTGAGGCGAAGCAGGGCCTGGCCGCTAAGCCGAGCGCTAAAGAAATCACCTCGCTGCGGTCACAGATGGATCTGACGGGCCTGTGGCGATTCGTGCCGGCGCCGACGGGTGGCGCCGCGCCGGAATCCGGCTGGGGTTGGATCTCCGTCCCCGGCTCGTGGATGCGCAATGAGGACATCGTCGCCCGTGGAACCGGCCCAGCTTGGGAAGGCTATAACGGGAAAACCCTAGGCGGCGCCTGGTACGAGCGCACGATCGACGTGCCGGCCGACTGGGACGGCCGCGCGATCGTGCTGGAACTGGACCGCGTCAGCACCGATGCCACCGTCTTCGTCGACGGCAAGTCGGTCGGTCAGATCACCTGGCCCACCGGCGCTGTCGATCTGACGCCCGCCCTTACGCCCGGCAAAAGCGTGACCCTGCAGTTGTTCATTGTCGCCACGACCGACAAGGACGAAGTGCTGGTAATGATGGGCAACGCGCCGGGGCAGAACTACACCGTGAAGGCCACGCTGTCTTCGGGTGGCCTAATCGGGCCCGTGCGGTTGGTGGCCCGACCGAAGGGCGCGCACGTGACGGACGTCTTCGTGCAGCCCTCCGTGCGGCGCAACGAGATGACGGTGGATGTGGAGCTGACCGGTATCACCACCGCCGGCACCGCCAACTGGACTGCCGAGTTGGTCGATGAGAAGGGACAGGTCGAGAAGACCTTCAAGACCGAGACGCCCCTGCAAGCCACGCCGGTGCAGCGCGTGAAGATGACCTGGCCGTGGGCCGACGCGCGCAAGTGGGACCTGGAGCAGCCGAACCTGTACACGCTGCGCCTTACGTCCACCGGTGAGCCGGTGAGTGATGCGGTGCGCCAGCGGTTCGGATTCCGCGAATTCTGGATCGAGGGAAAGAACTTCATGCTGAACGGGACGCCGCTGCGCCTGCGGCCGACGCTGGCCAGCATGGGGCAGTCGATCGCCGCCCCCGACGCGAACCCGAACAACGCCGTCGCAAGCATTATGGAACGCGACAAGGCGATGGGCTTCAACTTCTTCGAGCAGTGGCCCGAGGATCCTTACGAGCGCGGCAAGACAGCGCCCTGGGCAAAGTGGTACGACGTGGCCGATGAGCAGGGTGTCGCGGTGAGCGCGATCACGGCCAACATCGGATGGATGGGCGGCAACGTGAACTCGCCGGCGAAGATGGCGGCCTTCCAGGCGGCGGCCGAGCGGGAGATGCGAAAGTACCGCAACCACCCGTCGATCCTCATGTGGGGCAGCAGTGGTAACGCGCTGGGCGCGTTCATCGGGCCGGAAGCAGTGGGTAATCGCGAGGCCGCCGCCAAGGCGCGGGCGGCCACGATGAAGCGGGAACAACCGGACGCACTGGGCGCAGAAGCGATCGCCCTGCTGAAGGCCATCGACCCGACCCGGCCCATCTTCTTCCACAACGGTGGCGCGGTCGGCGACGTCTTCACCGCTAACCTGTACCTGAACCTCATGCCGCTCCAGGAACGCAGCGAGTGGCTGAGCGTCTACGCCGCCAAGGGCGACATGCCGGTGATGTACGTCGAGTTCGGCACGCCCCTCTACTCGTCGCTGATGCGCGGCCGTAACAACTACGGCAACACGACGGCAAGCGAACCGTTCATTACCGAGTACAGCGCCGGGTTCATCGGGCCCGATGCCTATCGACTGGAAGCGCCCGAGTACCGGCAGGAACTCGTCCGCCAGTTCAAGGAAGGTCAAACGTACGCCGGCTGGCACTTCAATAAATTCATTCGGACGTCACCCCCCTTCCAAGCCATGCAGGCGGTGTTCCTGCGCGACACGTGGCGCACGTGGCGCACGTGGGGCATCACTGGTGGCATGATCCCATGGGACGATGGCTATGCCGTCATCGACGGCAAACGCACGGTCGCGGGCGACGCGCTGGCGGAGAACAACCAACCCACGCTGGCCTGGATCGCCGGTCCGGCCGATGCCTTCACAGATCGCTCGCACAACTACGTGGCCGGCGACAAGGTTGAAAAGCAGGTCGCACTGCTGAACGACACGCGCAGCGAGCAACCGTACCGCGTGAGCTGGATCGCTACGGTGAACGGCAGCAAGGTCGGTGGCTCAGACGCGTCCGGCACGCTTACGCCGGGACAGACGCTGTTCGTTCCGTTCGAGTTCACAACCCCGCAGTTGCAGCAGGACAAGGCCGACGGGTCGATCGAGATGACCG
This sequence comes from Tepidisphaeraceae bacterium, assembly GCA_035998445.1. NCBI lineage: Bacteria > Pseudomonadati > Planctomycetota > Phycisphaerae > Tepidisphaerales > Tepidisphaeraceae > Tepidisphaeraceae bacterium. The sequence continues at coordinate 90,475 of DASYHQ010000013.1, read as the reverse complement.
CGACGATCGGCGAAGCGGAGCAGCGCGATACGTTCGCGTTCCGCGTCTTCGCGCCGATGGCGAAGCGCGGCGAGGGCAATCAGGCCGAACAGGTCAAGGCGTTCGTCGTCGATCCTCAAGGTCGATCGAAGGCAATGCTGGAACAGCTGGGCGTGTCCGCTACCGAGTGGGACCGCAAGGCATCGGGTGAGTTGCTGATCGTTGGCCGCGGCGCGTTGGCCGATGAACCGGCCCTCACTGCGGACGTCGAGCAGTTCGCCAAGGCGGGCGGGCGCGTCATCATCATGTCACAACCGCCGGAGTTCATGCGCAAGCAACTGGGGATGCGCGTCAGCTGGCGGTCACAGCGCAGCGCGTTCCCGGTGGACGGCGACCATCCCGTACTCGCGGGGCTGGACACCGAAGACCTGCGCGACTGGCGTGGTTCCAGCACGCTGGTTAAGCCCTACCCGTCCACGGCCGAGTTGACGGGCCCGGACCAGCTGAAGTCCAAGTCAATCTATCCGTACGCTGGCTGGCGTTGGGGCAACCGTGGCGCCATCTCGACGGCGCCGATCGAGACGCCGCACCGCGCAGGCTGGCGTCCGCTGCTCGTGTCCGACTTCGATCTGGCTTACTCGCCGCTGCTGGAATTGAACCTGGGCAGTGGACGGATCACGTGGAACCAGCTTGACTTGGAAGACTACACCTCCGACCCCGCCGCCATGAAGTTGGCACGCCAGCTGATCAACCACGCAGCGACCGCGCCGCTGTCGCCGCGTCGGCCGACGGTGTTGATGGGCAGCGACGAAGATGCTGCGTTCCTGAACACCGTTGGCGTCGAGGCGACGCGCGTTGACGCCGTGCCCAACCCTGACCACCTTCTGATCGTTGGGCGCAGCACCAAGCCGGATAATGACACGCTGCGCAAGTTCCTGTCGGCCGGTGGACGGGCTCTGTTCCTTCCGCGCGTGTCGGCAGAACCGGTGCTCGGACTCAACTTCGTGCAGGAGACCGCCGCCGACCTGAAGGCCCCGGAAGTGGCCGATTGGGCGGAAACAGCCGGTCTGACGACGGCGGACCTCCGCTGGCGTGCCGCCACCGACGCGTGGCTGGTTGGCCCTGGCGCCGAGTCCACCGCGGGTGGGCAGATTGCACGCCTGGAAGTGGGCGAAGGCGTCGCGGTCTTCAGCCAGGTCGATCCCGATCGCTTCGATGCCGATACGAAGACGTACTTCCGTAAGACGCGTTGGCGGCAGACGGGGGCCCTCTCTCAGCTGCTGGCGAACCTCGGCGCGTCATTCACGGCCGACGCACGCCCGCTGCGTCCGGAGCTGCCACCTGAATCGTCGCCCGAGCTGTCGCTCGCCGGCGAATGGCGCGCCCGTCAGGTGCAGTCGCTTCCCGCAGCCACGTCACCCGAAAAGGGGCATGTGGACCCGTCGATCTCCGCAGAGGCTAAAGCCCTTGTGGGTGTCGACGTGAACGATGCCGATTGGCAGAAGGCCCAGATGCCGCGCGACATGGAGACGCTCGGCCAGACATGGGCCAATCGTGATGGCGAGGCCGTGTTCCGCCGCACGTTCGAGGTGCCCGAATCGCTGCGGGGTCGTGACCTGCGAATGTCGCTGGGCGCGATCGACGACAACGACGACGTCTACCTCAACGGTACGCGCATCGGTGGGCGCGGCGACTCCGATGAAGCAAACTGGAGTGTGAAGCGCGAGTACGCCGTTCCCGCAAGCCTGCTTCGCCAAGGCCAGAACGTGTTGGCGGTGCGCGTGTGGGACCGGTTCGGTGGCGGTGGCTTTACGGGCGTCGAGGCTGACATGCGGCTCAGCCTGCCCAAGGAAGCGCCGAAGCCGAAGTCGCCCGGCCTCTACCACGCCGACTACCGCGAGGATTTCGAATTGGGCGATGAGCCGCACCGGTTCTACAACTGGTAACCGGGGCTGCGCGGCCTGTTCTAAACGCATGCTGGCCCTTTGACCGAGGCTTGCCCCCACCATGGTGGACAAGCCTCGGTCTTTTAGGGATTCTCTTTCCTGATTAACCGCTCATACTTCATCGAACATTTCCAGGTGTAGGCACAATGCAATCACGATCATCAGTCGAGTGGTACTACCCGATCCAGAAGCAACATGCGGGAGTTCCGCTTGGCAACGGCACAATGGGTCTCCTGATCTGGGGGACCGACACGCTCTGCATCACGATCGCCCGCGCGGGGTTCTGGGACCATCGCGGAGCCAATCCGGTACTGGACCGCGCGACGTTCGCAGAGGTGAAGTCGCTGCTGCAGACGGACGACGCCGCAGGGCTCGATCGCCTGTTCGGTCGTGATCAGCCAAAAGCGTCGCCCGACCGCCCATGCCAGTACGGCGGTGGCCGACTGGAGATCACGTTTGCAAATGGCTTCAAACCCCTGCGCGCGTCCCTTGACGTGACGACGGCCGAGGTATCGCTCGAACTGCGAAGCGGGCATGAGACTCAGCGCCTTCGCATCGGCCTGCACCCGACCGACGAAATCGCGTGGCTCAAGTCCGACACGGCCGGGCTGCTCGATGGAGCGGTCGTCACCCTCACTCCAGCCTTCGAAACCACCCGAGAACGGCTGGAGGATCGAGGCATGCCACGTCCTGAAAAATGGAACGAGAAGTACAGTGGCGGGTTCATCCAATGCCTGCCGGACGATGAACCGCTGGCTGTCGCTTGGAAGCGAACGAAGGGGTCGTTACTGCTGGGCAGCGCGCTCGGCGCCGATGCGCGGGCGATCGTTCAGGCCCGCGTGCAGGAAGCGGACGTCGCCGCCGTGCGACGCGACGCCGAGGCGTGGTGGTCAAGTTATTGGAAGGCCGTGCCGCAGATCCAGATTCCCGATGTGGAACTGCAGCGCTACCTCGACCTCGGGCTGTACAAACAGGCTGGTCTGAATCCGCCCCACGCAGAGGCGGCGACGCTGCAGGGTTGCTTCATGGAGGATTACCAGATCCCGCCGTGGAGCAACGACTACCACTTCAACATCAATGTGCAGCTCGTGTACAGCGCGTGCCTGCCGAGCAACCGACCCGAGCACATGGGGCCACTCTGGTCGATGGTGACATCGTGGTTTCCCAAACTGCGCGAATATGGCGAGCGCTTCTTTGAGCGCGATGGCGCGATGCTGCTGCCGCACGCCGTTGACGACCGTTGCAACGTCATCGGGACGTTCTGGGCAGGCACGATCGACCACGCCTGCACGGCGTGGATTGCGCAGATGGCGTGGCTGCACTATCGCCATACGATGGACGAGAAGGTGCTGCGCGATATCGCCTGGCCGCTGATGGTGGGCGCGTTCGAAGGCTTTTGGGTGATGTTTGAACAGAAGCCGGACGGCTCGCTGACGTTGCCGGTCAGCGTCAGTCCCGAATATCACCGCGACCACACGATGGCCGGCCAGTGGGGTCGTGACTCGAGCTTCCAGATGGCCGCGGCGCACATGACCGCACAGCTGCTGCAACGTGCAGCGCGCGTGCTCGGACGCGACCTGGATCCGCGGTGGCAAGCGGTCCTCGATCGGTTGCCGCCTTACGCCAGCATGCCTGACCCGCACCGGGCCGACCAACGCCGCATCACGCTGTGGGACGGGCACGACCTGACCAAGAGCCATCGACACCACGCGCACCTCGCGGGCCTGTGGCCGTTCTGCACTATCGACCCATTCGACGAGCGTCACAACCGCGCGGTTGCAAATACGATCGGTCACTGGACGTGGATTGGCGCTGGTGAGTGGACCGGATGGTGCGTGCCATGGGCGAGCATTATTTATGCCCGAATGGGGCTGGCGACCCCGGCGATCCTGTGGCTGAAGTGGTGGGCGTACGCGTTCTGCAACGAGGGTTACGGCACGTTGCACAACGGCGACTTCGCCGGCACCAGCGCGTTCAGCGATGGTGGGTTCGGGCAGCGCAATTTCCGCCGCGATCCGTCGACGAACTACGAGATCATGCAGATGGAAGCGGCGATGTCGTTGGTGACCGCCGTCTGCGAACTGCTGGTTCAATGCCGCTGGTCCACCGGCGAGCCAGTCATCCACCTCCTGCCGGCCGGGTTGCCGAAGGGCTGGCGCGAACTGGAGTTTGACGGCTTGCTGACCGAAGGCGCGTTCCTCTGCGGCGTCACCGTGCGCGAGGCTGCCATCACGCAGGTACGGATCAGGAGCGTCCAAGGCCAAGAATTAGTGTTGGCGACGGCCGGTCTCGGCCAGTGCCGAATCGGCGACGAGCCGTTGCGCAGCGAGCAAAGTGTGGCGCGCATCCCGACTTCCGCCGGACAGACGATCGTGATCGACTGCGCACAATGATCCAACCGCGTGCCGTTCGAGCGACGACGTAGCCGCTCGTTGTCCCGTTCATTCGAACGGCACGCGCCGCATTGCACGGTCGAATTCGGCCTGCATCTCCTGAACGATCTGCTGACGGCGCTCCGGATCGCGCACCACGTCAAAACGGATGACCGTGTCGGTCTCGTCCGGCAGCGGCCAAGTGGCCTGCATGGGGGCAGCGGTATTCAGGAACACGTCATCGGGCGAGTCGAACGTCTGCACGCCGGGATTCCAATAGTTACCCAGCAATGCCGGCTTCCCCGTCGCCAGCACGAGCGGCCGTTCAACCCAGCCACGCAGCCCCGCCAGCGAAACGTGCCCAATCTGTTGTTCGAGCAGGTGGGCATAAAGGTGCCGCCCGTCGTTCGACAGCGTGAACCGTCCCCAGTCCGGCTTCGACAGCGCGGTTGGTCCGCAACCGTAGATGCTCTCGCCGTTGCTTCGCATCCACTTGCCGACCTGCTGCAGGATCGCCACGGTTTCCTTCGCCAAGTGTCCCTTCGCGTCCGGCGCGACGTTCAGACACATATTCCCACCCTTGCTCACGGAGTTCACGAGCGACCGCACCACGGTCGCAGCCGACTTGTAGTCGGAAGGACCTTCGCTGTGACACCAGCTGTTGGTCAGCGTGAGCCATGCCTCCCACGGAACCCTACAGCCACGGGCATCCACGACGGGCTCGCGTGGGATGTTCTGCTCGGCGTGGTCGAAATCCCCCACCCATGCCGCCGGCGTCGCGGCCTTGATCTCTTCACCACCCAGCCGATCGTTCACGACAATGTTGGGCTGTAGCCGGCGCACCGTGCGCATCAGGTCGCCTGCCCCCCACTGCTCGCCGGCGAAGTCCCAGTAGCTGAAGTCGAAGAACAGCACGTCGATCGTGCCGTAGTGGGTCATCAGCTCTTCGACCTGCCCGTGCAGGTAGCGAACGTAGTGTGACCAGTCGCGCTTCGCGTCCAGCTCGCGCTGCTGGGAATCGTGCCGCAATGGGTGTTGTCGGTCGCCATAGACGAGGCCGTAGTCCGGATGATGCCAGTCGACCAACGAGTAGTACAAGCCGACGCGCAGCCCCACGGCTCGAAGCGCATCGACGTACTCGCGAATAAGATCCCGGCCGGCTGGCGTGTTCATGGAGGTGTAGGACGTCAGCTTGCTGTCCCACAAGCAGAAGCCGTCGTGGTGCTTGGCCGTCAGTACGACGTACTTCGCCCCAGCCTCGCGCGCGAGGCGAGCCCACTCCCGACAGCAGCCGGGGTCGGGCGCGAATGCGTCGAAGTAGGGTTGGTACTGTTCCACCGACAGTCGCTCGCCGGAACGGATCCACTCACCGCGGCCGGGAATGGAGTACAGCCCCCAGTGAAGGCTCATGCCGAACCGTGCCTCTAACCACCACTCGAGGTGAGCCCCGGCCGTCAACTTGCTGTTCATTTCAATCGTGGTAGGCATGTCGTCATTCCGACCGCACGTCAGGCGATCAAGCGCAGCGCCAGAGCGGCGTGATGGACGTCACGTCGTTCTGGAGCCGATTGAAGGCGATTTTAAGGTAAAGCAGAAGCCAACAGTCAAGCCTCGTGACGCTCATTACCGGCGTCAAGGTAGGCGCGCGGCGATGGCCGGTGCATGGGGGCCTCACTGTCCACGGCGGCGCCGTAGTAGCGCGGGTACCGCAAGCAGCGTGAACGAAAGCACCGCCGGTTCCGGCACGACCGCGGTGACGCTGAACGCCGAGTTGCTGATCAAAACGTCTAACGGGTCGATGTTACCGTCGAGCGTGTCGTCGGCGTCGAGGTCGTTGTCCGAGAGCGTGAAGGTGGACGTGCCCACATTGCTCAGGAGGAGGCTGAGCGTCCCGAACTGCAGTTTGCCCGACGCATTGCTCAGGCCGCCGACCTCGTCGCGCTGCACCTTCAGCAGCGCACTGGTGGGCGTGAAGCTCACGGAGCTGAAGCCCGCGTCGTCGAAGTTCGCGTCGAAGCGCGCGGCCCCGGTGAGGGTCGCCGACCCGCCGGTGCGTGTGACGGCCGAGCCGACCGAGTAGAGGCCCACGCCGGAGATGCTGGTCGTCGGGCTCGTCTGCTCGATGTAGAGCGGCACGGTGATCGTGACCGGGCCGCCCGAGATGTCCACGTCGGCGACCGGCACGCCGGCGGAGAAGAGCAGGCCCGCTTGCGCGGCAACGGCGGTGGCCAGCGAGGCCGTAGTGAACGCGGTGAGGAAGGTCTTCATAGTTCTGGTCCTTTGGGGTCGTCGGTTCAATAGGTGTAACGGATGCCGATGCGTTGCTTGAAGCGGGCGGTGTCGACGGTATCGATGTCGCCGTCGCCGTCGCTGTCGAAGTGGGAGCGGTACGCGGCGTCACCGACGCGCGATCCCGAGGCCTGTTTAAACCGGGCGGTGTCGACCGTATCGACGTCGCGGTCGCCGTCCTGGTCGCCGAACAACCGGTGGAACGCTAAGCTGCCCCCGCCGCCGGCCAGCGCCTGCCCGTGGACATCGGTGATCTTGGCGGCGACCACCGCCAAGTCGTAGACGCCGTCGGCGAGGCTGCCGCCGACGATGCCCGTGCCGCCGAAGCTCAGGACGTAGGTTCGTCCGTCGCCGGCGGGGTTCGTGACGACGGGGGACACCGATTGGCCGTCGCCGCGGCGGGTGAGCGTGAACGCGCCAGCGGCCGGGGTGACGGCGGTGCTGAAGACGTAGGTGATCCGCGTCACCATGCTGCGCTGGGCCACGCCGTCGTTGACGCTCAGGCTCTGTACCGTGGGCGCGGGCGGGGTGGGGGCGTTGACGGTCACCGTTACGTCTGACGTGACCGACGCGCCGGCGGCGTTGGTGATCGTCGCCCTCAGCGTATAGCTGCCGGCGGCGGCGAACGTGACGCTGGTCGACCGGGCGGCGTTGGTGCCGCTAGCGCCGAACGCGGGGTCGCTTGCGCCTGTCGGCCTTGCGGTGACCGACCACGCGTAGGTCAGGTTGCCCGCGCCGTTGGCGTCGGCGCCCAGCACGCTCAACGCCGCGGCCGCGGCGGCGGTCGGTGGGTTGGGCGCGACCGCCGCCGCGGTCGCGACGGTGGGCGTGCTGTTTTCATAGCTGCCGAAGTCGCGGTCGAGGACCGACGTGCCAGCCGTCATCGCCACGACGTAACCACCGCTTGACGGCGTGACGGTTGACCACCCCGACGGCACAACTTGGCGCACCGTGTACGAGCCGGTGCCGAGGTTGTAGAACGCGTACGAACCGTCGGCCGCAGTCGTCGTCGCCGGTTCGGCGGCCGTGCCGTAGGCGATCGAAAACGCGTTGATCGTTCCGATGTCGCCGCTGGCCGAGTCCTCGATGCGCAGCGTCCACGTGCCGGCTGCGACCTTCCCGTCGAGCGTCCCCAGCGAGCCGGTCGGGCGAAAGGTACCGGTGAACGGCGCGACGCCATTGGCGATCGGCGTGGCGGCCGCATCATCGAAGACCGTGTTGTTGAAGTTGTCGCCATTCCCCCCATTGGCGGCCATCAGGGCGACGGTGGTGCCGTCGGGCGCGACCAGGAACCCGCGCAGGTCGCTGTCCCAAGTGTGGGCAATGTTGAGCGTCACGCGCAGGCTCGAGATGGTACCGGAGTTGGCCGGCACCGTGATCGTCGCCGTCGACACGCTGTTGTCTCGGATCGCGACCGCGGAGCCGGTGTAGGCGAACGATCGGTTGGTGGCAGGGTCAAGCAGGCCGTTGCCGTTGAGGTCGAGGTAGACGCTGCGCCCGGCCAGCAGTGGATCGCCCGCGTCGCGCGTGCCATTACGATTCCCGTCGCGGTAGGCGACACCGCCGATGATCCACGACGAGGGGACCGTCACTTGCCCGGCACCGGCGCCCCAGGGGGCAACGCCGTACTCGTACGCGCCGATGTCAGGCGGACCGACGAGCGGGTCGTCGTCGTATGGCGCCACACTGATGCCTTGGTCGATCGCGGCGCCCGCGGTGCTCTTCAGCTGGTAGTTCCGCAGTGCCATGTTTGCGTTCGTCGAATCGACGAACAGCGAGTTGCTGGCCACCAGGTTATGGCTGACCGTCGCGCCGGCCAGTGGCGTGTCCACCCCACCATTCCATCCGCCGGCCCAGATGCCGTTCGACCAGATGTTGTTGCGGATGATGCTGCCTTCACTGGAGGTGCTGCCGGTGTCCAGCCCCGCTCCCTGTGGCAGATCGGAGATGCCGACGTTGTTGAAGATCCGCATGTTCTGCGCGCCGGTCGTGTTCCAGTTGATGTTGACCGGGCGGGTCACGTTGTAGACCACGTTGTGGTCGACGATCCCGCCACTGGAGTAGTCGAAGTAGATCCCGTACCGACGCCCGCCCGTCACGTTGTAGATGACGTTGTGATCGATGCGCACGTACTGGTGGTTCACGCCGAACGAGTCGATCGCCGCCGAATCTGCGCTGCGGAGCATCACGTCGTGAATCACGTTGTGGTGGATGCGGGCCCGCACGTCGTTCGGGCTGTTGGTGCTGTTCTTGAGCGCCCGGAAGTTGATGCCCTGTTGCGGCGAGTGCGAGAGCGTGTTGTAACCGAACTCGTGGTCCTCGCTGATGATGGGGCCGCCACCGTCGTAGGTCTTTCCAAAGTTGACCATGCCTGCTTCGCTGGCGCTCAGGTTCAGATCCTTGAAGACGTTGTTCAGCACCTTGTGCTGGCGGCCGATCACGCTCATGCCCGCCCCGGCGCTGTAGCGGACGTCGCCGTTCTGAAACGTGATTGCGGTTCCACTGAGGATCAGGCCGGACTTCTGCTGCCACTGCATCTGGTAGTTGCCGGTCTGATCGGTGAGGTGCGACACGTACCGCGCGTTCATCGAGTCAATCAGGATGTTACTGGCCGCCGCTACGCCACCGGGCGAGCCATTGCGGTTGGCGGCGAGGTTGTCGGTCGTCAGCGAGGTGCCGAACAGGTTGATGCCCTTGACGCTCAGGTGACTGTCGCCGTCCAGGTTGAAGCCATAGGTGCGGCGCTTCGCCTCGATCGAATCGGCCGCCGGGGCAGCGCCGGTGGGCGTGCGCACGTAGAGCTGCTGTGCAGCGGTGTCGAGGAACCACTCGCCGCGGTCAAGCCCCTGCATGATGCCGCCGGTGTTGTTCAGCGCGGCAAGCGTCGGCTGGAACAGGTAGAACTCGGTCCCGGTCCCCACGCCCCACGGCTGGTTGCCGCCGCGCGTGTCGATGCCGCTGACCGTGATGCTGCCGTTGGCCGCCGCGACGACCGTGCCCGTCTGGCCCTGACCGTCCATGTCGTTGCGGGCCAGGTTGACCCAGATCTTGGCGCCCACCCAGCGGGCGGGGTTGTCGGTGAAGCTGGCCTCGTGAAACGTGACCTGCCCATTGGCGATCGTGACGCTGTCGGCGTTCGCCAGCGTCGGCATCACGACGTCACTGCTGGTCTGGTTGGGCCAGCGGGCCAGCTCAATCATCTGGCCGTTGTGGAACACCTGATTCGAGTTGTAAGCCGTGCTGTGGTTCTCGAACTGATAGTTCCACGCCATCGGCGCTCGGTAGACCTCGTTGCCTATCGAGGTCCAACTGCCGGTGATGACGTCCGTGCCGTTGACGGTCACGACCTCGTTCTCGTAGTTCTGAATGGTGATGCGTGCCAGCGCCGTGCCCGAACGCGGCGTGGTGACGGTCTCGCGGTAGGTGCCGCCGCGTACGAGGATCGTGTCGCCGGCCATCGCGGCGTCTACGGCGGCCTGGATCGTGCGCATCGGCGCGTCGATCGACGTGCCGGCGTTGCCCGTCACGCCAGCGGTCGAGACGTAGTACGTCGTCAGCAGTAGCCGGTTCTCCAGTTCCTCGATCAAACGCCCAGCGGGGGTGGCGGCGGTCGTACGGCGGCGTGGGGATCGCATCATGGGTGTCCTTCTGCGAGGGGTTCAACGCGTCGCGCGGCGACCGCGACGCAAGAGCGCGCCAGCGGTGACACACAGCAACCCGAGCGACGACGGCTCGGGCACGGCCACCGCCTGGACGGCGACGGCGCGGAAGCTCGTGCGGACCTCACCGTCGCTGGCCAGCGCATCGGTGCCCAGGAACGGGGCGCCGTCGTAGAAGTCCATCTGGGTGAACGTGAATTTGGTGGACTGAGCCTGTACCAGCGACGCCGCCGACACGGCGGACGCCACCGCCGCGCAGACCGCAACCCGGCGGTCGACCAGCCGGCGAACCCAAGAAAATGGGGTGCGAGAACCTGGGCGCATGGTCACTCCTCCAGCAGGCAGGCGGGATACGAAAACGGACGCGACAGCGTTGACCATCGCGTCCGTTAGTTGAAGAGTAAGATCGGTTACATCGACCGAGCGCGACGGCGCAGACCCAGCAGCCCGGCCAAGCCGAGGGCGGCCAGGGAAGTTGGTTCGGGGACCGCAGCAATCTCGTTGGCGGTGAAGTTGTCTGCGGCGCCAGCGCGAATGTTCGAATTGCTGCCGCTGAAGACTTGAAAGCCACCGTAGATCGGGGCGTTTTCGAGCGAAGTCAGACCCGTGCGCGTGACGGAGTAGCTGTCCAATAGCGTACCAATCGCACCGGTGTTGGACGAGTTGTGCAGCGAGGTGGCGACATCGAAGCTCCCGCTACCGTTGTACGTCAGGGAGAGCGTCTGATAGAACCACTGAGCAGGACTGGTGCCATTAACCGGAAGGGTGAACGTCGTGGGACCGGCCGTGGCAACAAGCCCACTTCCGCTGTTGTTGCTGGTTTCGATCCGCGACGACGTGTTGGAATACGCGCTGTTCACGAGTGCGTTATTGACGAGCTGCGCCTTCACACCAGCCACAATATTGTTCGTGTTGTTCGTCGACGTCGGGTTCCCGTTCGCAATGTTGGTCGAGAACCCCAGGAAGTCATTCACGCCAGCAGTGTTGTTTGCCGAACCAAGGAAGTAGTAGGAGAGCGAAGCCGTTTGACCGGCTGTAGTGAACTGTCCAAGCGACGTCTTATAGTAGACGTACGCGCCGCCGCCGGTTGTACGATCGAGGCCACCGCCTCCCGACAGCCCGTTTGTTGGGAGAACTGAGTTGTTGCCAGTCGCGCTAAAGTTGTTAGTAAAGTCTGTCTGACCAGCGTTAAAGTCGTAAGTAAAAGCCGCCATCGAAACGGTGCTTGCGGACAGAACGGAAACGGCCGCGGCACACAACAAGAAGCGATTCATTCTTCCTCCAAGGGAAAACAGGTAGACCGACTCCGCCTGCCACACACGTGACATCAGCAGCGTCATCAAACGGACAGGACGGTTGACGGCCACCTTCGCCATCGAACAAGTGAACACCGTCACAACGGTGCGTTCTCTGCGAATCGAAGACTCCAGCATCTGGACGCGGCGGTGTACCGAGGGCGGTCTCAGCGACTGCGTACACCGCGCGACGGCCCCGTGGGGACCGGCCCTTCAACCCTCATAATATTACTCATAAATTTCAGCAGCCAATGTCGTCCTGCGCAGAAATGTCTATCGTTTGGCGCAAAGAGGTCGTAGGATCAAAGGCCAGAGGTGCATTGGATGAAAGTCGACCGAATCTCGATGTTGGTTCCGCCCGACTACCACTATGAGCGCGGCGTAATCCGGGGAATTATCCGATACACGTTTCCCCTGAAACGGTGGCTGTTCGTCGAGTCGTTTTCGCCATGGCTCTTCGAGAACTTTCAGATCCGAGGTGCGCTGACACATCTGACTGCGCCGCGCGAATTGGAATACCTGCGGACCAAGGATTTTCCGGTGGTGGATACAACCCGCGTCCTTCCGGAGGCGGCAGATTTGCCACGGGTGGCGCCGGATGACCACGCGATCGGCGCGATGGCGGCGGCGTACTTTCTCGAGCGGCAGTACGAACACTTCGTCTACATCGTGAGGCGTGAGGCGGTCTACTCCGAACTTCGAGAAGCAGCGTTCACGGAAGCGGTGGAGGCGGCCGGGCACCGTGTGCATCGCATGAACTTCGTCGGCATGCATTCAGCCGACTACGACGAGTACGTCATCGGCTGGTTGCGCGAAGTGCCCAAACCCTTCGCCGGCTTTGGCGCCGATGACCGGATGGTGCGACACTTGAGCGACATGTGCGTTCAGGCCGACATCAACGTGCCGCAGGAGGCGGCGTTGCTTGGCGTGAACAACGACGAGCTGGCCTGCACGCAGTCGTTCGTGCCGATCTCGAGCATCGACGTGCCGGCCGAGCAGATCGGTTTCGAGGCGACGCGGCTGCTCGACCAGTTGATGCGGGGGAAGGCGCCACCCTCGGGCCCGATCCTATTGCCCCCTACCGGCGTGGTGACCCGCGCGTCGTCCGACCTGCAGGCAGTCAGCGATCCGGACATCATTGCCGCAATGCGTTTCATCCACGAGAACGCCGAACACCAGATCGACTACGACGACGTCGCCGACGCCGCCCGCCTCAGCCGCCGGACGCTGCAGATCCGATTCAAGCGCGTCATGGGGCGAACGGTGATGTACGAGATTGAGCACGCGCGGATCGAGCGTGCGAAGCGCATGCTCGCTCAGACTGACCTGCGCGCGCCTGACATCGCCAGGTCGTCGGGATTTGCGACCGCCCTGCAAATGTACCGCGCGTTTCAGCGGCGGCTGAACACGACGCCTGGCGAGTATCGCAAGCATTACCGCTTCCGATGACGGAACGAGCCTACGGCGCGTCGTGTCAGTGCGGCCGATCACATGCCGCCAAGTGCAGGCGGGCTTGTTCATACTCCTCGGCCGAGCCCAGGTGCTCGATGAGCAACGGGACGTCTCGCCCCAGTTCGCGGATCTCGCGAAGGTACGTCACGTAATCCATCGCGCCCTTGCCGGGCGGCACCTCGTCCATGTGCAGCCCAAGGGAGTATCGCAACACGACGTCCTTCGCATGGCAGCTGACCACGTGCGGACCAAGTACGGCAAAGGCATGGCGTATGAGTTTTCCGGTATCAAAGTACTGACGCGGCGTGAGCACGAGGTTCACTGGATCCACGTGCGCGGCAAACGCATTGCGGTCGACGGCGCGAATCAAATCTGCGTAGATCTCGACGCTATCGGGAATGATCCACTGCATCATCTCCAGACAGAACTTCGTTCGGGTCGGACGCACGGCATCGATGACCGCGCGAATCGTTTCCACGGCAAGGTCGAACGCATCGGGGGTCAGATTAGCGGGGTGCGGACCGAAGTCGGTGTCGGGATCGAGCGTCCCCAGGTAATTGATGCAGCACCGCGCAGCCAGCGCGTCGGCCTCGGCGAGTTTGCGCGTCACCTTCGCGAGGCTCGCCGTTCGCCGCGCGGTGTCGGGTGAGATCATGTTGCCCCAGGCCCCAACCTCCGCCAACATCACGTCCACGGCTGCAAAAGCGTCTCGCACCCGGCGGGCTTGGCTCGAGTCGCCGGGGTCAATCGGTGGACCGAGGGCCGCCGACCACCCGGCGTCGCGGTGCGCGCGTGCGAGTTCAACAGGATCGTCGGTCTTCACGAACACCGGGCCACCCACACGCAACGCGCCCTGTAACGGATTCATGATGTAACCTCTTCTACGCAGTAAAAGATTGATCGGTCTGTTCAACGCCCGGGCTGGCGAACTGGCCAATATCCCTGGATGTTTGAATGCCCTGCGAACGCAACCCTGCCGCCGCGCCCCCAGCACGTTCCACACCGTTCATTGGGTGCGCCAAACGAGAGAGATTCCTGCGCTCAGTGACATTGGCTGGCGTGAAACCCGGGGCACAATGAGCAGGTGGCTCGACAGAGTCGTGGCCGTTTTACGGCCGGCAGGCTAAAGCTATATCGTCCGGAACGTCCAGTTCGCAAGACCTGTAGCCCGGATATCGGCATAACTTGTTGGCACCGCCATCTGTCCAACGCACCTTCAACCATATGATTCAACCGATCACTCGCTGGGGCATTGTTGGTACCGGCTATGCCAAGGAATTTGCGAAGGCGATGGCTGCGCTACCCGACGCGAAAGTCATCGCGGTCGCGTCGCGCTTTCAGGCCAGCGCCGATGCCTTTGGCCACCAGTTCGGTGTGCCTCACTGCTATGACAGCGTGGCGGCGCTGGCGAGGGATCCGGACGTCGACGCCGTCTACATCGCGTCTGCCCCTCAATTCCACGCGGAGCATGCGTTGGAACTCATCGGTCAGGGCAAAGCAGTGCTCGTCGAGAAGCCGTTCACCATCAACGCGGACGAGGCCAAGGCGGTCATCGCACTGGCGAAGGAGAAGGGCGTGTTCTGCATGGAGGGGCTGTGGTCTCGCTTCCTGCCCGCCGCCCGCGTGATGGCAGGCTGGCTGGCTGAAGGACAGATCGGTGACGTGCGGCAGGTGATCGCCGATTTCGGGTTTTGCACGGAGTGGGATCCCGAGAAGCGGCACTTCTCTATGGAGCGACGCGGCGGTTGTCTGCTCGACGTGGGATGCTATTCCCTGGCATTCGCTACGATGGCCTTGGGGCTCGGGCCGATCGGTATCTCCGCCCAAGGCACTCTTTGCGCCACCGGCGTCGACGAGCAGGCCGCCATGGTGTTGAAGTATCCCAGAGGCGGGTTAGCAGTCTTGTCTTGCGCCAACCGAACCCGCACGCCCCACCGCGGGTGCATCATCGGCACCGAAGGTCAAATTCATGTTGAACAGTTCACCTGGGCGCACGGGGCCACACTGCTTCGGAATGGACAGGAGCCACTGACCGTCGAGCCAAAGCTCCCACTGCCTGCGAGCTGTTATCAAGCGAACGAAACGATGCGCTGCCTTCGCCTGGGCCTCACCGAGAGCCCGCTCCTCCCCAGTTCTGAAGTTATAGAGCGCATGGAGGTTATGGATGAGATCCGCCGGCAGATTGGTCTTGTGTACCCTGGAGAATCAGTATGTCCGCTTGCGCCCGGCCCTAGAATTGGATAGAAGTTCCGCCGCACGCGCCAACGATGCTAAGTCTGATTCGAACATCTGCATTTCTGCATGATTACGCTGCATCACAACTGCGTACCGAGAATGAGCGCGACTCCGGCCCTGTTACAGTGGCGCGAGACGAAAGCGACGGCGAAAGTCGCTCGGCGTCTGTCCGGTCTCGGTGCGGAAGGCCACCGACAGCTTGCTGGCGTTGGCGAAACCGCTCTTCACGGCGACGTCGGGCATCGGCAGGTCGGTGGCGGTCAGCAGGCGCTTGGCTAGTTCGACGTGGACGCGCCGGATCTCCTGTTGCATGCGTCGGCCGACCAACTGCTTGAACTTCCGTTCGAGCCGGTGCTGATACACCGGCACGTGGCGAAGGATCTGGGCGACGGTGACGGGGCGGTCGGCGCGGGCGTGAATGAACGCCAGTGCCGCGGCCACGTCCGGGTCGTCCACGGCCAGCACATCACTGCTGCGTCGCGCGACAACGCCCGCCGGTGGCAGCGCGATGCGGCGCACGTCGATCGACTCCCGCCTCAGCAACCGCTCGCCAAGCTGCGCAGCGTCGTAACCGATGCGCCGCCATGGGATGTCCACGCTCGACAGGGGTGGGTGCATCAGCTCGCAGACCTGGGGGTTATTGTCGATCCCAACGAGCGCGAGGTCTTCCGGCACCCGAATGCCAGCCAAGCGCGCCTGATTGGTGATCAATTGAGCCCACGCGTCGCAGCAAATCATCATGCCCGTCGGTTTCGGCAGCGAAAGCAGCCACGCCCGGATCTCGATCGGCTTGCTAAGGCCCGCGTCGCCGATCGGGGGGTCAGTGGTGACATCTGGCCATCCACTGACCACGCAAGGGATGCCGGCGTTCATCGCGGCCCTGCGGAAGCCGACCACGCGACGAAGTGCCCACCCATGCTGCCAGAAACCGAACGCGGCAAGCGTTCGCAACCCGCGCGAGGCCAAGTGCTGGCCTGCCAACTCTCCGGCCGCCTCGTCGTCGACGTCCACGGACACCACCCCCCTGTCTGACAGGTCCAGTCCTGCCGCTACCAATGGCACGCCCGAACTGCCATTGAGCAGCTCTTCCGGCAGATCACCGGTCATCACTGCCACCATGAGGTCCGGCTTGTGGTCGATCATTGCGGGCCGCAAAAACTGGCCCGGATCGTACATGTGCAGGACCCAACCGCGAGCCACGGCAACGGCGTTGATCCCCGCGAGCACACCGGCCACGTGGGGTGCCTGTACGCCGAGACTCACGGCCGCCATAACGGAGATGGGTCGCTGATTCGTCATCGTACGAGCCTCACTGGACATGCAAATATACCATGCTCTGTCGAAAAGTGGAAAAACACAGTTGGGAAAGTGAATTGGAACTTTGGGGAACGTGATGGATAGTACGGCCTAAGGGCTACAGCATCGGAATGCTGGCCTTCCACTTCGAGGGAGAATAGATGTCGCGAATTGCTTTTGGGACAATTGCTTGCACGTTGTTGTTGTCGACCGGCGCAGCTGACGCCGCTGTAACGTATTACCCGGGTTTTGCGCCCAGCTTTTCTACCACGGGCGGTGAGAGCGTCACCCAGTCTGCCACAACGCCTTTGGACCCGGCTACGGGACAGTTCACCGACCCGGACAGTGGCAGTCCGGACGCTACACGAACCCGGTATATCGGTGGGACGCTCAATTACTCGCCCAACGACAATCCGCAATGGGGCGGCTCGTTGACGTTGAACCTCCTTCGGTCCGGACCGGAGGGTGGAAGTTTAAACGGCATCCGAATCCACAAGACGAGTGGCGGTACAAACTGGCGATTTGACGGCACGGCGAGTGACCACACTACCACCGTTGCCGGCTCAGAGACGTTCGACTTCGTTGTAAAAATCGTCGATCTGAATTGGAACCAGACTCGTGTTGACCTGTTCTACGGTGCCAATGCGAAATCGGATACCGAAGGCACGCCAGACGCATTCCTCAATCTTGTCAACGCGAATTCAGCGAGCTTCATACGGGATGCGTCCGTCACGTTCACCGCTGAGGATTGGGCAACGGCCCCAAGCTCTGGCTCACTGTCGAGTTTCTTCACCGCCGACACCTGGACCGCCGTCGGCGATGCCGCCCCGGTGCCAGAGCCGACCTCGATCGCCGGGCTCGGACTCGCCGGCCTGCTGGCGCTGCGTCGTCGGTCGCGCTAGCGTGCATCGCGGTCGATTGGTCAGGCACACTTAGGAGTTGGCACCGATGATGTTGTCCAGCAAATCCCTTTCGATGATCGCAAGCGGCGTGGTGGCCGCCGCCTTGTCGGCGGCCACCACGGCCGAGGCCGCGGCACCTTCACTGAAGGTGTACCACGTCGGTAATTCTGTTACCGACACGATCAATTATAGTGGGCTCGGAAGTCTGGCCGCCCAGGCGGGCGGTCAATACACGATGGGCCGCCACATGATTCCCGGCGCGCCACTGGAATGGTTATGGAAGAACCAGGATTCCGGCTTCACCGAGGCGGCCTACGGCGCGCCGAACAATGCGTTCGTCAACCACAAGTGGGACGTCATCACGCTTCAGCCGTTCGATCGGCTGATGACGCAGGACGATGGGTTTGGCGACCGCGCCACGGTCAGCCGCTACGTTGACCTTGCCCTGCAGAACCCGGACAACAAGGACGCGCAGGTCTACATCTACTCCCGCTGGCCGCGCCGCGCCGAGTTCAAGGATGCGAACGACAAGGTGACCGGCTACAAGCCGTTCAACTACCAGGAACAGTGGGACCGCAAGTACACCGGCGGGTGGGACAACACGAACGAGACCCGCGACTACTTCAAGCAACTGCTCGACGGCGCCCGTGAAGACCATGGCCAGCAACTGACGAAGCGCGTGCTCATGGTGCCCGTGGGCGACGTGCTGTACGAGATCGACAAGCGCGCCAAGGCGGGATCGATCCCCGGCCTTAGCGACGTGTCGGCGCTGTACGGCGACGGCATCCACTTCGGCAATCTGGGTTCGTTCATCACCGGCAGCACCTTCTTCGCCACGCTTTACAAGCAGAACCCTGCGGGCATGACGATCCCCACCACCTGGACGCAGCCCTATACCGCCTACACAGGCAGCGGCAACTTCGACCTGCCGGGCATGGCCGACGACCCGGCGCGCTCGAACATCTCTGCCGAAACGATCAACCTGCTTCAGCAGACGATCTGGGACGTCGTTTCGACCCATCCCGATGCCGGCGTGGCAGCAGTGCCGGAACCGGGGGCGATGATCCTCATCGGCCCCGGCCTTTTCGCCTTTGGCCGGCGTCGCTGCACCTCGTCATCTCGCACTGCTTAGAGAACCACTTCACCCGTCAAAAGGGAGCATCACATGGCGTCGCCTCTCAAATCAAAACGGTCTCGCATCACCGGCTTCACGCTGGTGGAACTGCTTGTGGTCATCGGCATCATCGCGTTGCTGATCAGCATCCTGCTGCCGAGCCTGAACAAGGCCCGAGAGGCGGCTAGAACCGTTCAGTGCGCGAGCAACATGCGGCAGTTGCTCCTGATGGCCGAGACCTACGCTGCCGATTACAAGGGCTATCTTCCCGCGCAGTTTTGCGGCCAGCGTACCGACGGTACGTGGGGCCACAACGCTCTACGGCAGAACTTCCGCACGGCCATCACGCAGTTGCAGGCGTACGCGAACAGGGCGGTCGACCAAGACCCCACCGAGCGGAAGAAACAAGCATTCATGCTGTGCCCGTCGGACGCTAACCCCAACAACTCACTCGAGTCATGGGACCCGCGGTGGACGAGCTACTCGTGGCTGCGGCCGGCGTGGACCGCCGCCGAGCCGCTGTACGCCGGGGCAAAAGACGAGTTCGCCGCCGTAAATAAAATCCGCATGCGGCCGAGGAACCGTAAGGTATCGCCGTCCGAGATCATCCTGTTCACCGAGCGGTACGACGGCGGGCTGTACAGCGAGTGGTTCACGACGGTCGGCGGCGTCCCGGGCGGCGCGCCCGATACGGAGAACTGGGGAACCGGCTTGACCTACGTGAAGTGGGGATGGATGTTCCGCCATAACAAGCGGAACGCTGGCAACGTCGCGTTCATGGACGGTCACGTCGAGACGTACAACGGCATCAAGGGGTTTGACGTCAAGTACCCGTGTACCCAGTGGAGCTTCTGGAACTGACCGGCGGCGTCCGACTGGTGCTGTTCGACCGCCCGTTGCGAATGCCGTTCAACTTACGCCGATAGATCCCTTGCCCCGCGGGTGGTGGCGAGAGATCTACCGGCGTTCTTTTTGCGCCTAAACGGGCATAGGCTCGCCGCTGATGCGATCGAGCGGCCTTCTATCATCCTTGCACGTCGGGCCGTGTGCCGTGATAGCGGCAGCTACGTCAGAAGCTCATTGATATCTCCGGACCTGTCGACTTCTCAGGGCCTCGTCATCCTAACAGGGTATCTGCGACGTAAAGCGCTGCCCCTGTTGGGCCAACATCATCCCGATGGGAGCCGGAACCGAAAAGCTGGCGGACAAAAATCTGTCGCCTCGCGCGCAATTGCCATCCCGAAGGGAGCCTAAGGCGACCTGAGGGATCACCAACGTCAGCAATGCGCGGCGTTCGAGATCCCTCGAGTCGCTACTGCTCCGCTCGGGTTGACACAGTTGGACGTGGCGAAAGGGTTTCGTCCGCAAGCCGCTGGGCTTCGTGCTGGATCATAATCGGGGGATCGTTGACCAACCGTCATCGAACGTATCCGACTCCCTTAAGCTTTTCTGGCATACTGCCACGGATCTCTTCTTTCCCCAGGTCGAAGAACAAGGGATCCTTTGGAGTACCTCAGGATGACGACGTGAGGGATCCGATCGTCAATGCGTAGCATTGGTGTTGCTCTTGATAGGTTGCGCCCCCTGCCTGCATCACGCTCACGCAAGCGCATTTCAGACTAGGCGTCTCATACGACTGCTCAAAGGCAAGCGGCCGATCGCTATTTGGCTGAGTTTGCATCAATCAACGCGCCGAACTTCGGGATCTCGCTGCGGGGTTGGCCGTAATACTCTTGATGGCCCCACGAGCCGTATCGCGTGCCTTGGCGGCTGATGCTGCTGAAGGCCATGAAGAGCGAGCAGCCGGCCTCCTTGTGGACGGCGAAGTTCGCCATGTAAATGTCGTACATGCCTTGGTGGAACTGCGCGTCGCGCAGAGCAGGCATGTACGGCTTCTCCTCCTGCCCCTTCGGTTGAATGTGCTGGCCGCCCTCATAGACCAAGTACGCCAGCCCGGCGTCCTTGGCGACCTTCCCGATGGCGCGTGTCCAGACGGCTGAATCTTTCTCCAGCGACTCGCGCATGTCCGCGATCACCTGCTCGGCGGTCAGGCTGGCGCCGGCGGTCTCCCAGCGCGAGTAGATTTCGTCGTTCGGCCCGAAGTAACCGGCAGGGCTGACCGCATCGGCGCCACCGTTGGCCATCACCCACTTCACGGTCCGCTCGACAGTATCGAGCCACGCGTGTTGCACACCAACGACTCGCACCAGGCGCGCGCGATCCGCCCCGGCAAAGACCGCTTCCCAGGGTTCAAAGCATCGACGGCTTAGGGCGCCCATCCGCTCCGGATGGTTCGTCCCCCCATCCTTGGCGACCGCACCGTTATCCAGCGTGAACTCTGGAACCAACCCCTCCTGCCACGCCTGCCCACCGGCGGCTACCACGCGTTCGCCGGCCTCCTTGCTTTGAATCATCCAACCGGCCTGCTGGAACTGCCAGTTCCAGACTTCGTTGGAATACTCGACGTACACCTTCAGCTTCGGATCCAGCTTATCCTTGAACAGCTGCGCCATCTCGCGCATGTACTCAGGCGTGGCACGGTGCGGCACGCAGACCCAGGGGTCGACCTGAATCATGTTGGCGAGTTGGATGATGGTCTCGAGCGCCACGCCGCCGGAGAAGAGCTGATCAAACTCCGACGCTGGCGGACCCCACCGGCCGATCGCGTCGCCGCCACTGGCCACCATGGTGTAGAACGTGGGCTTCTTGCGGCCGGCCCATTCCTTTTCTAGCGAGTTGTTGGTGGCCTGCCAGTCCATGAATCGCAGCGCGTGCCACTGACGGCAGTACTCGACGAAGTCGTCGCGGAACGGATTGGCGGCAAGGTCCGCATCGGCCTGTGCCTCGGGGACGATGCGGATGTTGCGCACGTGATTGCCACGGGTCGACCGCACAATGGCGATCCCCTCGTACGCCCCATCATTGGCGGCACCCTTGTAATCCAGCACGAGGCGACCGGGTTTTGATTCGGTCGCCTTACTCGACATGGCGGACGTCACCTCGCCTTCCCCGTCGTACAACACGACGTAGCGGCCCGGCTCTGCCACGTTGGGAATGATCGTGAACACGACCTGCGGCTGGTCTGCGCCCTCGATGGTCGCGGGCAGCTCAAGCGGATAGCCGTCCGGGTCCAACGCAATCTTGCCTGCCAGTTCGGTGTTGAATGGACCGCCACCCTCGGCGTTGCGCGTGAGCCACGGGCGCGCGCCCCACATCAGGTTCTTGAACGGGAAGCCTAATGTGTAATCGGCAATGCCGCCCAGGTTCATGCCGATCGGCGCCTTCGCTTGCGGCAGCGTCTGCGCGTGCGCCGAGGGCGCGCTGACGGTGATCGACATCACGATGTAAGTCATCGCCAAAATCACGGCGCAGCAGCGAGAGCGGTTAGTCATGCGCGCATTTCACTCGACCCAACGAGCGCGCGTCAACGGGAGAGAGCCAGTCAAAACCAAGATCGGAAAACGAGAATTCGAAAACCGAAAAATGTGATGCCTTCCCCACTAATTGCCGCGAACATTGCAATCAGAAGCGTGGCGAACGCGCCTACCATAACCGTCGCCGTCGGCCCTCATCAACGGACGAAATGAACGTCAATAGAAGCTAAGCGTAACGCTGTCCGCGCAACCTCGATCGCGCTGAGGCTGAAGTGCTGGTGACCGGTGGCGGCCCCGGTGGCATCGGCGCCGCCGTCGCCAAGGCAAACGACCGTTCGCTGCGCGCCATGTGAGAACATTCGGCAGATCTTCCAAAGGCGCTGCATGTGCGAACGTTGCCCTCCGCGTTAACGATTACCGCCACCTAATCGAAAGAGCTGACGGTAACTCGTTGGGGTTTGGCCGGTGAGTTTGCGGAAGACGACGCCCATGTAGCTGGCATCCCGAAACCCGCACGCGACCGCAACGCGCGGCATTGGCAGTTCCGTCTCGGCCAACAGGTGCTTGGCGCGCTCAACGTGGACGCGGACGATCTCATCCAGTGGACTGCGGCCGAGCACGCGCCGAAATCGCAACTCGAGCGACCGGCGGCTGGCGGGCACCTCGCGGAGGACGTCGTCAACGCGGATCGGGTCGCCGGCATGCTCGCGGATGAACCGCACCGCGGCCGCGACATCGGCATCGGCAATGGCGAGCACGTCCGTGCTCTGTCGCGTGACCACACCGACGGGCGCAATAATGACGGGCGGCAGCGCCGGCGAACGCTCGACCTTCCCCTGGATCACCTGGTCCAGCAGCGCCGCAGCCTCGTAGCCGATCCGCTCGCCCGCGACGGCAATGCTGGATAACGTCGGGCGCAGCATCCGGTTGACCAGTTCGTCGTTGTCCACCCCTAGCACCGCTGCCTGCTCGGGCACGGCGACGCCGGCGCGCGTGGCGGCGGTGACGACATGGGCGGCGTGCTGGTCGTTGCAGCCGAGGATGCCGACCGGCTTGGGCAGTTGTGCCAACCACTGGCCCAGCACCGCCTCGTCCGGATCGGGCGTTGGGCTAACCCAGACGTGGGCGGTGCGACCGCCTTGATGTGCCGCCTCGACGAACGCCGCCTCACGGGCGGCCGAGTACGGCGCATTGAAGCCGACGTACGCCAACTCTCGGAAGCCACGTTCCACCAAGTCCCGCACCGCCATCTGCGCCACCGCCGCATGGTCGACCAGCACGCTGGGCAACGGTGGGTCGGGCATGATCGTCGAGATGTTCACCGCCGCCACCCCACGGGCGGCCACCTCTTTGGCAAGCGATCGTTCGAACGCCTGAACGATCATGCCGTTCCACGTCCAATCGCTCTCCTGAAACTGCTGCAACAGGACGAATTCGGGACGGAGGATCAGCTTCCAATTTCCTGCGACGGTGGCGTAGCGCGCAATGCCCTCCAGCACCTGCCGGCCATAGGTGCCAACGTGGTCGGTCAACACAGCGATGTGGACGAGAGGTTTGGCCATGTCACCTCCAATCCTATATCGACCATTGTTTGCGCAAAATCAAGAATGTTTCACGCAAAACTCGCTGGCGACTCTGCCGGCATGAGGCATTATTTGCCTGTCGTCGCCAACAGGTCGTCCCATTCATTGGTTGAGAGGAATAGTACATGTTCAATCGTCACGCTTTGTCCACGCTGTTTTCGGCTGCCGCCGTTGTCGTCATCGCCACAGGATCGGTCGCGACCGCGGCACCGATTCTGGAGTACAAGTTCGAAACGCTGGCCAGCACGGGCGGCGATGTGACGCCTGTGGTTCTGTTCGGGGCGACCCAGAGCGCCGCCGGCACGGGGGTCACGGGAGGCTTGGGCCTGCCGGAGTCGTCGATCGATCGCGCCTACAGCAGCACGGGCGGTTCCCAGCGGGCCTCGCACGCCGCCGACAACGACAACATCGACGGGCTCGTGTCGTTCACGATCTCCGGCTGGTACAAAACCGGCGGGCTCACCGGGCGCATCATGCACAATCCGAATGAACAAGAGATTATTCCCGGGACGAGCACCCTCACGCTTTCGGTGAACAGCAGCAACGCGGGTGTCAGCGCGGCCTCTTATCCGCAGAACAACCAATGGGCGTTCTTCGCGATTACGTACGACGGTACTGCCACGCTGAACAACGTGAAGTATTACCTGGGCTTCCGCACCGATGCCGAGGCGACCGCCGCAGGCGCTTCCTCTGCCGCGGTATCGCTGCTTACAACTGCCACCCGAAACTCCGGCACCACAAACAACGGAACGGGGGCGCTGATCATCGGCAACCGCAACAACGCCGGCGCTTTCGACCGCGCGTTCGTCGGCTTGTTGGACAACTTCCGCATTGACGGGACGAAGACGATCGGTGACACCGGTGGCGCCCTGACGGCGACCGCACTGGAGTCGCGCCGCCTGTCGGACGTGTCGGCCGTGCCGGAGCCGACCGGGCTGGCGATGGTGGCAGCCGCTTCCGGCCTGCTCGCAATGCGACGCCGTCGTCACTTCGCCACGCGGTGACGGGAATTTGCGAATCTATCCCCTCGATTTTAGACAACGTGGCGCGACGGCACGAACGATCGGAACGCGAGCAATGCGTACACAGTGCTCCACTTCAACAGCACGACGACCAGGCAGCTCGGCGGGCTTCACGCTCGTCGAGCTGCTCGTGGTGATCGGCATCATCGCAGTGCTCGTCGGGCTGTTGCTCCCGGCGCTTCAGAAGGCGCGGGAGCAGGCGAACACGGTGCGGTGCTTGGCAAACCTGCGCCAGATCGGGCTGGCCAACCATCTCTACGTCAACGCGGTTAAGGGGTACATCGTGCCGGCCGAGTACGTCGCGCCCGGCACGACGACACAGCGCGAGGGGTGGGCGACGCTGCTGGCAAACCTGAAGCTGATTCCCGTGCCGGTCATCACCGACGCCGCAGCGCCACCGGCGACCGGGACGGTGCTGCACTGCCCGAGCGGGCTGGCCGAGATGTTCACGAACTGGCCGACCGGTCCGACCGGTTCTGGCACGGCGGCGCGGCAGTTCTCGCTGTCCACCGGCACGTATGTCCACACCTGGTACGGCATCAACGCGGCGACTGGTGACTTCGGCTCGCCGTTCGCTGGTTGGTTCCAGTTGCCCGGGCGTCGCCTGCCACGCGACGGGACCACGAACGACTACCGCTTGAACAAGCTGACGAGCGTCCGCTCGTCGGAGCTCGTGTTCCTGTTCGACGGCACCTTCATGAACCACACAAGCTTGGCGCCCGCCGCCCCCTTCCGCGTCGCCGGCCGCCACGGACGACGTCAGACGCTGACGAACGTCCTGTTCTTCGATGGCCACGCCGAGAGCGTGCCGCGGAAGAACATCCCGACGAACGCGGCCGACTACTCGCTGGCCAACCTGCAGGCGAAGTTTCCTTATCCGAAGTGGCGCATCGATCAGCGATAGCGGCAACGGCCGACCGCCCCGCCCCGCCCCGCCTTTTGCCGTGTCACGCGCATGCCGATCACCCGGTTCAGGTTCCGCTTTACAAGTCACCCCTGAAGGCTTCGCGCAGCGCGTGGTAGGCGGGCTTGGGGTTGCCGTCAAAGTCGATGATGCTCGTATTGCTCGGGCACGGGAAGCAGTCGTGCCCCATCCAGACGATGAACGCCCCGGTCCGAGGGAACCGACCCTTCACCGCACGCGCCGCGACGCCGAGCGCGTCCGCCTGAAGGCGCTGGCTAAGTTGCACGTGGCGGCGAAGCGCTTCAGCTGGCGCAAGCCCATCCGTGGTGAGCCGAAAAGCATCGGGCTGCACCCACCATGCGGAAACGTGGTTCCACAGCGGATTGTCGCGCGTCGGGGGCCAAGCAGGCAGGTCGCCGGCATATCGCTCGATCAGTTCCGCTGACGCCGCGCCGGGCATGCCGCTCTCCGACCGGAACAGCGCGTCGTCACGCTCCCAGTAATCCTGCCACTGCTCGAACGTGCCCGTCATGTTCCACGGGCCGTGGACGTGGTGGTGCCGGCCCTGCCCGAATCGCGCAGCGTCGGCAGCGAACGTGGGCCCGAGGGGTGACGTCGGCAGGTAGCGCGTCTGGGGATCCTCGGTTTCCACGACCTCGGCCATGGCAGCGATGGCCGGATGGGCAAGCGTGAGCGGCGCGTCGGGCCCGGCCTGCAGTTCATTCCCGCCGCACCACAACAGCTTGCACGCGTGGTGCGCGCGCCGCCTGACATAGTCGCGGGCGATCTCGCACAGCTCCGCGATCACGTGCGGACCCCGAGGCGCGTCGTTCTCGTATCCGGACGACGACAGCGGAAATTCCTGCCATACGAGGATGCCTGCCCGGTCGCACAGATCGAAGAATGCCTCGCGCTCGAGGTACGCTCCGCCCCACACCCGCAGCACCGTGCAGCCCATCTCGCGGTACAGATCGATGCGGCGGCGATAGTCGTCGATCGACCAGGCATGATAGTCGAGTCGCACCGGCGTCCAGTTCACCCCCTGCAGGAACACCGGCCGGCCATTCACCTCGCACAGCAACGGCGCCGCGCCGGCGGGCGCATCGGCGCACTGCGTCCAGTCGATTCGCCGAAAGCCCACGTTCACTTCATGGATGAGCAACTCGGCGTCATCGCCGTTCGCCGCCCAGACGCGAAGCACGTAAAGCGGCTGCGCACCATGGCCGTTTGGCCACCACAGGTCGACTTCGTCGGCGTTCAGCCGAAGAGACGCTGGCACGCCGCCGGCTATCGTGATGGAACCCATCGCGATGGAGCGGCCCTCCCGCGACAGTTCTGCCCGCGCTTGCGTCGGTCGATCCGACATCGGTTGCATGTCAATCAAGACGCTGCCGGACCTCCCGTCGAGCCCGACGTCCACCAGCACCTTGACTACCTCTGCCGGAACGTTATCGATGACGAGGGACAAATCGTCCCACACGCCGACCGGCACCAGCCGCGGGCACCAGTCCCAACTGAAGTTGAACCGCGGTTTGAACACGTGCGTGGCGGACGTGCGTCCGATTTGCCCCTGTTCCTCTGGCGGCTGGGTAAATACGATCCGCAGCCGGTGCGGGCGACCGTCGTTCAGCGCGGCCGAGAGATCGATGCGGTGCCGAACGAGCGCGCCGCTGAAGCGCGCGACGACCGCACCGTCGACCAGCACTGCGCCGGCGTAATCTAGTCCATCCGCGTGCAGCACCGCCTGCTCACCAATCGGTATCTCGTCGGCGGCGATGTCGGTGTAGAACTCCCAATCGCGATGTTCGACCCACTCACACGCGCGTGAGTTCAGACCAACGTTCCAGTCCGGGATCACGCCCGCGGCACGCAACGCAGTGTACGCCGAACCAGGCAACGATGCGGGGATCGGCCCCACGTCCGGGCCGAACAACGCGCCGGTCTCCCCGGCCCGCTCCATCAGCCAGTAGTTCGGCCGCCAACCGATGAGATGCCACGGCCGTGCGGCCAAGTCGATTCGTTTCATTCTCTCACTCAACGCGGGAGCAGGATGAAAGCGACGCCTTCCCAGGAACGCGTCGCCCCACAACCTTCGCAATCCCGCACCTAATAGATGGAAAAAAACGCCCGGCCTTCATGGTTATGAGGGCCATGAAGGCCGGGCGACACGACATTTACGAGGCGCCGAGGTCTGCCCAGTCGAACAGTTCCCACGATCGCACCGCGGTGGCCCACGCCTTCAGGACGCCGCCGTTGTTCTGGTCGGAACTGACGAACAGGCCGCTGATCACGGCGCGTAACGCGAACAGGCCGTTGCCCTGATCGACCCACTCAAATTGTTCCCACGTGTCGATAACGGTTGCCGTGTCTGCACGGAGCTGTCCGTTGGCGCCGACGCGTTGGTCGGCCGTGACGAACGTGCCGGTAACACGACTCTTGAGCGCGATGAACCCGCCGCCCGCGTCGACGACGTCGAACTGCTCCCACGCGCCGACGGTCGTGGCCACGGTGGCCTTCAGCCGGCGCAACGAGTCGTTCTGGTCAGACATGACGTACCGGTTGTTGATCGTCGCGCGGAAGCCAATGTTGCGGCCGACCGGCGCGCTCGTCGTGGTCACGGGGACGCCGACCGTGACGTTCGTGAAGTTCGTCGAGCCCGTGGTGAGCGTACTGTGGCTGGTGGCGGCCAGGCCCGCCTTGGCATTCGTGGCCACGCCGATCGACACGGGAGATCCGACCTGCGTCCAACTGGATCCGGAGGTGGAGTACGACGCGGTGAACGTGTTGCCGCTGCGGACCAGCTTCAACCAAACGGGTGCCGCGAGGCCCGCAACACTGCCAGCGTTGGTCGTGGAGCCGCCAACGCTGGAGCGGTACTGAAGCGCGATGCCATTGGTCGGCGTGAGGAAGAGACCGACGTACGGGTCTGCGGCACCGATGCCGCTGCGCACCATCACGCCACCCTTGGCCCACGGGTCCGTGTTCTGCTGTAATGCGACCTGGGCAATGACGGTACCGTCGCCGTTCATCCCCTTGTAGGCGTAATGGAACTGGTCAGACGTGCCCCAGATGTCGCGGCCGTTGCCTTGCAGCGCGAAGGTGCTGCCGCTCTCGCTGGCGGTGCCGGGCAGGTCCGTCTTGCCGACGTCGGCGTTCATCCAACCGCTCGGCAGCGTCGTGGCCACGGGCGAGAGCACGCTGCCGGGGATGACCTGGCTCGGTAACGACTTCGACTCGCCGGGCTTTGCCCAGCCAACGCTCACGCTGTCGCCGCCGGTGCCTTCCTTGTGTACGACCTCGAAATAGTACTTGCGACCGCCTAACAGCGAGACGGGCACCGACTTCTGCTCGGCGAACTTGTTCCACTCGCGCAGGTTCGAATAGCCGGGAACCGTGGCGATCGTCTGCAGGTCGCGCGCGGCGTCGGGCATGCGGCTGAGGCGCAGCTGCACGTTGTCGTCGCCGCTGACCCAGAACGTGTAGAGGCCTTCCTTCGGTGCCGTGATGTACCCCCGAATGCGGCTGCCGTAGTTGTCGCCGCTGAACGTGCCCTCGAGCTGCGTCAGCGTGTTGACCTGCGTCGGCGCGTTCTGCACCGGCACGCCGGCCACGGCGGTGCCGCTCACGCCCGTCCAGACTTCCTGGTAAACGGTTCCCGTCTGCGCGAAGGGTGACGTCGACGTTGGGTCGAGCTTGATCAGCATCAGGCTGTCCGGCACGCCGACCGTCAGGCTTTGTGAGCCGGCGCTGCCGCTGATCGTTGCGTTGCTGGTCGCGTAGGCCCCGGTGCTGGGCGTCATGCGGTGGACGACCGCGGTCGAGCCGAGCGCGGTCTTGAAGTTCAGCGTCACGTTGACGTTGGGGTTGTTGATATCGCCGCCCGTGTTGTTGCTGACGGGCTTGCTCTGCCAGAGCATGAGGTAGAAGTCGCCGTTGGCCTTTTGCAGCAGCTGGGATCGGATCGACGGGTCGCCACCACTGATGCTGAAGTCGAGCGAGCCAGCGTTGAAGGTTGGGTAGTTCCAAGTGTTGGCCGCGTCGTTCCACGTGGCGTCGCCGAGCGTGTTCAGCAGGTACTTCATGGCAGCACCGGCAGGCTGGTTGTAGAGCTCGAAGCCCTCGTTGCTGCCGTAGAAGCTGAACATGAACGTGCGCGCCACGCCGTGCTTGAAGTATTCGGCCGCCAGGATGCTGTCGGCCTTGGCTTGGGCGGCGCGGGTCATCGGGCCGAAGCGGCTCACGCTGTAGCCGCCCTCGCCGACGATGAAGCCCTTCTCGGGTCCGTCGAGCGCCGAATCCAGGCGGTTGCGGTTCACGAAGAAGTCGTTGATCCCGTCGACGAACAGCGGCGGCTTCTGCGGGCCGGGGTAGTAGTGCATGTTGCCCAGATCGGCCTTTGTGGTGTGGAAGCCGTGCCAGTCGCCGTAGGTGGTCGAGTAGATCGCCAGCGGCGTGTCGCGCGTGGCGGGATCCCCCTTCAGCGCGTCCCAGTACCCGGCCTGCGCGTTCTGCGCGATCGTCTCGTAACCCTGGTCATAGAACGCGGTGTTGTCGACCTCGTTGTTCCCCTCAAGCATCGCGATGCTGCCGGGCAGGAACTCCTTGTACTTGGCGACCAGACCCGCGGGCGACGGTTCCTTATTGATCGTCATCAGGTAGCGTAGGCCGTACTGGTCGAACGCCTGGTTGTGTTTCGCGACCCAGTTCGGGTCTTCTTGGCGGATGATCGCGCTGCGGGAGTAGCGGAACCCGTACTCGCGGAAGCGATGGAGGTCGGTGAGGGCGTTGCCGCCGCCACCGTTGACGCCGACCGACTCGACAAACGCATCAGCACTGGCGGCGGGAACGACCGCAAAGAGCCGACGACACTCGAGGGATTCGATCACGGCGTGGGACGCCGCGGTTACACGGGGAGAACGTGAGCGAACGGACATGCGATATCCTCCGGATAGGAGTGAAGGGAAGTGAGGGCAGGCACGGTCGTCGCATGCACGATGACCGGTCCGAGGTACGCACAGGTATTGATGACATGTCGCCTGACGATCGCGTCAGCAAACAGCCATTCGACTTAAAGCACAGCGGGTTAACTCAACACGGCCAATGCTTGGAATTTGTGAGAACGCGAAAGCGGCACGTCGGCCCGCCACGCGCGCTATTTGATTAGCCCCTGCCACCAACGCCACGTCGGCGCCGGCTCCTGGTCGATTCCGGGCTGCCACGCGACCGACTGCTTGTGACGACCGAAGTCGTCGTCGTTGGCTAAAACGTTGATCGCTACGGAACCACTTTCGACAACGGACGGCCGGGCGATGCGCAGGCGGTACCACGTCGTCGCGGCACCGTCTACACGCTCAACCTTGGCCGTGGCTTGCTCGGGCGGCATCGGCGACCACGCACCGCTTGCGCCGTCGCGGCGGAAGACCCTGGTTCCGTCCGCGGGCAGGCCAAGCTGCAACGGAGTGCCGCCGGCGCTGACAATCGCGACCCGCAGCGCATCGCCGGTCTCGATCGCGTCCAAAGCGCTGGCGGCACGGAACACGTCGTCCCGTATCGCAGCGGTGACGTACAGGTGTGCCGCGTCCTGCCGTACCCACACCCGACCAGACAGATCGCTATCGCCCTGCCACCACTTCGACGAGTCGGGCTGTTTCGCCCACTCGTTGATGACGTGCTCCTCGGTCAGGTCGCCATCAGGAACCACACTGTCCCATGACGCGACCGGCCCATCCCACGTCTGCTCGGCGTCGAGCGGACGCACGACCGGACGAATCGCGACGACGGCGCGCTCACGTGCCAGCACGTTTGTTCCTTGGCGCAGCTCGAACGAGATCGCATTGCCATCGCCCGACGCCGCGCCCTTGGCCGCGGCCAGTTCGTCCGGGCCGCCGCTCAGCAGCTTCCATCCCTGCGAGCCGCTCAGCACGCGAACGGCTATTACGTTGCGCCCCGCCTGCAGCGGCATGTCGAAGGTATGCTCGAGGATTGACTGCGGCCCTGCGTTTCCTGTCGCCAACGTGTCGAAGACGGGCCGGCCGTTGACGAACCATTGCTGCCACCAGTCGGCGCTGCTGCCGACGCGGATCGTTTGTGCTGCGGGTGATTCAAGTTCGGCGAACAGAACTGCCTCGCGCTGCTCGGCAACGCCGCCGCCAAGGGACGAGAGGTCAACTTGCCCGTCGATTGAGCGAGCCGACTGGGGCTGAACCGTCTGACCCTGTACCTCTATTCGTTCCGGCACGCGCGTGCTGAACTGCGTTACGTCAACCGCGCCCGTCGGCACCGGTGCAAACACGGTCCAACCTTGCGGCCACGCCAGGGTCTGCCTTTCGGCGGCAACCGTCACGGGAACCGTCACTGCTTGCGTCGTGTTGGCTGGCACCATCAACTCAACGTCCGGCTGCTGCAGGGCCACGCCCGTCGCTTGGCCCGTGGTAACAAGGAGCGTCGCAGCGAGCGGCTGATCGGATTGATTTCGCACTTGCACGGTGAGCACATCGCTCGCGCCTGGCGACACGGTGACCACAGGATTCACCATCAACGGTGACGGAAGGACCGCCACCGTCGCCGGCGCGCTTGCGTCGCGCCACGTGACGTAACCGGGATCCAGTTCCAGCGGCACGGTGACCACCCCGCCGCGCCCGGCATGAGGGAGCGGCGTGACATTGCCGAACAGATCGACTATCCGTACATCCGTCACGCCTTGCGGGCCATCGGAAAGGCGAAGGGTGACCGTACCACCCCCGCGGCCGGTCGCCCACATGCAGATCGCGCGCCCGTCACCGTCCTTCTGTGCAAACAGATACGCTTCACCACCGTTGTCGCTAGACGCGCTCACCTCGAGCTTACGGGAGAATGTCAGGCCTTTCAGCGTCCTGGCCATCGTTCGATAGCTGAGGACGACGGGCCGTGGCTCGCGCACGTTCTTCGTGTTGGTGTAGTCTCCGTCGCCGCCCAGGATGTTCAGTCGAAACCACATCAGCGTAGGCATGCCGACGCTCTGGGCGTAGACCATCTTCTCGACGGCCGTTCGGGCCTGGATGCGCTTCTGGCCCGGGGTGCGGGCGCTGACGCCACTTTCGGTGTCCATGATCGGCCGGTCGGCCTTGCCGTGTTGCTTGGCGAGCGTGTACATGCGCTCGTACGCCACGCGCTCCGATCGCGCGCCGGGGCCGTGTGCGTGGAAGGCCCAGCATTGAATGGATTCGGAGGGTACGAGTTCGATGAACCTGCGCGCCCGACGATCCGCTTCCTCTCCCGCATGACACAGGCCGCCGTTCATGACAATGGCGTTGGGATTGCCCCGCCGAATGGCCGCGGAGATCTCGACGAACCCCTTCACGTACTCGTCGATCGGCCCGGGGTAGAAGAACGTCAGGTCCGGTTCGTTGCCAAGCTCCCAGTAAGTAATGCGATCGCCGAACGTCTTGGCTCTGGCTTCCGATTTCGCAGCCACGTCCCGCACTTCTTGGGCGCGCCGCGATGGGTCCTCATCCCACGGCACGTCCGCGAAAACGGTGTTCCGGATGTTGTACCTATCGAATGCCGCGAACGCGGGGGCCCAGTCGTCGTTGATGCGGTTGGCACCATTGCCACGCGTGATGTCGCAGCCCATGAAGTCCAACCACTGCATCCAGCGCTCGTCGGCGTAGCCAACACCGGAGTCAACGCCGTACATGAACTCACCTGGCTTCGCCTTGGCGATCTGGGAACGTTCGGCGACCATCAGGTCGATGCTGGGCGAGATCAACGCCTGCCGTTCGCCGGTGGCCGTCCTGCGGCCGACGTCCAGCACCAGGGTGTAAACGCCCTGCGGCAAACCGGTGCTGTCGAACGGGACGCGCAGGTCGAACGGCCCGTCGCCGGCGATCCTCGCCTGCGCGTCGCGCGACCACATTTCGCGCCCCAGGTCATCGGTCAACCGTACCGTGTACTCCGCCGGCAGATCGACACGCGCGAGGTTTCGCATCTTGAGCGTAAAATCGAGCGCCTCGCCCGGCTCGAACACGAACAGGTCACGCCCAGCATCAAGGCCATCGAACCTCAACAGCCGCGCGTAGTCGGGGTCGGCGTCCCGATCGAATCCACGAATGAAAATGCTCCGCAGTTGCACCGGCCCATTGCACGAGTTGTAGCGCAGGTCCCAACCGTCGGACATCATCGCCTTCGGATCGCTGCCGTGCGAGCCCGCCGAGAACGTCGCATCGTCGATCTGAGCGTGCATCTGCTGCCACTTGGGATTGTTGCCCCACCCGCTCGCGATCTGTCGACTGCCGGCGCCTGCGTCGGCAGTCAGCGTCACGGGCGCGTTAGCTTCATTGCGGTACGTCACCCGCACGTCGACGGCGGGCATCTTGCCATCGCGGAAGCGCTCGTCGGTCACCTTCATCACCATCGAGTGCCACCACCCGTCACCGCCGCGCGAGCCCGTGCTTGTCCAAGCCCACTGCTTGGATCCGCCCACCGTCAACTGCACCGGCTTTGCATCGGCTCGGTCGAACTCAAGTCCCCGCGCAATGGGTTGCTGGTCGAAGATGATGAACAGGTCCAGCGGCCCGGCGACCGCAACCGCCTGCTCATACGCAATGGCAGTACGGCGGCTTTCGCCGCTACCGACGTCCACCGACAACCTTGCGCCGTACGCACCCGTCTGTCGGTCGGCGGCGTCGAACGTGAACGTGATCGGCGTGATGACCGGCTGGTCTGTTTCCGTAGCCCGCGCGGCGAGCGTTACGTCTTGCACCGTCGTTCCGATTACTCTGCCGCCCGCGTCCACGATCTCAAGCCGTGCGACGGCGTTTGCCGCTAGAAGCGCCTCGTTTTTGACTTTGAACGTAATCTGGTTGGACTCGCCTGGCGCGACAATGAACCCGCGATCGTCGGTCACGTCCTTTATCGACAGGTATCGCGCCCATTCGTCGGGCGCGGGGTTCGCGGGATTGCGCCCGGTCACGGTGATGCGCTTGATGTGAAGATCGCCGGCCCAAGCGTTCAAGCGAAGGTCGAACCCGTCGACCGGCAGCTTCTTCGGGTCGTTTCCGGTCGCACGGCCGCCGAAGTAGGCGTCGTCGATCGTGCAGTGGAGCGTCTGCCATTCCTTCTTGTTTCCCCAACCGCTCCCCACCACCTGGCTGCCGCGCGCGGTGTCGGCAACGAGTTCTACCTTCGTGTTCCCTTCGTGCATGTAGACGACTTCCACGTCGACCACCGGCACCTTGCCCTTCTTGAACCGCTCGTCCGTAATCGTGAAAAGGAACGACCGCGCCCACTCGTCGGCGGGCACCGACTTGTGGCGGCTGACCCACGCCTCCGTGCCCTTCACCTCGACCGGTTGCACGCCGACGCCCTCCATTGTCATCCCCTGCTCTTGCAGCGTGCGCGTGGCGACGACCGACGTTTGCAGTGGTTGGGTTGCCGCGGCGGTAACCTCGAAGCTAGCAAGCGCGACGACGGCCAAGAAGAGACGGCAGAGCATGAAACGGCGTGGCTGGAATACGTGAATATTCATCGTCGCTTGTACCTTGGATCAGGGAGCGTGAGGTCGGCGAGCGAATTTCGCGGCAACTACAAGCTGACCCGATAGCCTTTGAACGAGACTAGTCAATCGGCCCACCGCCGACGCAGATCGACAGCGCCAGAACGTGCATCGACCTTACGTTGCGATTGGACTAAAGCGGTCCGGAAGCTGGCGTAGCCTTCCACATGCGGTTGTCCCACAGTAACAGGTTGGCACCGTCCAGCTTGAACTTCATCTGATCGACGTAAAGCAACTCTGCGTGGCCATCGAGGAACACGAAGTTTGCCGCAGGACGCGCATTACTTCCGTGCCGGAATGAGGGCTTTAGCATGCCCCAGTCGGTGCTGCCATCGCCAATCATGATCAACTCGCTAGCGCGTTTGGCACTGATGCGGCCGGGGCGCTCTTTGCCCCACGTCGCACCATGATGCCAGCTCGACTCGACGACGTTGAACGCCAATCGGCTGTGCAGGTTCTGTTGAATGACGAACCAGCCCCAGACACCATTAATCTGATAATGCGAGAACAGTGGGCGGCCGCCAATGACGAAGGCTTGGCTGTCAACGCCAGCAAGCTTCTCGTCAGCACCCAAGTGACGGGGAAGCAACCCTTGAGTTGTCCCGCCGAAATAGCTTGGCACCCTCACCAGTCGGGATTGGGATCCACCGGCATAGAGTTCACCTTCCGGGCACATCAATACGCCCGACATGCGGACGTTGGGCAGAACGGTGCCGTTCGAGTGGCTGACCGATTCGACCTGGGATGCCGGCAGATACTTCAGGTCGAGCAGGACGGGGTAGGCTACCGCCTCGTATCGCCAGTCGCCGGGGGTCTTCTGCCGATACGACGGCGGCAGTCGGTCGCCGCCGCCATAGTTGGCCGCATAGTTGAAGAACGCGAGGGATTGCTGCCGAAGGTTCGAGGCGCAAACGACCGCCCGTGCGGAAGCGCGCGCCTTCGACAGTGCCGGAAGAAGGATGCTGATTAGTACGGCGATGATGCCAATTACGACCAGCAGTTCGACGAGCGTAAACGCATCGCGGAAGGATGTACGTGTTCTCATAGACATGACAGGCTCCCTATCTCGTAGCTATCGAAGTGCGGCCCGGCCGCAGCGTGTGCCGAACCGAACGTGCGCCTCACGCGCCAGCTGCATCAATCTCGACCAGCTTCGGCGGGCACGTCCGCTGCTGGGGGGCCGAAGGGGCCTTACCCGCCGAACGGTCGAGCAGGAGTTGCACCAGCTCGCGGGCGATCTCCCGATTCTGCTTGTCGACGGTCGCCGCGGGCGGGACCGGCTCCCACTGCCGCTCGGAATTGTCACGCCAGCTGCCGTCGTATCCGACGACCATCACGTCGCGCCCCGGCGTCTTCCCGAGCAGGCGAAGCGCACCGTTCAGCCGATACGCGACGCGGTCGTTGATCGCCAGGAACGCGGTGACCGGCTCGGGCGCGTTGAGGTGTTCGAGGAGGTAACCGGCGTAGGCTCGCGTGAGATGGGCGTAGGCGGCAGGGTCGTGGTCCACGCTCTCCTCGATCTCGAGCGGAAACGGCATGGTCCGAATGCCGGGCAACGCCTCGAGCCCGGCGGCGGCCATCGCCCGTTCATAGCCCTCGCGCCGCCGGCGCACCCAGGTTTGCGGCGCGGCCGTCTCGTCGATGTCGCTCATGAATCGCGCGATTCGCCTGTGGCCACGAGCGATGAGCCAATCCGCCAGTTGCGCCGCGCCGTCCGCATGGTCCGAGGTCACCCGATCAAACTCGTCCAACGCCGGAGCGTCGCCGTAGGCGACCACGGGGATGCCGTGCTGCCGGCATGAGACCAGGATCTGGCGCCCCGGCACCGTGTCCGCAACGTTGTACGTGAGCAGCACGCCAAAGGGACGGTGCTGCGCGATGTACTGCGGACCACCGGCCCGCAGCCGGTCCGGGTGAACGGTCAGCGCATTCAGCCCCGCACGGCCAATGAGGGCGGCGGCTTCGGTATCAATGAAGGTGTCGTATCCCGACGAGCGCCACCACGGATGCTCGTCGTCCATATATGTGTCGGTCACGATGGCAACGGTATGTGCGAGCAGCGCGCCATCACTGGCGACGGGCGCCGGCCCGCGCACCACCCGCCGGGCCTTCTCCCGTGCTGGCCCGACCATCCCCTCGGTCGTCAACTGATCTACCACCGCCCGCACGGTCTCACGCGCCACGCCTAGTTCACGTGCGAGCACCCGCTCCGACGGCAACAGCTCTCCGGGTCCGAAGCGCCCCTCGGTGATCCAGGAGCGCAGCAGGCGAGCCACCTTCGTCCGTGGCGGCAGCAGTGCCAGACTGATGTTGTCGCTCGCTTCGGTCACCATAGAAACGCCACCTGTCGAACCAACCACATATCGTCCAGATGGAATAACCTACCACATTTCCGGTGACATGCAAATCGGACAGTCAAATGGCCGTGATTCACGGCACAATCTGGGTCAATTCTGGGCTGCCAAGCTAAT
This sequence comes from Tepidisphaeraceae bacterium, assembly GCA_035998445.1. Taxonomy (NCBI): domain Bacteria; kingdom Pseudomonadati; phylum Planctomycetota; class Phycisphaerae; order Tepidisphaerales; family Tepidisphaeraceae; species Tepidisphaeraceae bacterium. The sequence continues at coordinate 53,050 of DASYHQ010000013.1, read as the reverse complement.
CCTTCTGGTCTGTGGATCCAATCCTAGTGACCCCCCTCAGCATCTTGGCGGCGAACACCGGGCTAGATCGGTTGGTGGTCTTGAACCGGTAAAGCGGTGACCCGAGCGGCCTAGACTTCACGAACCGTTTAGTGACAACCGCAGCCGTGCTCGAACCTAGCACGTTTGCAATAGCCGAACTCGCGATCTTTGGATCTCGCCGCCCTTCACGGTCAACTTCATTGCCCGAACCGACAGCGTCCTGCGGATCGTGGAGGTCGGCGACGGACGGCTACAGACTTCGTCGGCTGGAGTGCCAAACGCTCCGCGGTGTGGCTCGACGAGCGGGTAGCGGCGTGGTAAGGGCCTCCCTTTCTGCCCCTTCCGCACGCCCCCCGATCCCGACGCGGGTGTAAACTGGCAGCGGTAAATAGGGCAAAGAGTTCGGGGATGTTGAGGTGGCCGGGAGTTTCCACGTCGCGTTCGAGGTTCACTCTCTTCCCTTTCGAGCGACACGTCCAGACAATGGGGTTTTCGCTTACTTTCGCAGACAAATGGCGGTTCTTGTGTTAACCTTTTCTGATCATATATATTGGTCAGGCTGAGCATTATGGCTGTCACGATTAACACTATCGCAAAGCACACGGGTCTGAGCCGGCAGACCGTGGCGTTCGTGTTGGGTGATCGGCCGCACCTGTTTCGCGAGGAGACGCGGAACAAGGTGTTTGAGGCCGCCGAGCGGCTGGGTTACCGCCGCAATGCGGCAGCGGTGGCGATGACGCGTGGGCGGTACAACGCGCTCGGTCTGCTGCAGACGTCGAAGGTCGGCCTGGGCCTGGTTCATGGCAACATGCTGGCGGCCTTGATGGAGGAGATGCGGGTAATCGGCATGCATCTCAGCCTGGGCCAGGTGGACGACGAGGTCCTGACCGACGAGGCGGCATTGCCGAACCTGATGAATGCCTGGGCGGTCGACGGACTCATCATTTCGTACGTCGCCGACTTCCCGCAGCGGCTCACCGAAATCCTCGAGCGTTACCGCCTGCCGGCCATCTGGACGAACGTCGTGCGACCGTTCGACGCTGTGCACCCGGACGACTACGGCGGCGTCCGCGAGGCCACGCGAAGGCTTCTGGAAATGGGACACCGTTCGATCGGGTTCCTGCGATACCATGAGTTTGTCCACTACAGTTGCGCCGCACGCTCAAAGGGTTATCAGGACGCGATGACCGCCGCTGGCCTGCAGCCGCGCATGCTCGGACGACCCGTCGACGTAAGCTTGCCCCACCATTCGCGACACTTCGATGTGCAGTGTCAGGACGTCGACCAATGGCTCAGCGCGGCCGACCGGCCGACCGCTGTCATCGTAGACGACGACGAGGTGGTGCCGATTCTCGTCCATCAATGCGCGCTGAAAGGCATAGCGATCGGCCGCGACATGTCGGTGATCCAAGTATCGCGCGACCTGCTCGCACCGCTGGGGACGCGACTTGCGACGGCGCGCGTGCCGACCGGGGACATCGGGCACATGGCGGTCCCGCTTCTGCTCAAGAAGATCAAGACGCCTGAAACGCAGTTGCCAACCGTGGCCGTCCCCTATCACTTCGTTCACATGGACTCGTCGTGCGTTGCGGTTAAGCGCTAACAGCGCACATCGCCGCGCACGATTCAGCCCTACCCAGATCTCGCTTACAGCTTGGCCGACATTAAATTGCAGTCGCATGTTCGCGCCGGCGCGTGCTTTACCGGCACGGGTACGCGAGCAGGCGACCGATCGCTTCACCCCGTTCGATGCCCGATGCGATCAGGTGCTGGACGGACATCTTGGCGGCGCGCGTGTGACTGAAGTTGTCCTTCCAATAGTTCTCCGTTACCACCGAATAGAAGTGAGCGTTCGACGGCACGAATGCCTTGCGGCCGGTTCGGAGCGAGATGCTCTGAAAACAGCCCAAGGGCGTGTCCGGTGTCGCCAGCACGATGCAGCGGCGATCGGTGGTCGCTTTCACGCCGTCGTGGACCATCTGGTATTCTCCGCACGAGTCGGGCATCTGATCGTGTCCGACGCGCGTGGGGTAGCCCAACGATGCGTACGTCATCTCTGCGTCGGGCAGCAAAAATGGGAAGGCAATGAGCACCGCTTGCGGCGCGTGATGCTCGCGGAACCAGAACGTCGTCGTGAGGTCAACCCCGCCAACGGCATCGCGGAATTCCCAATTTTGTCGCGCGCGGTACAGGTTCGGGTGTTCCCATTCGCTCACGAACCTCGCGCCGTAGTGCGACGGCTCTGGCCGCCACGACAGCAGTCGCGGCGACTCGTACTTCATGAGGTGTGCGATGCGCGTCCAATCGTGCGACAGCAGCGGCTCGCGGGCGCCATAACCTTGCGGCAGTTCGAGAACGACCTGTCCTAAGCCGTACGGCGCGTCGGGATCAATCAGTTCGTTTCCGGCCTCGTCCTTCAACGACCGGAGTTTTCCCGCGGCCGCTTCCCATTCCCAAGAGACGCGCGCACTCCGTCCCTTCACTTCGGCCGTTACAGGCGTAGGCATGTCGGCCTGCTGCACGAGTTCAAATACCCGTTCCTGTCCCGGCGGGACCGAGTCGCAGTAGAAGCGCAGGCCGGTGGTCGTCAGGGTCCAGATGTCGTTCGGCACTTCGAACTGCTGTGGCCCCTGCTCGTCGGCTGCCGACCAGGTGGGGCCGATCAGCGCTTCGAAGGGGTAAATCTTTCCCGTCGACACGTCGCGCAACGCGTTGGCCGGCTCGCGAAGCGGTGGGAACGGGATCTGCACCCACCCGCTTCGAAGTGTGCCGCCCGGATTTAGCACGGCCAGCCGTCTGGTCTGCGAGAAGGACCGGAACCGTGGTGAACGCCGGACACCCTCGGCCCATATCACGCGTGCGGCCTCGTCGGCGCGGCAGGCGTAGTCCGCCTTCTGCACGTAGTTGCCGATCGACAACGGCGAGTACGGTTGCGGCAGCGACTCGTACGACGCGAAGGTGTGCTCGGTGAACATCGCGGCGTCAAACCAGCCTTGGCGGAAGCCGGCGTGATGCTCGTCCTGCGCCTGCACCGCCTTTAGCGCCGCGGGAAGTTCCGCTAGTGCCGTCTTGGCGCGCTGCGCCAGGGCCACCTCGGTCGGCATGGAGGTCACCCCGTCCGCCCACCACTCGCCCCAATCACCGCGGACGACGTCGATTCGGTCACCCGCCTCGCGCTCGAGGGTTGAGAGGAACTTGGCCGGTGTGGACAACCGCAACCGCGGGCCATGGCCAGCGTCATTCCAGGCGCGCACGAACTCGCACAGGCCAATCGCGGGTGGATCGTTGTCCATTCGCCACATGTTGGTCACTTGCAAGCCGAGCGTGCGATGGGGGTAATGGCCGAGCGACGACTCGATCTTTCGCGACAGCACCTCACGCGCCGCACGCAACGCGGCCGGGCTTGCGTCCCACGTCTCGCCGATACCTGGGGTGTTGTACCAAACGTCGTGGTACGCCGGCACCGGCCCGCGGCGCCATTCAGCCTCATGGAAGAACGCGAAGCCGGCGGCGTAGTGTAGTCCCGTCCACGCGAGCAGCTTTCGACCATCTGGCCCCTGCCACCAGAAGGGGTACGGCGCGGGCCGTGGCGTGCCACCGTTGTAGGTGTTGATGCCCATCATCACGTACCGCACCCCACGGTCGGACAACGACGGAATCAGACCCCACGGCAGGCCATTGATGTCGTTCTGAAAGCAGGTGCGCGGCCGATACATTTCGAAGAGCGCCGCCGACCGGTCCAGCATCGCTTGCCACTCAGGCTGGGTCAGCAAAGCCGTCGTGTGGAACGGCATGGCCCCGATCTCGAACCGGCCCTCGTCGACCAGCTTTCCGAGCTGCGTTTTTTCCCGTTCGCTTGCTTGCGCGAGGAAGGCCTCCAACTGGAACGTGATCTCGATCGTCCAGTTTAAGCGTGCCTCTTCTGGAAACGAATCGGTCGCCTCGGCCAACGATAGCGCATCGCGCACGTAGCGCGGGAGAAATCGCCATGCCGTGCTCGGAAGATCGGTGTAACCGAAGTCGGCGTGCGTATGGGGGATCAGGTGTATGTCGTCGATCATCGGTGCGAGGGTCCAGTCGCGTAAGCGTCGGCCGCTGTGTTGGGGCGGTTCGGGTTGAGGATCAGGTCGATGCGCGTCAGCGCTTCGGTCATCGACCGGCCCGAGTGATAGTTGATCTTCCAGTTGTTGCCGAGGTGGCTCCACACGGGCGTGCCATCCTCCTTGGCCAGGAAGATCCACTCGCCCAGTTCGTGGTTGATCATGTGGGTGCGCGAGAACTCCCAGCAGGCGTGAAACGCGTTCAGGTAGATCGGGTCGCCAAGCACCTCGTAGGCATCGAGGAAGCCAGGCAGCACTTCCATGTTCTCCCAGAACTCCTTGTCACGATTGGTGGCCGGCCCTTGGTGCGGCCCGCTGCAGAAGACGCCGCCGTGCTTGGGGTCGACGCCGTATCGAACGGCGTGGTCGAGCATGGGCCTGATCGTCTCGGCGTAATGACGGTGGTCCAACCCGAGCACGTCGCCGGCGCGGACGAGCAGCCACGCGAACTCGACGTTGTGTCCGTAGCACGTCGCCTCTTCGTCTGTGTCCAGCGGCTCACCTTGACGCTCGAAGTCCCAGCTTCGGTAGATCGAGCGCGCGGGAATGTTGTTCCAGGCGAAGTCGAACTGCGACATGCAGCATCCGCTGATCGGGTGAATCATCTTCTTCAGGATCAGGTCGATCGTTTCCCTAAGCCGCCGCCGGTGCACTTCTTCGCGCGAGACCTTGTACAGCGTGGTGAACGCTTCCATCACGTGCATGTGCGTGTTGAGCGTCTTGCGGTCGCCGGCCATTTTGCCGCCACCACACGACCGCCAGTCTTCCTCAAGATTCTCAAGGTATCCGCCGTTTTCGACGTCCACCGCGTACTTCTGAAGGCAGTCGAACGTACGGCAAGCGTAGTCGAGCGCGGCAGGGTCTTCGGAGACGTCGTGATACTCGGATAACGCGTAGATCGCGAACGCGATACCGTAGACGACCTTGCCGGGGTCGATCAGAGTGCCGTCACGGGCGGTCATCCAGTACCAGCCACCATGGCGATCGTCCCAGAAGTTGCGCACGAGAAAGTCGAAACCCTGCCGAGCCGCCTGTAGGTGCAGCGGGTTGCGCGTGTGGCGGTAAAAGTTACAAAACCCCCAGATCGCGCGCGTCTGCGAGATGATGCTTTTGTCCGATTCGCCGGGAATGAAGTTGCCATTCTGGTCGAAGCGAACGTTGAACCCGCCATACTCCCGATCGATGGAACGTTCGGTCCAGAAGCGCACGATGCCGTTCTCAAAATGCTCGCGGATCTCCTCGCTCGCCCGCCGCAGGGCCCATACATCCTGATCGTCCATCCGCCGTTCTCCTTGGGATCCCGCCCGCACGCAACTCACCTACTGGCGCGTTGCGGCTAGCCGCACCTAATCTGCCACAGGCCCAGTAGAAACAAAGACGCAAATCGCGTCATTGTTGTAACAATATGCGAATGACGTTAGCTTTAATGGGCGAGCGTGTTGGTAAACCAATGGCCGACTCCCCCATCCGCATCGCAGTGCGTCTTCCCGATTCCGGATATATGGGTCGCATCTTGCTCGGTGCGCTGCGGGCGACGCACGCGCGCAACTGGATCGTCGGGTTAGGGGAGAACGCGCCGGACTTTATGCTGCGGTGCGGTATGCGCGGCATGATCGGATCGGCAATCGATCGGCCGGGGCCGCTAGATTATGAACGGGCGGGCATCCCGTACGTGAGCGTGCTGCGGTTGGGGCAACCTGGTTGCGTTGCCGGAGTCATCCTGGATCACCATCAGATTGGACGGCTGGCTGGCGAGCACCTGCTGGAGAGAGGATTTCGGCATTTTGGCTTTGTCGGGTACCCGATCCAAGGTACGGAACGGCGAATCGGGTTTCGTGAGGCGATCGGCACGCGGGCGCGCAGCTTTTCGGTTTGTCCCGTGGCGTATCACAACACGCCCGAGGAGTTCGACGCTATGTTGAGCTGGCTCACCGCACTGCCGAAGCCCGTCGGCGTGTTTGCTGCAGACGACCCGATCGGTGGCGCGGTCACCGAAGTCTGCCAGCTGGGCCGCATCGCTGTCCCATCGGAAGTGGCCGTCGTCTCAGTGAACGATGACGGCGTGCGCACGTTGGCGTCGGAACCGGAGTTGACGAGCGTGCGCGTGCCGTGGGAACGGGTGGGAACCGAGGCCGTCCACCTCTTGGCCGAGCACCTCACGGATCCGCGGGCGGCGCGCAGATCGAGCATCCTGCCACCATCGGGCATCGCCGTTCGCGGATCGAGTGACATTCTTGTCATGTCCGACGCCGAAGCTGCAGCAGCCGCGGCGTTCATCCAGCAGAACGCCCACCGCCAGATCACCGTTGACCAGGTCGCCGATGCGACGACCATCAGCCGGCGCCTGCTGGAACGTCGCTTTAAGGCCGCGACTGGCCGAACGTTGTTAGGACACATCCGCCGGACGCGTCTGGACCGCGCGCGGCAGATGCTGACCGACTCGACCCTGCGCGTCAGCGACGTCGCCAAGGTTTGCGGATTCGGGACGCGCGCCCAGTTCCACCGCTTGTTCCAGCACGATACGGGTGCCACGCCCCACGAGTACCGCCAGCGCAATCGCGATGCGTCATGCTCAAACGCGCCTGGCAATAGGGTGGAGTGACGCCACCGTCTACCAGCTTCATTAGCGGCCGAGATGTCCACGTGACGCCCCTCTTCCGATTCCTGCCCGCTTGGGTTACATAGTCGCTCCCGTCGGCGAACAACGCTGACATGTGCTCCACGTCTTATCCTGCAGGTAAACCTCCATGAACAACGATCACCTCACGATCGACCTTCTTCCCGCGAACGACGACACGCTCTGGCGATGCGTCGCCCGCACGGGCGAACACGCATTGGCGTTCGCCGCCCCATCCCTGGTGATCGACGGCGAGCGCGTCGCGATGCGCCCGGCATCGCTCAAGCCGAGCGTGGAGCCGCGCACGCTTCGCAACGGTGTCGTTGAACACCAATGGCGTGGCGACGTGGGCCATGTCGGCGATGGCCTGTCGATCACGATCACATTCCGTGTCGCGGCGGACAGCCCGGTCGTCCGATTTCGTTACACGATCGAATCGAAACGGCCGCGGCGCCTCACCAATCGTACGGCTGGCGACGTGCCGACTTATGCGCAGTTCTCACTGTCAGCCTGGCCTGACGTTACCGAGGTGCGTCTGAGCGAGTTCGTCGACCTCGTCCACAGTTTTGCACCGAACGAAGTGCCCGTTCGGCAGAAGGAGTTCGACGCCAGTCTTGGCATTATGGGCCCGATTCTGCTTGCAGGCGACGGGCACGCGCATGTGCTGTTCGCTTACGAGCACGGTTCAACATTCCCCGATGCCTACCTCCGCTTCGACCTCACGGCCGACCGGACGGTCACGCTGAACGGCGTGAAAGGAAACTGCCTGAACGGCCAACTGCTGGGACCGTCTGACCCCTTCGAAAGTGTCTGGTTCGATGTTGCGATCGTCGCCGGCCACCGCGACCAGATCGCGACGCAGTTTCGTGAATTCGTTCGGCTGCACCAATGCGAGAACCTTGAGACGCGCAAGCCTTACGTCTTCTACAACACCTGGAACTTCCAGGAGCGCAACTTCAACTGGCACAAAAAGCCATACCTGGCCGACATGCGGCAGGAACGCATCTTGGCCGAGATCGAAGTGGCGCACCGGATGGGGATCGAGGTGTTCGTGATCGACACCGGCTGGTTCGCGCACACGGGGGATTGGCAGGTGAATCCGGATCGATTCACCGATAACCTGCGGACCGTCAAACAACGGCTGGACCAGCACGGAATGAAGCTGGGACTATGGTTTGACAGCGCCGCTGCGCTGGACAGCGCGGCGTACAAGGAACACCGCGATTGCGTGACGCGCCAGGGCGACGGTGAGCCAAAGGTGCACGAGATCTGGGAGACGCCGGCCTCTTTGCGGTTGTGTCTCGTCAGCCGGTATTGGCGCCGGTTCGCCGACGAGTTGATCCGGCTGTCGCGTGAGGTGGGTGTCACGTACTTCAAGTGGGACGCCATCAGCCAGTACGACTGCGACGCCTCCGGCCACAACCATGGTGGGCCCGAACACTCAGTTGACGAGCGGCGTGACGCGTGCGCCTACCAACTCCCGATCTACCTCAGCAAGATCGTCGAGCGGCTGACCGAGGCATGCCCCGGCGCCATCGTTGACTTCGACATGACCGAACGCGGCCGCTGCTTCGGGCTTAGCTTTCTCGCCGTCGGCAAGTTCTTTCTCGTCAACAACGGTCCGTACTTCTGGGACTTCAATATCCCCCGCGCTAACATTGCCGACGGCAACGCGAACCTGCTGTTCTACCCCGGCCGTGCGCGACCGTGGTTCATGCGCTACCCGCTTGCGTTCGACCGGTGGATCCCGTCGAACCTGTTTCTGACTCACTACCTGCCCGACGATCCTGCCGGCAGTCAGGACAACTGTGTAGCCTCGCTCGTGCTCGGGCAGAACGGCATCTGGGGCGATCTGCTGGCGATCTCGCCCGAGGGCGTCAAGCGAATCGGCGACGGCGTGGCCGCGTACAAAGCGGTGCGCGATGATGTCGCCGCCGCACCACCCGTGCGAAACGGGACTACGGGCGCGACGCCTGAATGGCATGAGAAGCTGAACCCTGCGACCGGTCGCGGCATTGTCTGCGCGTTCGCCAACGTGCCAGGGACGTACGTCTACGTCACCGAGCATCCGGTCGCGATGGGTGAACCGTGGTGCCACGATGGCGTCCGCGTAGAACGTTTGCCGGATGGGCGAGCCAAGATCAGCGCGACGTTCGTCGCGGACCAAGGGGCAAAGATGACAGTGTTCGGCAACTGAAAGGTCTTACGCGAAAGTCTGCTCGACCTCGCGCGGCCGTCTGGAATCGACGCAGGACCTTTGCCGCCCAGCAGGTGACCTGTGCGACGATGCACCGCGGGCCGCCCTACCAGCGGTAGTACCGATACGGATCATCGCCCAGCTCGTAGTCCGTGCGGTAGTCAGCATGATACAGCGGCGCCGCATCGATCGTTGGCGTTGGCGCGAGCTTCATCTTGGGGGCCGGGCCGTTGAACCCGCCACCGCCAAACTGATCCCATAGGCGAATGGCGATCACGTTCTTGCCGGGCTTGATCAGGCCCGCGGGCAAGGCGTACTTGCGATCGACGTTCCACTGGCTCGTGGCGCTATCCGGGCTGCCGCCGACGCGTTGGCCGTTGACGAAGGTGACGTCGAAATCGTCGATGGGACCGAGTTCCAGGACAAGGTCCCGCGCGGCCATCGCTTCGGTTACGTCGATCGTCTTCCGCAGCACGATCTCACCGTTGGCCGCGGCCCAAGGCGCTCCGAGGTCCTCGAGCGAACCCGGGGCCTTCACTTTGTCCCACTCATCGTCAGCCACCGTCACCGCCAACAGCGCCTCGGCCGATTCGGACATGCCGGGATCGGGGTGGAGGTCGCCGTTGGGGTCTTCGATGCGCGTAACGTACTTGGCGCGCCACGTTCCGGCGAGATCGACGGACGGTTCAACCGCGTCGACAGGCTTGAAGACGCGACGGTCCGCAATGAACTGGCCACCCATGTTGGCAAGCAACTGCGACAGCGCCCTCGTCTGGCGCCAGCGGCTAAAGCGCATGTACGTCTTGCTGTCGGCGTCGAGCGCCGTCGGATCAATCTGAGTGAAGACCGCCACGCCGCGCCCGATCGCCAATCGTGACAGCAATCCGTTGGCTGCCACCTCGCCACCCGAGCGAATCCGGTTCAGGTCGGCCGTGTTCCGCAGGCGCAGATCCGACGGCGATAGCCCGTTTGTCTCCGGCCAACTCGGTAGCGCAAGCGCGCCCGTCGTGCTGCCACTTTCGTAACTTACGCCGAGCCGGCCACTCTCGGCGTCCTGAGCCAGCACCAGCACGCGCCCACCTTGCTCGATGTACGACCGTAGCGCCTCATCGGATACCGATGCACCACTCCCTAAGATCACCAATTGCCCAGCGTCCGGCAGCCCTTCAGCAACCTCGAACGATAGCGCCAGCGATGCAAGCATCTTCTGTCCGGCGTCATCGCCGATGTACACGGCAGGCGCGGACGACCGCTCGCTCGGTTTGGCAGCATAGGAGAGCAACTGGTCGAGCAGGATTCGAGCCGACGGCGTGTGGATCTGATCTTCCAGATCCAACTGACACCAGATCACCCGCCCCTTGCCCACCTGCAATTCCATCAACGGCGAATACGCCAGGTCAAACTCGCATTCGAGAATTGGCGTCCAGCCGCTGTGGTGCGGTTTCTCGATCGCACCCGTGGCGACGGAGCCACGGTTGCCCCAGTGCCATCCGTAATAGGGTGACGACGCGCCAAGCTTTACGTTTGGCCCGGTCATATCGGGCTTCGGCTCGATCAGCGTCGACGAGCCGTTCCAGTCGCGCAAGTCGGCGTCGTCCAGACCAGCCGTGATCGGATGACCTTCGTCGACTCGGAACACGCGCCGCGATACGTGTGGTGAGGTTCGGAAGCCGAAATAGCGAGACAGGACTTCCTGCGACTGCGAGAAGACGATCACAGTACGACCGGCCCGAATTTGCGCTTCGAGTTGCCCGAGCGCGTTCGGATCTCCGTCCAACGCCTGCCGTCCGATGACAACAGGTGATGCTGTACCAGCCGCATCCAAGCCAGCCACCTCCGCACCAACCGATCGCAGCATCTTCGTCGAGAGGCCTCGCGGATCGACCGCGGCCACGGTGCGCTTGGTGGGGACGGGTTGCTTGAACGTGCGAAACGCAAACGTGTCGGTGTGGCTGGTCTGGCCGATTAGCATCTCGATGATGATCTCGCCCGCCTGCTTCGGTTCGGTGGCGTCTGCGGGCAAGGTGAACTCGATCGGCTCGAACCGGTTGGTGGCGGGAAGGATTCGCCCCGCGACCTTGCCACTGGCAACTTCTCGGCCAGCTACGCTGGCCCGCCACGTGCCCGCGTATGGAAGTTCAACGCGTTCGTCATTGATGATCGCGATCTGCTTTGATACCCGATCGCTCGCGGTAAACAGGTGGTCCTTGTCGGTGAAGTGCTCGGCATTGCCACCGGCGATCCACGCGAGCGTCGTGCCACCATTGGCCACAAACACCTTGCCGCTTGGCGTTAGCTTGGAGTGCGGCGGCTGGAAGGTTGCCTTCGCGTGCAGAGGCAGCGTAGGCGCATATCGGCCGCGCTGGCCCGGAACGAAGGCGAGGTCCTCTGTCGTGTTCTGATCGGCATGGTGCGACCAGATGTAGCCTTGGTCCCACGGGATCATGCCACCCGTGATGCCCCACGTCCGCCAGGTGCGCCAGGTGTTCTTGATGAACAGGCTGGTCAACCGCTGCATGTTCTCGGATTGACCGAGCAGCTCGCTGCCAGCGTGCCAGCTCGCGTACTCTTGCTCCTGCTTGAACCGCGTGCGCATCCCCTGTCGGTACTCGTCGGGTTCGGCGGCGTAGGCTTCACGGCCGAAGTAGATTGCCGCAAACTCCGTCAGCCAAGGCTCGGTGAGGATGCTGCCGCCGAAGCCGTTGCGGCCGCGCAGGTAGGTGTTGAACTGCGGCACGCCAAACTCGACGGGCATTAGCGGCATCTCGCCCGATTCGACCCATTCGCTGAGCCACTCCTCGCGCTCCTGCAGCGGGATGAGGTTCAGGTACATGTTGATCGTGTGGACGTCGCCCACGTCGCCACCCTGGTGCGTGATGATGGCGCGCGTCGGGTCGAGCGCGCGGGCGATCTCGACCGCTTCGCGACCGGCTACGCGTGCAGGCTTTTCGTCATACACGCCCCGCCGGCCGATCATTCGCGGGTTCTGATCGTGCGAGTGACCGAAGAAATTGCCGCTGATCGCCCACATAACCACGCTGGGACTGTTCCTTCGACCGCGCAGGTGGTCCGCGACGCGCGGCTGCCAGGCGGTCTTGCCGCGCTCGGTGTTCCAGATCTGACGCCAGTTGGAGTCGATGATCGCCCCGTTCACCGTTGGCAGGACGCCCGAGATTAGCAGGCCGAGCTTGTCGGCCTCGCGGTACCACACGTCGAACGTATGGTCGCTGCCACGGCGGGTGATGTCGTTCGGCCAGACCTCGATGAAGTTGAAGCCCGACTTCTGCAGCCCTGCCAATCGTCCTGCGGCCGCTGATGGAACTCCGTCGAACGCGAAGTAGCCGTTGGGGGCAAGGAACGGTCGCAGGCGGATCGCCGTACCGTTCAGGATGAACTGCTTGCCCTCTGTCCAGAATTCACGGAACCCGAACGTGACCCGCTGCGAGTCGCGCAGATCGCCATCGTTCGTGATGGTCAACCGCAGGTCATACAGGTTCGGCTGTCCGACATCCCATAGCTTTGGGTCCGCCCAGTCCCAACCCGCGCGCACCCGTTGCGTCGCGACCGCTTCAACCTGCACGGTATCGCGAAACGCCTTGACAATGTCGCCCGTGGCGCGGTCAATCACCTCGGCCGACACGGTCGCCCGTCCGGCGGTCGCGACGTCGCGCAGTTCAATGTCGACGCTGAGTTGCTTCTTGCGGACTGAGGTAACGACGGCGACATCGGTCAGATGGGCGCCCCGCGGACGCGAAAGCAGCACGACGTCTCCGGTAAGCCCCCGCGTCTCAAGCGTGCTCTTGCGGCGCGTCACCTGAAGGTCCATCGTCTCCATGAACTCCAGCACCTCCTCGTCGTGCTGGGTCGCGAAGACGTCGATGCGCAGCGAGTGCTTCTTCCCCGGCGACACGAGCGAGGTTAGATCGACCTCGCCGGAGGGCCAGTGGATTTCACCGACGCGCTTATCGTCCACGTAGACCACCGCATCGGTGCTGACGCGATCGAGTCGAAGCACGACGGCTCGACCGTCCCAATCGCGTGGCACCTCGATCGGCCGCTCGTAGGTGGCGGCCTGAAGTTCCTTCAGGTCGATCTGGCCCCACTCGGCTCCGCGCACGACCATTCCGGGCCCCGCACTAGCATGCCAACTGGCGGGCACGCGCACCCAACCCAGATGCCGCTCCTGTGGCTCTTTGATTGTGCCGGGCACGAAGCGCCACAGGCCGTTCAGGACGATCTCACTTCGATGTTCGCCGAGCGCGACGACCGGTTCCTCCCCCCACCGTGGCCGTTCACCGGCAGGCAGGTCGCTAGGCCCATGCGGCGTGATCGTGAGGTCGTCCACATCAAACCGACCGGATGAGCCCCACATGCCGATGTCTACCCGCAACGTCGCGGCGCCAGGTGGAACATCGTAACGCTGGGTGCGCGGCGACCAGTCCATATCGGCCTGAGCGCCGATCTTGGGTGGCCAGCCACCCACCTGCTCGCCCGAGTTGTCGAAGAAGGCACTCTGGACATTTCCCGTCATCCAGGCTTGTTCGCCCTTCTGCAGGTCTGCCATCCTCACGCGCGCGCCGACGGTCACGGCTGACCATTTTGGATCGACGACGATCGAATTGGAGATAATTGCCGACTCGTCCTTCGTCCGGCGGTTAACGCGTAGGAAGTGATTGCCTGCCTCTTCGACGATCGAAACTTGGCTCTGGTCACCTCGCGAGAACCCAACGGGCCAACCGCTGCCAAGCTTCTCGAAGTCCCACCGCAACGTCTGTCCTGCGGCGCTCGGCTGTTCGTCCTTACGTAGAGGTTTCAGCCTGACCCAATCCACTTCGAAGGTGCCGGCGCTGTTCAGGATGAACAATTGAAGCACGACGTTCGCCGCCCCGTCCGGAACTGCGTACACGTGTCGTTGTTCGTGCCAATCGGCATCCGCGGCCACCTGCAACTTCGTCGGCCAACCGCCGACCAGTTCACCGGCGGCGTCCTTGAAGATCACCTGCACCATCGGCGTTTCGTAGTTCTTCTCGCCGGGCGCAACGTCCTTGCCGCGCAGCCGTGACGTCACCTCGACAGATTGCCAAGCCGGGTCGATCGCGATCGACCGCTCGATCATGGCGCTGCCCTGGTGCTTCAGTTGCAGACGCACGAACGAGGTGCCCTGCTCAGTGACCCGCGACACCACTGCCGGGTCGCCCGCCGTCCAACCTGAAAACCATTGTCCCGAATCCGGTGCGTCGAACCCGCTCTGGATCGGTGGCAACGGCTCGGCGTGCGCCGGGCCGACCGCCATCACGAAGGCGAACAGAAATGCCAACTGCAATTTAAGACTCTTCAGCATGCAACAGGTTCTCGTAAGACAAGCGGATCCGGACTGGCACGGTAGCATATGTTGCGGGCAGCGCGCCGTGTTCAACGTCGGCGGCGTAGCATTAGCGTGGCGACGCCGAGCGTTACTGTCATGAAGGTCGCCGGTTCGGGCACGGCGGTGGTGGCGGTGACGGTGAACGACCCGTAGGAGAGGCTGCCGTCCAGCCCGTCGCCGCTGTAGAGGACGTTCTGGTCACTGGGCCCGAAGTCGCCGAGTTGGAACGTGCCGCCCGTGGCCCCGGCGTCGACCGTCAGCGTGGCCAGCGCAACGACGGCCGACCCGCCTGCGCCTGGCCCGGCGTCGCCGAAGTTGTCGTCCTGCTCGGCCCAAAGCTGGTACGTCAGCGTGGGAAACACGGTTGTCGAACCGCTGTTCTGCCGGTCGAACGCCATGTTGCGCGCCGCGGCCGCGACCACCGCGTCGCCGACCGTTCGCGTCAGGCCAAAGCCGATGCTGTAGAGTCCGCCACCGTCCCGAACAACGGTGGTGCCACCGGTTTCCACCAGTTCCACCACGACCGACACCGACCCGTTGGCCGCAGCGGTGTAGCTGGACTGCACGGGGCGGACCAGCAGCGCCGCGTCGGACCAGCCAGCGGTTGCGCCAATCAGCATCGTCGAACCCAAAACAGCGATAAAAGTGTTGCTCAGCATAACGTCTCTCCAAAGGTGTCGAACGCGATTTCCGACGGGTCGTGCGCTGCGAACCGGGCCACGGCAGTCATCAATAGGTGTAAAAGAGTCCCTGGCGCTGCCGGAAGCGGAGCGAGTCGACGCCATCGATGTCGCCGTCGGCGTCGAAGTCGAACCAGGGACGGTAGGTGGCATCGCCCGTTGTCGAGCCTTGGCTCTGGCGGAAGCGGAGCGAGTCGACGCCGTCGACGTCTCGGTCACCGTCCTGATCGCCGAACAGTCGGTGGAACGCCAGCGACCGACCGCCGCCGCTAAGGAGTTGACCGTAGGCGTCGCGCACCTGCGCGGCGTTGACCGACACGTCGTACACGCCGTCGGCCAGGCTGCCGGCGATGATCCCGCTGCCACCAGCGAAGGTCAGGACCCACATCTTGCCGTCGCCCGAGGGGTTAGCAACGGTAAGCGCGACGCTCAGGCCATCGGCACGACGGGTGAGGCTAAACGCGCCCGCCGCCGGCGCCACGGCCGTGCTGAACACGTAAGTCACGCTCGTCACCATGCTGCGCTGGGCGGCAGCGGCCGTGCCACCGCCGCCATTGACGGTGATGCTCTGGACCGCTGGTGCCGCGACCGGCGCGTTGACCATGACGGCCACGTCGGACGTTACCGCTGTGCCCGCGGCGTTGACGATCGTCGCACGAAGCGTGTAGCTGCCAACGACGGGGAACGTCACGCCGCTGTTGCGGGCGGCGTTGGTGCCGCTGGCGCTGAACGTCGGGTCGGTGGCACCGGCGGGCTTAGCGACGACCGACCAGGCGTACGTGAGGTGCGCAGCGCCGTTGGCGTCAGCGCCGAGCACGCTGGCGGCCGCGGCGGTGCCGGCCGTCGGTGGGTTGGGCAAGACGGCGGCGGCCGTGGCGACGGTCGGGGTCGAGTTCTCGTAGCTGCCGAAGTCGCGGTTCACGACGGAAGTCCCCGCAATCATCGTCACGACGTAGCCGTTCGCTGGCGCAACGGCCGACCAGCCCACAGGCACGACCTGCCGCACGGTGTAGTTGCCGGAGCCGAGGTTGTAGAACGCGTACGACCCGTCGGCCGCCGTCGTCGTCGCAACGTCACCAGTGACGCCGTAGCGAATGGAAAACGCCTTGATCGCCCCGACGTCACCACCGGCGTGGTCTTCGATGCGCAGCGTCCACGTTCCGCCCGCTGCCTTGCCATCGAAGGCCGCGAGCGGCTCAGTTGAGCGGAACGAGCCGGTGTACGGCGCGACACCGTTTGCGATGGCCGTGCCTGCCGCGTCGGTGAACGTCGTATTTGTGAAGTTGTCCTGTGAGCCGCCCGTCCGGTTCATCAGTTGCACGCGCGTGCCGTCAGGCGCGATCAGGTAGCCGACGAGATCACCGACCCACGGATGATCGATGCTGATCGTTACTGTCACTCCGGCGACCGTCCCGGAGCCAGCAGGCACTGTAAGCGTGGCGGTCGCGACACCGCTGGCGCTGCCGTTATGGTCGGGTACGGGCTTAGGTACGTCGGTCGACGTGAACGATCGTTCACTGGCGACGTCGTAGAGGCCGTTGCCATTCAGGTCGAGGTAAACGCTTCGCCCCGCCAGCAGCGGCTCGCCCACATCGCGGCTGGCATTTCGGTTTCCGTCGCGATAGGCAACGCCACCGATGAACCACGACGATGGCACGGTCACCCGACCCGCGCCGGCGGCCCAGGGCGCGACGCCGTACTCGTAAGCCCCGATATCAGGCTGCGCTATGGCGTCCGCGTCGGGGCCGTCGGCGAGCGCGTCGTCGTACGGGGCCACGCTCGCGCCCGCATCGACCGCAGTGCTGGCCGTGCTCTTGAGCTGGTAGTTGCGCAGGGCCATGTTGGCGTTCGTCGCATCGATGAATAGCGCGTCGCTCGACAGGATGTTGTTGCTGACGACCGCTCCGCTCGGCGTGTAAAGGGATGCGCTGACGATGTTGTTGCGGATCACGCTCCCGCCGCTCGTGCTGCTCGACGAGCTGATGCCCGACAGGAACGGCAGCTCCGCGATCGCCACGTTGTTCAGCACCCACATGTTCTGGTTCCCCGTTGCCGGGTTCCAATTGATGTTGATGGGCCGCTGCGTGTTGTAGATCACGTTGTGGTCGACGATGCCGCCGGACGCATAGTCGAAGTAGATGCCGAAGTTCGTGCCGCCCGTCACGTTGTAGATGACGTTGTGGTCGATGCGCAGGTATTGGTGGTTCGTCCCGAACGAGTCGAGCGCGGCCGAGTCGAACGATCGCAGCATCACGTCGTGGATAACGTTGTGGTGAATGCGGGCGCGGACGTCGCTGGGATCGTTGGTGCTGTTCTTCAGCGCACGGAAGTTGATTCCCTGCTGCGGCGTGTGCGAGACGGTGTTGTACGCGAACTCGTGATCTTCGCTGATCACGACGAAGTTGCCGGGATCGTACGTCTTGCCGAAGTTGACGGCTCCAGCCTCGCTGACGCTAAAGTTCAGGTCGCGAAAGACGTTGTTCAGCACGCGGTTCTGCCGGCCGAAGATGCTGATGCCCGAACCCGCACTATTGCGCACGTCGCCATTCTGGAACGTGATGCTCGTGCCGCTGAGGATAAGACCGGACTTCTGCAGCCATTGCATCTGGTAGTTGCCGGCCTGGTCGGTGAAGTGGGAGACGAAGCGTGCGTTCATCCCGTCGATCAGGATGTTGCTGGCGGTCGCAACCCCGCCGGTCACGTTGCGGTTTGCCGCGAGGTTGTCGGTCGTCAGCGACGTACCGAACAGGTTGATTCCCTTGACGGTCAGGTGACTGTCGCCGTCGAGGTTCAGGCCGTACGTGCGGCGTTTCGCTTCGACCGCGCCAGCGACGGGTGCCGCACCCGTGGGCGTGCGCAGGTAAACCTGCTGCGATGCGCTATCGACGAACCACTCGCCGCGATCGAGGCCGGCGGCGATACCGCCCGCATTGTTCAGAGCTGCCAGCGTCGGCTGGAACAGGTAGTACTCGGTGCCGGCGCCGATGCTCCAGGGGCCGGTGCCACCGCGCGTGTCGATCCCCTTCACCGTGATGCTGCCGGTCGTCGCCGAGACGACGGTCCCCGTCTGGCCCTGACCGTCCCAACCGGTGCGCGACAGGTTGACCCATATCTTGGCACCCACCCAGCGGGCAGGGTTATCGGTGAAGTCGGTGTCGTGGAACGTCGCCAAGTCATTGCTGGTCAGGTTCGGATCGCTCTTGGAGAACGTGACCGAGTCGGCGAACGCGTTCGTCGGACGGTTGGGGTCGCTGCCGGTCTGGTTGGGCCAGCGGGCCAGTTCCATCATTTGGCCGTCAAGGAATACCTGGTTGGAATCGTACGTCGCAACTTGGTTTTCAAACTGGTAGTTCCACGGCATCGGCGCGCGGTAGACCTCGTTGCTGACTGACGCCCAACTGCCGGTGATGACGTCCGTGCCGCTGACGGTTACGACTTCGTCCCCGTAGTTCTGGATCGTGATGCGCGCCAGCGCCGTGCCCGAGCGTGGCGTGGAGACCGTCTCGCGATACGTGCCGCCGCGCACGAACACCGTGTCCCCCGGCATCGCCGCGTTCACCGCCTGCTGGATGGTCCGCAGCGGTTCGTCGATCGACGTGCCGGGGTTCACGTCGCTGCCCGCCGTCGATACGAAGTACGACGTCAGCAGGAACCGGGCCTCGAGATTCTCGATCCAATGTGAAGCGTTCGAACGACGACGACAGCGACGCGCGTGCACTGAATGATTCATCGGCGCCTCTTACCAATTTGGGATCAGCGGGTCGTACGTCCGCGTCGGCGAAGCAGCCCACAGGCGGCCAGGCCGAGCAGGCTAAGGGACGCCGGCTCGGGCACGGCCGTCGGCTGCACGGCGATGGCGCGGAAACCCGCACGCATCTGCCCGTCATCACGCGTTGCCACCACGTTCAGCCCGCGAACGCCGGCCTCCGTCAGCGGCACCGTGATGCCCCAACCGTCGCTGCCCAGCGTGTCGCTGCCTAGGAACGTCGCGCCGTCGTAGAAGTCCATCTTGCTGATGGCGATGGCGTCGTCGAAGTCGCGCGGATTGATCGCCAGGTTCGCCACGGCGCCCTGGTCGAAGTTCTGCAGCGGCGCGATGGAAGTGAACAGCAGTGGCGTGCCGCTGCGCAGCGAATTGCGGCTGTGGTGTCCGCCGTCGTTCGAGAGCGCGGCGCGATAGGCGAAGGCCAGGTCCTGATCGACCATCCACGATGCGGCCTCCTTGTCGCCCGCAAAGTCGGCGTAGGCCGCGATCGGCTTGAACACGCTCGTGCCGGCGCGGGTGTCGGGCAACGGATCGCCGGCGCCGTACGGGTCATTCACAGTCTGGTAGCGATCGGCTTCACCGAGCCAGCCGCTCGTCTTCGAAAGAGGCGTCAGCGCAACCGGATTACCTGGCGTCGCGGATGCCACGCCGGCCGGCAGGCGTGCGGCCGCGTTGCGGGCGATCCAGTACATCGAGAACTCGTACCCCTCGCTGATCGTGGCGTTCGCGTGATCGTCGCTGTGGCCCCGTTCCGGCAATACGCCCAGCGCCGCCAGGCCTCCCATCTCGCGGATGGCGGAACCGACGGCCGTGCGGGTGGTGCCGTTGTTCGGCCCACCCTTCATCACCGAGGCCGAGATCCAGCTCGGGCGCTCGTTGTCGTCGACGGCGCCGGCGAGGAACAAACCCGGCACCGACTGCCAGCCCGGCTGAACGCCGCTGACGGGGCGGTTGTTCTGGATCTCGGTGACCATCTCGCCGGTGATGCGGTTGGCGACGTAGGTGATGACGCGCGACGGGTATCGCTGGCCGACGCGTAACGCGTCGCGTCCCCCACCCGAAAACCCGATCGGCACGATCGGCAGGTTCGCCACCTGCCCCCGCCCGGTCGCCGTCGCTGCGGCGTTGAGCAGCCCGTCGATCGTCTGCTGCGTCTTATCGGCCGACAGCCCATCGATCGACTTCGGCGTCGTCAGCAACCCAAACCCCATCGCGGCGGCGGCGTTTCGGTAGGCGGTGATGGCGGTCGGATCTTTGCTGAAGCTGGGCTGTGAGGAGTTGTCCGGCGCGAAATTGTCGAACACCATCAATCCGCGCAGTGGCGTGCCCGTGTCCGGCAACCAGACCCGCGCCGGCCCGTTGGGGATCGTGTAGTACGTACCGTATTGCGTAAACGCGAAATCGGTCGACTGCGCGGCGGCCGGATCAACCGCGGTGAAGCACCACGTCACGGCGGTCGCCACGGCCGCGAGAATCAGCCGACAGCGGTGGCGGGCACTCGCGGACGAGCAGCGGGAACCTCGTGACATCTCACTCCTCCAAGGAATTGGGCAGGCGGGGCAAGCCCGCGTGCCGGCGTTAACCGGCGCGCTGGCGTTTGGAGGAAGACTGTTACATCGACCGACGACGACGGGCCAGCAGGCCCATCGCCCCGATCGCCAGCACCGCCATGGAGGCGGGTTCGGGGACGGCAGTCGGGGTGACGTCGGCCAATGCCGTGCCCAGACGCAGTTCGTCCAGGGTCATGTTATTGGCCGTGGTGCCATTGAACTTCATCTGCCAGACCGAGAGTTGGGCAGTGGTCGTCGCCGTAAGGTCGGCAGGTTGTGCACCATTGAACGTAGCCAGGTCGGGGTTCACCCAGACCGACAAAGAATCGTTGGGCGAGGCGAAATCGATGCGGCCCACGATCAGATTTGTTTGCCCGTTCGACGCGGCGACAGCACCAGTCGAGGTTGTGGTCCTGGTCACGCCGAAGTCGGTCCCGTTCGGACCCACGATCGTGATGTTTCCGTTCGTGCCGTTCAAGCCGATGAAGAAGTTCTCTGCACCGTCGTTGCCCGATAATGAGAAACGATTCGTCTTCGTCACGTCTGAGAACTTTGCCAGATAGCTGAAGAAAAGCGTTGTCCCGTCACCACCGAGGAGGCCTCCGTTGTTGTTATTCAGCGCACCCGTCGTCCCGTCAGCCCGGTAGCCGATGAACGGGTCAGGGGTCACGGATCGGTAGACGACGGCTCCGTCGACAAAACCAGTTCCGGCGTGCTGAAGCGCATTACCGCTGGTCGCGAGGTTGCCGTAACTTAAACCTTCAACGACAGTCGTGTTCGCTCCCCAAGACGAGCGTAGACCAATGCCCGTTGATGCTGGATTGCTGGCGTTCGAGGCCGGAAAGCCGTTCCCGCCGTTTGCACCACCATCTGGGTCGGGGTTGGTCGCTCCCAAGGTATAATCAAAACCTTCACTGATGATCGATGCGGCCTGGCTCATCGCCCCCGTCATCCCAAGCGTCGTCACGGCCACACATACTGAGAATACTCCGCCTCGCATACTTGCTCCTTGTGTCGCCCGCAGGCGACGTCAATAGAAAGAGGACCCCATTCAGCTCGCCGACGTGCAGTCAACCTGACATGCGCCGGGACATTCCATTCCGAGTCAACAATTGTTCTCGACCGAGGTGCATTTGACGCAGGCACATTTGCTACGCGTGAAGCGGAGTGGCCGATTCACGATTCGCAGTGACCGCCTTTGCGCGCACTGTGCCACCGATCAGCCAACGACACATTAGTCTCCATCGAAGCGCGTCCACGGGCCCTGCGGGTAAATGAGGGACGAGGTGGCGCCCGTGCCGACCGTGGTGTTGGGGTTCAACGTCTCCACGTGGCCATCGACGAAGAGGAAGTTGTTCTTCTTCTGGTGGAGAAACCGGGTGAAGTAGCCGGTGTCATTCATGCCTTGATATCCCTCAATCCGACCGACCAGCACGTCGCCGGGACCACCGTAATAGCCAAGGCGGTCAAAGCGGCTGGAGCGCTCGGCCAGCAGGAAGACCTCAGAGCTCTTCTTAGCGGCCGCCAGTTTGAAGGCCTGCGTGCCGACTCTCGGATTGGGATAGTTGCTGGCGGCGGTGTTTGTAGTCGTGAAGTCGACATCGGCGGCCACGCCCAACCAGTTGTTCACCCAACTGGTCGCGGGAATCGCGCCCCATCGGCTGACCATGTGATAGGTGATCGGCACGTAGTTCAGTCCGCGCTCGATGTCATCCGTGGGACAGACCAGGATCTTCGTGCGGGCCTTCTCAATGTTGTTCGGATCGCCCGCCGCCGTGCCGAACCATCCTGAACTGCCCTCCTTCATCGCATCGGTCATGCGCCTGTTGCCAAGGTAGGGCATCATTTGATCTTCCCAGGTCAGGCTGACCGACGCCGAGTACCGCACATGGCCGAACGGGAGTGAACCCTTGTTGTCGTTCACGTACATGTAGAACGCCTGCCCAATTTGCCGCATGTTGCTGGCACAGGCGACCGCGTTCGCCGCGGCGCGGGCCTTGTTCAGGGAAGGCAGCAGAATCGAGATTAATAGGGCGATAATTCCTATAACTACAAGTAATTCAACCAATGTGAAGGCTCGGGTGCGACGCATGTTGGCCTCTCTTTCTCTTTGCAACTCTGGCTTCAGACATGGGCGGCGCTTACTGGCGTCGCTACCGTTCACAAACGTTCAACCGACGGGCGGACGGCACGTGACGTCCGGATGGACCACCTTGTACGGGACGGCGACCGACGGAAGGTCAGTCGCACTGGCGGCGATCTTCTGCAGCAGCAAGGGGACGGCCACGTGTCCGAGGCCGCCAGTCGGGATCCGCATGGTCGTCAGCACGCGCCCCAGCACCGGTGACGGGTCACGCGTGAGGTTGACGACCGACAGTTCCGACCCAAGCGCAATACCGAGAAACTCGCAAACGTGGACGATGAGCGGCGCCGCCTGGTCGTCATCCACCACCACGGCTGACGGTCGGTCGGGGGACTGCAGCCACGCGCGAATGCTCGTCAGAAGTTCGGCGTGCCACGCTGGCGTGGTCACGTCCGAATTGTGGACGCCAGTTCCGAGCCGACGGGGCTCAAGGCCGTCGGAACGCATCGCATCGCCGTAACCGGACCATCGATCCTGCGAACTGTAATGCACCGCGTCACCGTGGCGGACGAACCCGATCTTGCGGTGCCCTTGGGCGAGCAGGAGTTCGGTCGCTTGTCGGGCACCGGCGTAATCGTCCGGATAGACTGAGTCGTGGTCACGCTTCACGTTCGTCCAGATGGCCGGGAGGCGATAACGATGCAGGATGTCGACGAGGCGCTTCGGATAGTTCGCGATGTATGAAATGATGAGGCCGTCGATCGCCCAGTCGTTCATCAGGTTCGGCATGGCTCGCTGGTCGGTCAACGCAGCGTCGTCCAACTGGCCGATGCTTAGATGCATTTTTGCCTCTCGGAGCGACTCAAGCACCGCCGCGAGGAAATTCGGATGCACGGCACCTAGACCCGTCACCGCTGATTGGAGCAACCCAATCGCGTTGTACCGGCCCTGATTCATCGCAACCGCCGCCACGTTTCGCCGATATCCGAGTTCCTGTGCCGCCGCAAAAACTCGCCGTCGGGTCTCTTCGCGGAACAGGTGCGGCCGATCACCTAACACGAACGCCACGGTCTGCCGGCTTAACCCGACATGCTTCGCGATCGTGTCCAGCGTGACCGTCATTAGATGGTTCTAATATACAATTAGAATGTGCTAATGCAAATTTTTTTAGATCGTTGCTTGGACAATTTGGTTGGCGATTCAGGCTATCACGTGCTGGAATCGCTCGGGACCGACCATGACATCGGGTTCCCCCCTCATGGATCTCTCCCTTGTACTGCACGTTTCCGACTTCGGGCGGCCGTCCGTTTGGGCGGGCTGTCGAGATGCGTCGAAGGTCATTTGACGAAATAGATGGGGCGCCAGTCGACCTGTGCGGTGGCTGCAGTGGCCACCGGGTTGCCCGTGGTGTCGTAGGCGGCGGCATCGGAGGGAACGGGGAGGTCTGAGGCGCGGATCGGTTGACCCGCGGTCCAGGCGACCCAGACGCGTTTGTCTTCCCGCTGGAAGCTTGCCAGCCAGACCTGTTCGTTGGCAATGCGAAGCTCGCGCAGCGGTTCGTCGTTCACCGGTGGCATGCCGTCCAGAAACTTCACCGCCGCGGCGTGGGCGGCCCACAGAGGCAACGGGTTGCCGAACGCGTCGTCACCGTAGGCGAAATCGTTCCGATAGACCAACCGCCCGAAGGCGCCGGCGTTGGGCGCGGGATAGTGAAAGTTCCGCTCGACACCGCTGGCCTTCAGGACCGCCAGTTGGGCCGCAAACCCTGCCGTGAGCGCGCCGACCGTTTCGGGCAGGGCCTCGGGGTTGCGCATCGTCCGCAGCCAAGTGCGACTGGGAACGTTGAAGGCCCCTTCGCTCTGCCAGATGCCGACCGGTTTACCGTCGCGCCCCTTCTACTTCCCGCTAAGCGTCATCATCGATCTCGGCGCAGCGCACCAGCTCACCGACGTCTACCTGTACGACACGAACGGCAAGATGGACTTCGTCGTCGAGAGCGGCAAGCCGTTCGACTGGCAGCCGCTCGTGAAGGACGGCCTGGGGAACTTCAAGAGCTGGAACGGCCACAAGGTAGACGTGAAAACCCGCTACCTGCGCGTGGTCGCAACGGGGCAGGGCGGCGGCATGCCAGAGATCGTGCTGTACGGCTCGGCGCTCGAGCCGGTGCAGAAGCCGGCAATCCCCGAGCCCAAGCCGATGCGCCTGCCCACGATGGACGCCATGATTGGCACGAACGCCTTCATCGACGACCCGATCGACAAGATGAAGGCCGTCGGCTACATCCGCGAGTACCACAGCTGGTCGTGGGATGCGGGCAACGAGCCGTACCCGAACAACCTCAACGCCTTCGCGCCCTCATACGCGGGCGGCGGCGCGTGGAACTTCGACGATTACTATAAGCAGCTGAAGGACGCCGGCATCATGGTGGCCCCGACGCTGAAGGGCAGCGTGCGCTGGCTCGATGACAATCACCTCGAAAACAAGCCGATGGACAGGGGTGACACCGACGCCACCGACCCGAAGTCGTACGAGGCCCATGCCGACTACATGTTCCAGTTCGCCGCCCGCTACGGCAGCGCGAAGGTGGCCGACGAGAAGCTGAAGCTGGCGCCGAACCAGCCACGCGTCAGCGGGCTGAACCTCATTCAGAACTTCGAGAACGCCAACGAGCCGAACGCCCACTGGCGCGATCGCGAAGTCTACTCCACGCCCTACGAACTGGCCGCGCAGACGAGCGCCGACTACGACGGCCACATGGGCACGATGGGCGACACGTTTGGCGTCAAGAACGCCGACCGGAACGCCAAGCTGTCGATGGGCGGACTCGCGGGGCTTCAACTCGACTACATCAAGTCCATGAAGATGTGGGCCGACTGGAACCGCAAGGGCGACTTTCCGGCCGACATCCTCAACGTCCACACCTACTCGAACGATCTCGGTGGCCAAGGCAACAGCCGGCGCGGCGTGAGCCCCGAAGAAGACAAGCTGCGCGAGAAGCTCGCCGAGATGGTCGACTGGCGCAATCGCTACCTGCCCGGCAAAGAATTCTGGCTGACCGAATTCGGCTATGACACGGCGGAGGGATCGGTCCAAGGCGCGCCGGCAATCGGTGACGACGACACGGAAGAGGTGCAGGGCCGCTGGCTGCTGCGTTCGTATCTCGCCATCGCCGCCGGCGGAGTCGACCGGGCGGCGCAATACATGCTGCGCGACGTGGTCGCCGTTAAAAAGGATGTCGGCGGCAAGTACGGCACGAGCGGCCTGACGGGCGTCAAGGGCGACTGGACTCCGAAGAGCTCGTGGTACTACACCTACACGTTCAAGAGCCGCCTCACCGGCATGCGCTTCGACGGCGACGTGGCGTCGGGCAACGAGAACGTCTGGATCTACCGCTTCCGCGCCGACGACGGCCGCGGCGCGTACGTGGCGTGGTGTCCCACGTCTGATGATCGCACCGTCGACGACTTCGCCCTCACCAACCTCGGCCCCGCCACGACGGCGACGCTCGTCGAGTTCGTCAAGGGCGAGATCAACGGCAAGGAGCAGCCGCTGAACCTGGAGAACCGGGGCCTGACGCTGAACGTTTCCGAGCGGCCGGTGATCGTGCTGGTCGACGCCTTACCACCGCAATAAGGCTGGCCGTCTCGATCATTTAGCGCCGGCGGCTTCTGCAGCGCCTGGGCCGTCGGCGGGACAGCGTGGTATTGCAATGTCTAGAGCGCCTACTCTGGCACAAGGTCCGCGGTCGGCTGTTGCCTGAGGTCGTCGATCGCGTACATAGCGAAATCTTAGTACATCGGCACGGTCCCGCTGCCCCCCGCCACGATCGTGCCCGCCGTCACACCGCCACAACAATCCCAGTGCGTCTTGCGATACTCCTGCTCGTCGCAGAAGGTGCGCTCGCGATCATCGGACGCGTATCCGGCGCTGCGGCTATGTGCTGCGAATTGAGTCAAAGCGCGCTAGTGTTGACTCGATGCTATTACGGGGTGGAATGGAGGGCTGCGCTCCCATTATGGTCACGCTAACTGCAGCCGCCGCAGTCGCGAACCGCATCGCGAGAGGCAAGGGTTGCCCCTCCGCTAGCGCGACCGCAAGTGCGCCGCAGAAAGTGTCGCCGGCGCCAGTCGTATCCACCGCTTGCACTGGGATTGAGCGAACGCGAAAGGCGCCCTCCGCGGAAGCAGCACAGGCGCCATCGCGTCCGAGCGTGACCACGACGAACTTCGGCCCCATGTTCAACAGGTGCCGCGCTGCCCGCTGAGCGTCTTCGGGCGTGCGAACCGGCATGCCGGACAACTCGTGGGCCTCTACTTCGTTGACCACCAAGCCAGTCATTAATGCGCTCAGCGGCACGTCGCGCGTACGCACGGGTGCAAAGTTGAAGAGCACGGGCACGTTCACCTTGGCCGCAGCCTCTAAGGCGCGCAACGTCGTGTCGGCGGGAATCTCCATTTGCATGACCAACATATCGGAACCGGCGATTGCCTCACGCGCGTCGTCGATGTGCGCAGGACGAATGCAATAGTTCGATCCGGGTGCCACGGCAAGGTAGTTCTCGCCGTTGGAGTCGAACATGACCAAGGCTGCACCGGACGGCGCGTCGGACGTGCGAAGGACGTGCCGGGTATCGATGCCATCACGAACAAAGTTGTCGACCATCGCCTGCCCGAGCACATCTGTATCGACGCAGGTCAGGAACTTCACATCCGCCCCGGCCCGCGCGGCGGCCACCGCTTGGTTCGCCCCCTTGCCGCCAAACGTCGAGACGAACTGTCCATCTGTGACAGTTTCACCACGGCCCGGAAGGCGCGGCAGCTTCATAATCATGTCCGCGTTAGAGCTGCCAATGACGGTGATGCGAGGTTTCATAATCGGCTTCCCGAACGCGCGTCGGACGTGGGCAATACTAGTACGCAATGCTGACGTCAATCGATGATTTGGCGGCCCCGCCGAAGCGAGCGGTGGCTTCCGCGTGAATGGCAAACGTCGACGCAGTACCGATACGTGTGGCACCCAAGGCTACGTACTTCAGTACGTCGTCCAGCGACCGAATCCCACCGGAAGGTTTGATGCCCATGCCCGGCGACGAGTGTCGCTTCATCAGCGCGATGTCATGCTCGGTGGCACCCTGGTAGTTATAGTTTCCATCCGCTCGCTTGACGAAGCCAAAGCCCGTCGAGGTCTTGATGAAATCCACCGCCAACTCACTGCAGATCCTGCAGAGATCGATCTTTACGGTGTCGTCGGTAATGAGATCAGTTTCAAAGATGACTTTGATGACGCCGTTGTACTTGCGCGTGACGTCGAGAACGGCCCGAACGTCTTGATGGATATAGTCCCAGTCGTGCGAGAGTGCCTTGCCGACGTTGACGACCATGTCCACGTCTCGGGCGCCATCGCGGAAGGCGCGTTCCGCTTCTTCGGCTTTGATCTCAGGCACCGATGAGCCGTGCGGGAAGCCGATCACGGTGCCCACGCCAATGTTGGTGCCGCTGAGCACCTCGACCGCGGTAGCCACCGCGTAGGGCTTGATGCAGACGGTTGCGACGGGATACGCTCGCAGGGCCTTCAACTGGTCGCGAAGGTCTGCATCGGTAAGCGCTGGGTGCAAGATCGCGTGATCGCACAGGCCGACGATGGCATTGGGGGTCCAAGGGGTGTTGGCGGTTGCGATGCTCACGGTTTTCCTCTCAGTTGTTTTTCGGGCCTGCCGTCTGGTTCGGCTTGTTGGATAACGATGTTCCATCCTGCGGGAACGGATAGCACTTGAATTGGCTCAGCGATGTTTGCCTGCCAGCGGAGCGTTAGTGATCCACTGGCGAGCGGTACTTCGGCATCGATCCAATCCAACGGAATTCGACGCGAGCGCAGGCTGATCTGGCGAGCCACGGGATCGATCGCCTCGACGCCGAGTACTGAACTTATCATCCAGCGGACGACGTGCGATGCGAATCCCTGGCACGCCGACGCGCGCAGGTCATTGTGCTCCCACAGCGTGCCGGTGCGCTGCGCCATGCGGCCGTAGTACGCTTTCAGCTCTCGTAGAAGTTGCTCGGTCCGGCCGCTGTTGGCGAGCAATTCAAAGCGCAATAGGTAACCGATCAGCGCGTTGGCAGGATGGATCTCCGGGAAAACCGTCCCCGCATCGCGTGTCGGACCGAAGTGCTCGATCAAGTTCGACCAGAGCCGCGGATGACTCTCCGGCGTAGCCGTTCCGAAGTAGAAAGCGAAGTACTGGCACATCTCGGTGCGATTGCGTGTGCGGCACAATTGACCATCAGACCGGACCGCGTTGTCGACAAAGAACTCCCCGTCCCAGCTTTGCGACCGAACCTGCGTGCGAACATGTTCGGCCCCTTGGGCCCACTCCGGGTGGTGCCATACCCGAGCGGCGGCATCGAGCGTAGCGGCATAGAGCATGTTGATGGGGTAGTTGACGTCCTGCGTGCACTCGTTCGCGAAGGACCACTCGAGGAAGTTCCAGCCGGGAAGTCGCTCCAGCAGACCATCGGAGTTTCGATGGCGACCAAGAAATGCCAAGAACTTCTCGATCTTAGGGCCAAACGCGGCAACGAGTTCCGCGTCGCCCGAGCGCTGCAGGTATTCCTCCAACTGCATGACCAGCCAACATGGCCATTGCGGGATGTGCAATCCCTCGTAAAAGTCCGCTGGGTAAGCGGCGGGAATCTCGCCCTCGGGAAGATTTGGGAACGGCTCCGGCGCCAATAGGACGTTCTCGAGAAACGCGTGCTCGACGGCCGTGCTGGCCGTGAGGTCAAAGAAGGCTCTCGCTTGGAAGAAAGCATCGCACAGCCAGCCCGCCCGCTCGCGACTGGGATCGTCGAAGAACAAATCTACCGCATTCTGACGTGCCGTCTCCACCGCTGCTCGGAAGACGTCGTTTATAGTCGGATCGGATGTGACATAGCGTGCGCAGCTCATCGGGGGGGCAGCATAGTCGCGCAGGTAAATTCCCCGAATTGTGCAGTCGCCTTCCGGCACGCACAGTCGCAAGTACCGCAACGTGTAAGGCTCGAAGGTTTCGATCGCGTACTCGCCCGGTTCCAGATCCCAGGAGGGCACATACGTGCTGTCGATCCGACCGATGTTGATGCTGCCGTCGTCGGCGAGTACCTCGTCGACCGCCAAGATGAGTCGCGTGGTGCGACGGACCTCGATCGTGAATCCCAGAAAGCCGGTGCGATTGGCACCAAGGCCAAGCGTGATCGCATCCCGCGCCTGTAACGTTATGGGCTCCTGCGGCCGATACGGATGTGCACACGGCTCCAGCGAAAATCGAAATCGCTGATACTCCAGCGAGGGGATCCACGCGAGTTCGCTCTCGGTGAATCCCTTAAGTTGCGGCCCGATCGTGGTGAGCGATCGGTCCTTCCACGGCTGCGCCGGCAGCTCGCCGCGCGTGAACGTGCCCCGCGACTCAACCCTCGTCGGCTGGTGCAGCGTATCGAAGTTGGGGTATGCACATCGCCTTGGTAACAGTCGCGGCTGAGGGAAACTGTTAAAGGCGCACTTGATCGTCGGCGGAGCGATTTCGGTGCGCCACGCGTGGCAGTTTGGCGTCAGGTGATACACTTCCGAGAACGGCCGCTGAAAGCTGAAGCGCTGGACGTTGCGGACCCGCTCTGGAAGATCGATTACTTCGAAATCGCGCCCGGTTGCCGCAACCACGAGCGGCCCCGCAACGACCTCGGCCATGAAGAACGAAGGTTGGTCCAGGAAGTAGTAAGAGTTTACGTTGTACCCGGCAACCTCGACCGCCAGGACGTTCTGTTCCGGTTGCAGTCGTGGCGTCAGGTCGATCTCGTCCACCCGATAATAGCCATGCGCTGCTCTCGCGGGTCCATAGGCGAGGAACTTGCCGTTAAGGAATACCCGGGCGATGTACGGCGTCGTGAAGCGAAGAAGTGCATGCCCCCCCTCCGGCCGCGCGAAGACGGCTCGGAAGCCAACGAAATCGTTCATGGCACGTTCGCGTCCGGTAGGCCAGACCGGACAGCCCGCGAGAAAACGAATCGCATCACTCATCCCACGTCTCCCTTCGATCGTCACAGTGCGCCCCTCAAGCTCCGCCCCACGCCCCCTGCCGCCGTTGGTCCACGCTACTTTACTTTGCGAACGACGCGCGGCCCCAACCCGTACGGTCACCGGAGTTGCGAGCGGTGCCGTTCCACATTAGTTGGCGCTGGCGATCCTTGCCGTCGGCACTGTCGTTGACGCCGATGTCGAATCGAATCATGTCCCCTTCCTTCGGCGTGAAACCGAGCGACTCGAACGGAATGGCTGCCTGCAACACGTACCCCCTACCGTCACCGCGACGCTGCGCGGTTGAGCGGATCATGGGTTGCGATTGATGACGTGCGATGACCGCCTTGGGCTCGGGACTGGCGGCGACGATGACCTGGCGATCGGAGAAGAGAAGCTGCCCACCCACGTCCAGCCTCTCATGTCCGATAAACAATTCGATGCCATCCCCGGACCAGAGGTAGTTCATCGCGTTGACGTTCTGAAGCGGAGTGGCGTCAATCACCTCCGCCAGCAGGTATAGGTTCTGGTCGTCATAGCAGAGCTTGAAGCTTGCCTCAAATTCATCGGCGGGCAGACCGACAACCAAACGGCTACCCGAGACCGTTTCGGCAGGCGTCCCTGGGAATCCGGCGGCGGTGCCGTCCATCGCGACCGTACCGGTAGCACGCGCAATCGAAATCCGCTTGTCGGCGGCGGCGGCGATCACGAAGCGCGGGTCGTCCCACGCGAACGGCTCACGCTTGCCGAGCACGACATCGTAGATCGAATAGTTCGTCTCCATCGCGTGCGCAAGCATCTGCTTCCACGGACGGTCGGTGACGGCAATCAGCCCGGAATTGCCGTTCTCACCGTTGTACTTCGAGAACCATCGACCGGTCACCGATTGGTCCACGAGCGTGAACCACGTGCTGCCGACCATGAACGGCAGCGCCGCGGTCTGCTCCACGTAGTTCCGGTAGGCGAGCCCACGCTCGACCTGGCTCGACACTTCCTTTCCACCCCCGCCCAGCCCCGAGTCGCGGGGGGAGGCGTAAAACCACTCGGTCATCATCATCGGTTTGCCCGACCACGCGTAAATGCGCTTCAGGAACGACGTGTCGATGGCGTAGGTGTAGTAGTTGAACGACACCACGTCGTTGTACTTGGCCATGATGCGGACAAGCCGCTCGTTGTTGATCGTGCCGGATTGAAACCGGTTGCCGAGCAGCAGGTGGTTCTTGTCGTGCTTCTTGAATGTGTCGTAGATCAGCTTGTAGTAGGACTCGAAGAAGATGTCGGCAAAGTCCTGCATGTCCGCCGCTGCCGTTGCGGTGGCGACGGGAATGCCGGGGTCGACCAGCTCGGTGAACGCCCCGGCGGACATGCCCCACGCGGCGTTGAACGCGTCGATCGTCCCGTACTTCTTTGCCAGCATCGCCACGAGCTCGCGCTTAGCGGCATGCTTCGAGCCGTTCAGCCGCGCCACGACGCGCGGCAGGTCCTCGAACAGCGGTTCGTTGTTCAGGTAGTAGCCGATCAATAACGGATCATCGACGCGCAGCGGGAGCGACCTGGCGAACTCGCGCTCGACCCGCTCGCGGTTGGCGGGCTCGAAGGGGTCCCACGTGCGGGCCGCGCCCGGCAGGTCGGGGATGCCGGGCCAGGCGCCATAGTGCAGCGAGACGACGTACGGAAAGTTCGCTTCCTGCACCGCCTTGCTCAGACTGGCGAATGGGCCGGCGCAGTTGAACCCCCATGCGCGCAGGCGGTCGATCATCCGGCTCTGATATTCGGCATGGTCGTACGGCTTGCCATACTTGCGGATCTGATTGGTCAGGTGAAACGACATCGCCGGCTCGCCCGAGCGGTAGGTGGACCCAAACTCGCCCTCACGCTCTGGCAGCCACGCGTAGGCACCCTCGCGCCCGGCCACGTAGGTGTAGTCGTCGCCCGGCATGTGTACGCATACGCCGACAGGGTAGAACAGGTTCCCGAGCGGGTTGACCATCATCCAGCGCCCGTCGCGCGCGACGACGTGGAAGAAGCCGGTCGCCTTTAGGGCGAGCGTCTCGCCGCTGCCGTCGAGCCCACCAAAACGGTCGAGCGCGGGCGAGGTCAGCGAGGCGTAATAGGCCTTCTCCGATTCGACGTCGGCCTTCAGCTCCTCGTCGGACCGCACCTTGTCGGGAAAGTCGGACTTGATGCTTTGGCCGAACGGGTCGATGTACGCCGACGGCTTCTTCGGCTCGGCCGACGCGCCGGCGACCGAGCCATCACCGACGGTGTAGGCGAAGACTGGGTTGGCGCTGTCGAACGCCGTATCCACCCGCCATGCGAAGACGTTCCAGCCCCACTCGCGGTTGTCGGTCAGTTGATTGAACGAGTACGCCCGCGGGCTGCCGAGCACGAGCTTGGTGTCGTCGGCACCCGTGATGGTGAGCTTGGCGGCCTGGCCTTGGAACAAATGAGGCTTGGCCGGCTTTTCGGCCGGGAACGGTTCCGCCGGCTTGTCGTCAAACTTCCAGGTGCCGTCCGTCAGCCCCACGGACGAGAGGATCGCCTGCGTGCGGATGAACTTCACCGCCGCCGCATTGCTCACGCGGTACGAGAACCCATCCGCGTCAATCGTGCCGACGACGGTGACGTCGCCGCCATACCGCAGCGTCACCGTCGAATCGGCGACGTCGGACTGAACGAGCTGGGCCGCGGGCTTCTGATCCGCGCCGAGCAGCACCGGATACTCGACGGTAATCGTGCCGATCGTCCCGGCGTCGATCTCGATGCCCTTATCTCCCGCCTTCATCGCCACGGCCGCAAACGTTTCACTGCTGAAACTGACAATGATGACAAACACAACGAGCACACGCTTCCACAGAAGCATAATTTACTCCTTCACGCTTCTCGTTCGCTTCGGTACCGTCGATGTTCGTCTACTTGTCCAAGTCCACCCATACGCCCGCCGTCATCGTGGCGTTCGGCCGCGCAGGGCACGAGGCCGCGCCCCCCCCCCTTGCAAGCGGATCGATCACGTTCGTCGACATGCGCGACGAGCGTAAGACCGTTCCGAATCGCGGCCGTTCCATCAGTCTCGGGCTCCTGTCGTCTGCGCCCCCGATTAATGCCGCCGACGACGGCACAGCAGCAGGCCGGCGGCCGCGAGCGAGCCGAGCATTCCAGGCTCGGGGACGGCGACGACGACAGCGATCTCGCCGGATTGGCTGTAGTCGATCTGCCATGGCTCGCTCGAACCGGTGACGTTGAGCGACGAGAACGTGCCGGCCAGCCCGTCGGTGTACGTGGCGAGCACGTACCGCGAAAGCGTTTGCGTGCCAGTGAAGGCGACGTCGAGA
The DNA here is from genome assembly GCA_035998445.1 of Tepidisphaeraceae bacterium. Taxonomy (NCBI): domain Bacteria; kingdom Pseudomonadati; phylum Planctomycetota; class Phycisphaerae; order Tepidisphaerales; family Tepidisphaeraceae; species Tepidisphaeraceae bacterium. The sequence continues at coordinate 19,293 of DASYHQ010000013.1, read as the reverse complement.
ACGTCGCCTGAGTTGGACAAGTCGATCGAGCCGAACACCGCCAGTGTATCGGCCGTGTCGCCAGCCACCTGCGCCACGAGCCAGGCGTCCTCACCGAACAAGACGTCGTTTTTGCTGTCGATCAAGCCGACGGTCAACGTTCCGACGCCGTTGCCCGGCGCGATCTTGCCGTTGACGGTGACGGTGCTTCCAGCGCCGGGATCAATGAAGCCACTGCCACCCAACGTGCCGCTTGCCCCGACGAGCACGCCACCGGTCCCCGTTCCGGAGCCACTGGTGTTGTTGACGAGCAGCGTGCCTGCAGACACGGTGGTCCCACCGTCATAGGTGTTGCCTGCGGGGCGGGTCAGGGCAACGGTGCCCGTGCCGATCTTGGTGACGGCCTGAATCTGGCCGCCGTCGTTGATCAACCCGCTGAAGGTGGTGAGAGCGTCGCCATCGGACCTAAGGCTGACGCCTGTGGATGCCAGCGTTACGCCGCCGGTGAACGTCGCGGTGCCGCTGGCGATCGCGCTGCCAAGCGTGCGGGTTGCGGTACCACCGGTGCCCAAGGAGGCAAGGGAAATCCCGTTCCCAATCGAAACGCCGCTCGTGCCGATCAAGACCGATTGCGCACGTGAGGACGTTGAGCTGGCGACGCCTAGGGCCAATGTCGGAAGCGACGCGGAACCCAGCGCGTTGCTGTTATCCAGCGCCAGAATGCCCCCCTCAAGCCGAAGCGTCCCGTTCCCGTTCAGGCCGGTGTTGCTGCCGCTCAGCTTGACGACGGTCGAGCTGGTTCCATTGAAAACGAGGCCGATCGTGCCGTTGCCTGACCGTGTGATCGCCCCGGAGACGTCGGTCGTGTTGGAACCGCTGCTGAATTCGAAATAGAGGATCTGGTTCGAGGCGGACATATTATTCAACCCACCGGCGAGCGTGAGCGAGTTGGTGCCACCTGTTGCAACGACCTTCATCGTGCCCGAGAAGTTGATGGCGTTGCCGATCGCAACCGTGCCGCCATTGTTCAAGCCAATACCAGTCCCGGTGCCAGACTGCGTGACCGTGATCGCGTCGCCGGACAGCGTGTAGTTCGTGCCGCTGCCCGTGGTGAACGACCCGGTCGACGTTCCGAAGCTGAGATTCTGCGCCATGACGCCGCCCACGCCGACAGTCACGGCGCCGGACGTGTTGCGGAGGAACACCGCCGAGGTGCTGATGGCGGGATTATCGATCGTGTTCCACGTCTGGAGGACGCCTGAGCCAATAGTGGCCGAGTTGTTCCAGAATGCGTTGGACGTGTCCCACGTTCCATTGCCGCCGTAGGTCGAATCGGTGCCATCACCGTTCGCATCCCAGTACAGCGGTGCTGCCTTGGCATCGTTCATGGCCAACACGACCAAGGTGGCCCCAGCCAGCAGATAAAGCTTTCGCGACACGTTAGTTGCATCAAACATCGTCTCTCCTCCGTTTAGATATGATCGCGGTGATATGACCCGCGCAACATCAGTTCCCGTTCGCCGTTGCCACCGGCGCTGTCGACCCTCGGACGATCAACTCTGGCTGCAGCCGAATTCGCACCCCTGACGAGCGCTCCGACACGCCCGCCAGTATTTGAATCATCAATTGGCGAATCGCCTGTCGGCCGATCTCGCGAACGGGCGCGTGCACCGTGGTGAGCGCCGGCGTGGCGAGCAGGGCCGCGTCGGTGCCATCGAAACCGACGATGCTCAGATCCTGCGGCACGCGCAATCCCAGCGACTGCGCTGCGCGCAACGCGCCGATCGCGAGCCAATCGTTTCCACAGATGACCGCGGTCGGGCGATCGGGGCTCGACAGCATTTTCCGCATCCCTTCGACAGCATGGACGACGTGGCTCAGCCCCCCGTACACCCAATCGCTTCGCACCGGCAAATCGGCCTCTGCCATCTTCATCTTGAGGGCAACGTACCGCTCGCGGTGAGCGAAGTTGTCGTCGGACCGCCCCACGAACCCAATCCGCCGATGGCCAAGCTGATACACGTGATCGAACGCCTGCGCGATTCCGTACGCGTTGTCGGTCGTGACCACGGTGGGCCAGCCGACGTGGTCGATGTCCATCAGCACCAGGGGGTGCGGGCACCGTGCGACCAACTCCCCAACTGATTCGCTTGGCTCACCGACGACCAGCACCCCACTGCAGTCCGGGTGAGACAGCTCGGCGAGCAGGTCCTCGCTGCCGAGGTCGTCGCACAGTTGCAGGACGGACCGCCGCCGCCAACGGCTAGCCTCGGTGATGGCGGCGTCCGCCATGCCCCGCCAGAACGAATCCGACAACCGATGCGATGCGTCCCCTAACGCGGAAATGCCATCAGCATGCGTAAAACCGCCGATCGCTAGTGAATCGCCCGCCAACTCGACATGTTCGTACACCGACGGTCGGTGATATATGACCTCGATGAGGCCCGTGTCGACCGCTCGCTCACGCACCCGCGTTAGTCGCCCCCGCTTCGACGCCGCCGACGGCATTGCATCCGCCTCCCGGCAAGCGCGGAGTACGGCCTCACGGATCTTCGGACTCACAGGCCCACTTCCGCTCAAAGCACGGGAGACCGTCGCAGGCGAACAACCTATTCGGCGACCTAGCTCGGCAACGGTCAATGGCGAGGACATACCGCTATTTTGCTGTGTGATCCAGAAATGTCAAAGTGAAAAATTCCATAATTTATTTCATCTTTACCATCAATTATGAAGGGATACAGCGATATGGTGGCCGATTGTCACCATGTCGTTCCATTAATCTTTCCACTCATGTTGAGAGTGGTACTGCTGCACCTTCCATCGATTCTGCACAGAACGGTTTAGCGGGTTCTTAACCTATTCGTATCACATATCCGCAACGTGTTAAGCAGTAGTCGATTGCGTCAGCTGCGGTGATCCGGTCGAGCACGATTGGACGAATTCCCATAGTGGCTCCCGCCTGCGGCAGACCAGCGAACGCAGCCGTTGCTTGGCTTCGGGAAAGATCAGTACGATCGGGCTCAGATCCGGGTTGTACGGCGGCAGGAGCAGCAGCCGAGCGCCGGTCGACTCGATCAATTCGCGAATGTGGTCGCGCTCGTGACTTGAAGATCTGTCTATCACCACCACGTCGCCGGCGGCCAGTTCGCGGACCAGCACCTGTTCGACGGGGTTGGAAAGGTGGAACTATTGGCCGGCGCACGGGCGGGCAGGTAGGCTCTTGCTGACGGGATCGAGGCGGGGAGCGTTTTCTGCAATCTAGTTCTCGAACCAGATAACGGTAGTTACGTGCCGCTCGATCAATGCTCCCGAAGTTCATGAGCTGGAGGCGACATGTGGGAGGTACGTCCGTTGGTGGTGGCGTTGGGGCTGCTTTGCACGTTCGCCCATGCGCGCGGCGCGGACCGAGCGGCGAGGGACTGCCCGGGCCCGTCGGCGCGGGCGACCTGATCTCGGCGACGATCTACGGCCTGGTCGGACCGGGCTAGGGAGCGGCGTTCCCCTGTCGTCGGCGCGCGCAGAACTCGGAGCACAGGATAAGATGTAAGACCTACGTCCCCTGTCAAAGCAGAACCTGCGCGTTCCTCGGCGACGGTAGCACGCGTGGCGTCGGTTGCCGAGACGCCGCCCAGTGAAATCGATAACTTCGCCGCGATCTTCACGCCGCCGACGCGAACACCCACGAGTACGGTTACTCCCTGCTTTTCGCTCAGGTCCCCCGCGGCTCGCCCGCTGGACGTTGCGGCAACACCCGCGGTCGGCACGCTGGGTCCACGACATGGTCGGTCGGGCAATCACAGAGGCCCGCAATCCCGCCACGTGGCCCGTGAGCGCAATCGTGGAGAAGTGGAACTGGGTCTCGGACACCGAGACGTGCAAGGCGCATGCCACGGCCCCCCGCAGCCCCGCAGCCCCGCAGCCCCACGACCGCGTGCGGTGACGCCAGCGGACCAACTTGCGGCCCTGACGGTCCTGGTGCCCGCGGAGAAGGATCACGTGAAGGAGCGGCTACTGAGAGAGTACCCGGTCGGCACGCACGTGGGCGATCAGGTGCGGTTGCACTCCGCCGCGGTCGAGGTTGGCTTCACGATGGCCTGCAAGCTGGGCTACCTCGACCCGCAGGACGGCGGTACGTCATGATGAGGACCGCGGCGTACAAGCGCGTAGTGGACCGGTCGCTCTAGGCGATTGGGGCCGACGAGACGGTGGATGAGGAGATGATCGACGTGGAGCGCCGTTGGCGAACTCGCCGGTGGCGCCGCGTTATCCCCGCCGAACACTTGGGCAGGTATACCGATCGTTGGCCAAAGCGGGCCCGCTGACGTTGGTGTTGGCACTCGGCCACACAGTGGGCGCCCCCGTCACGATGCCATTAGAACGTGATCCTGACCATGGTCCCCCGATGTTCCCACATCGTCGACGTGAAACGTCTGGCAAGCCGCAGAAAAAATGATGGAGTTGTTGTGCCACGCGACGGCGCGCCGAAGCGTCCAATCCATTAATTGGTTGCTTCGTCAACGTGCCCGGCATCGTCAGGCTGGGTGACTTTCTCGACCGTGATCGAAAGCACCGTGCTAGCGAGAGCATAATCAGCCGTCGGTTCGAGCATTAAGAAGAGCTGGCGATCACCCGTGGGAACACCACCTCGCGTTAACTCGATCCTGATGTCTGCGGACTCGGCACCTGCAGGGATCGTAACCCGCGTGGGAAGTCTCGCGTAATGTGCGGCGGGCGTCGCCGAGCCGCGCAGGCGGTACGCGACTTCGAGTGGTTGGGTGACGCTACCACCACGACGCGCAACGGTGATAATGGCAGACCTAGCGGAGCCATCACCGCGATCTGCGTTGTGGTTGGCGGTCGCCGCGATGCTGGGCGCGCTGGCGTCAGCGCCGCGCCGCCCCAGGTAGAATGGCAACGTGTGGCCGTTGCCGCGACCACCGGCGTCGCTCGCTTCGAGCGTCAAGACGCGCGTATGCTCCCGGCGCCGTTCTCGGACCGGCTCCATGTAGTTCCAGTGGCGTTTCCAGGCTTCGGTCGCGAAGAATGCGCAGAAGTCGGATTCGTCGTTGATGAAGGCGGGCTCGTGCGGGCCGGGTTGGTTGTGCTCGGGCGGTGGCGCCCAGGCCGGGTACACCAGCCCGCCGAGCACTTCCGTCCGACCCCCGTTGGTGGTCTCGACGATCGTTCCGTACCCCTCGGTCTTGAGCCCCAGGATCCACAGCGACGCGCCGTGGTTGCGCAATATCCACTGCCGGCTCTCCGGGTTGATCTGCCGCATGAACACCGGCTGTTGCTGGCTGGTCAGCGCGATCTTGCGCGCGACCACGTCCTCAACGAAGAGCTTTCCGCTCCCGTGCGGCGCGGTGCGGTACAGCTCGCCGGAGTTGGTCCGAAGATGCTTGACGACCAGCGACTTGGCCGTTGCGATTTTCAAACCAGCGATATTTGGCCCCGCGCGTGTCGTTGCTCCACGGCAAAAACCAGAAGCGTTCGAAGACGATCGCGTCGTTCGTGAGGTCTTCGAAGCGGAAGGCGGGCTCGTCACGGCTCACCAGAGCGGTTCGGTGACGAGCAGGTTCTGCTGCAGCCCCAGGACGCGCCGCACGCTGCCGTGGACGCGGATCGTGCGGGCAATCTGGTAGGGCTTCTCCTTCTGCGCGCCGGGGAAGTAGACGGTCGTTCGGCCGGCGGTGGCGGCACGGTCGAAGGCGGATTGGATGTCGGCGGTTGTGTCGCCACCGGGCGTGAGCTTGACGGGTTCCCATTGATCCACCGGGTCCCACGGCACCTCTGGCGTATCCTCGATCGGCAGGTCAAGCGAGCGCAATTCGGTGGCAAACAGGGTCTGGCCACCGTGCGAGTGGTACTCGTCGATCCGGTCGCCCCCCACGTCGCCGGTGAGGCCCACACGGTCGCGCACTAGCGCGTCGTACCCCCCGTGCCGCACGTTGCGCAGGAACAGCTTGCCACTATTGTCGATCGCCACCGCGCCGGCTGCGCCGCCCGTGAACTGCGAGTCGATCAGCGTGATGAACCCGCCGTCCCCCTCGGTGCGGATCACCGGCACCACGTTGCGGCTGACCAGCCCGCGGATCGACAGTACGTTGTTGGTGTTGCGCAGGCCCGCGACGCGCTGGTCGTTGAGCGCGACGTGCTCCATGGTGATCGAGTAGGTGCTGTGGTCGGCGTCGATGCCGTGGTCGAACCCGCGCACCTCGATCCGCTTCATTGACGCCGGCCCCGGCCACTTGCGCGTCAGGTCGAGCCCGACCGCGCCAGCGCCCTGAGGATCGGACGATCGGATCAACACGTCTACCGCGTCCTCCTGATTGTTGTTCGTCCACTGCAGGCCGACGGCGCCGGGGTTGCCGGCGCCAACATCGAGGGTGAGGTTGAACAGGTGATTGTGGAAGGCGTTGCTCGTCGTCTGACCCTCGTAACATGGTTAACAAAGGCTTTCGCGCGCCACGCTCGCCGTAACCGGGCGATCGGTCCGCCAGGCGGATGATCGATCGCGGCTCTCACCTTGAAGCGGGATGGCTTTGGTGTTCTGCTCGTCGCTGCCGAACGTCAGCTTGTCGCGCACGAGGTAGGTGCCGTGCGGGAAGTAGAGGACGAACATCCGATGACGGGCAAAGTTGATCGCCGCCTGAATGGCTGCCGTGTCGTCGGAAACGCCGTCCCCTTTGGTCCCGAACTGCGCCTTCACGTCGATCACTCCAGCCCCCACTGGAAAGGCAACCCGCGCCGCCGACGGCGCGAACGCTTCGGGCAACGCGATCTCAGCGGACGTGCGGCCAGCGAAGAGGCCAGTGAGCACCAAGCACCCGATCGTGAACGAGTGACATCCAGAACGTTTTATCATCGGTCGATCCTAAGTTCATTGATCTCGGCCGCGGCCGCTAACAAGTGCCGGGCCGCGATGCGGGACATCGCCCGGCAGAATCTCGTGCCGACGTGCGCCTTCCGTCACGATCAGGTCGACGAGAAATCGCACCCGACCCCCGTTCGGTGCGTAGTTCAACGAGAAGTCGGCATCCTCAAAGCTGAACATCGGCACGCCCGGCGTGCCCTGATGCAGCGGGTAGATGAGTGAGCCGAGAACTTCCGTCTGCCCCCCAACCGCGCGGATGACCGGTGACTCGCCCTCGGTTGTGTACCCCAGCACCCACAATGTGCCGCCATGATTCTCGATCAATGGATCTTTGCCGAACTCGCAGTTTACCTGGCGCATCCAAGCGTTCTGCGGGTGCAGGATTCGGATCGGGCGACCGATCGTGTCCTCGAAGAAGGCGTCGCCGGTACCGCGAGGCGTGTTGCGGTAGCCGCGCGTCATGTCGAGCCGCTTCGACGCCAACGTGCCGGGCGAGTCGTGCTCGATCGTGCCCTCGATCCACAGCTGTTCGAGCGTGCAGGCGGAGGTTGGTTCGTCGGCAGCGAAGCGGACGAGTGGGTCGACCGTTGCGCCCTCGGCGGGGGCGATTGCGCTCTGCATGCCGATGATCGCCCTCACGTTGCCGCGCACGACGATCGTGCGCGATACACGATACGTGCCGTTGGGCAGGTAGACGACCGCCGCCCCACTGTCGATCGCCCACTGGATGCCGTCGGTGTCGTCGGTGGTCGGATCGACCTTCGACACCGTGTTGTGCGGCGTGGCGCCGAACTGCACCGCGTTGGCCCAGGCCGTCGAATCGGACAGGTCCGGCTCGGGTGCCCGCTTGATCGGCAGCCGCAACGACTCCGGTGGCGCATCGCCGATGGCCACAGGCGCGTGCGAGGCGAACTCGCCGATCGCCCCCGCCGGCACGAACTTCGGGTTTGCCTCCTTCCCCAACAGATCGAAACCGCGGGCGTAACCGGTGTCCGACAGGTCGCGGGCGAACAGCTTGTGCGCGCGGATGGCGGCCGAGGTCTAGCCGACTGGGAACTGAACTTCGTCCCCGACGCGACCCGGGCGGACTTGAAAGGCACGTACCTGGATCTCGCCGGCAAGCGGATGAACGAGTCGTTGATGCTGGGCAGCAAGGCTCACGAGTTGGTCACCCACTTCCGCAATAGCCCGATTGCTAACGATCTCTACATCGACCAGAGGCCCCGAGCGCTGCACCAGCGTTACTTTGCTGGCGGGCGGCACGCCGGCGAGCAAGCTCTTCGTCGAACCCGCGGGCGTCTTCAACACGGCCGAGCTTCTCATCAACCAGACCAAGCTGACCAGCACCGAACTCGACCTCAACGGCAGCGAGCTGTTAGTCAAGCTGAACAGCTTCGTCGAAGTCGTGGACAGTGTGCCCCACGACTGGTACGAGGTGAAGACGACCACCGCGGTGACGGGGGAACAGCGGAGCTTCTACGCGCAGAAGGTGATGATCGCGGCCGGCTCGACGCAAAGCCCGAAGTTGATCAACCGCACCTCCGTGTTCCACGCGCTGCCCGCCGACATCAAGCAACTGGTGGGATTCGGCTTGACGGATCACTCCGTCTCGAGCCACGGCGAGCACTTCGGCGCGGTCGTGGTGGCGAATGGCAATGTGGAGACAGTGATGATGACGCGGTCAGAACTGTCCGCGCTCCAGCGACTGCCCGGCAGATGACGGCCGACCCGCCGCTGCGCCGGACCGTCACCCCTAGCCCCTCCCGCCGAGACGGTACGATGGCGGGCGTGTGTGGTCGGCGCGGGGCTGGCGGCGTGGCGCTATGCGCACGGAGCCGATGATGGTTCGAGTGCTCGCCGACTTTGCGAGCAACGCGGTCCTATTCGACCTGCTCGATCCGGCAAAGGTCGTCGCATGGGCGGACCTATTGATCGCCGGCCTAGAGATACTACCCCCATGGATGATGGACCTGTCCTTGGCCGATCCACCGATCCACTGATGGTCCGCGCTGCGCTGCGCGAGGTGCCGGGCGAGCCTGATGTGGCTCAGTCACTCCGCCTGCTCAACGGCTTGGTGTTACGCGAGTGGCGACAAGGCAACCTCACGATCGGCCGGGTCCGCGGCATCGGATGGCAGCTTTACCGTGACGAGTTCAAACGGCACGACCTGAGCTATTGGGGCGTTGTCGTCGAGTGCGAGGGCGAGTCGCTCGACGAGGGGTACATTACCGAAGACGGCATGCGATCGATCATCGATCGCCAGTTGGCACCGTTCGCCGACCAAGCCGACCGGCTCCCGCCGTGGACATGACGGCTACAACCTCCGCGTCACCCCCGCCCGCTGCACCGAGTGCGGCACCGCGAGGGCCCCCGAGTAGTTTACCCAGCCATCGCTTCTGAAAGAGTATTACATTCGGCATGCCGATCCCGACACGGTCGTCAACTGGCGACCGGGAATAAAGCGGAGAGACCGAGAGTTCTCAGGTGCGGAAGGCCGAGACGGCCCGGAGTGGTCAGAACCACGGCGCTCTCGCTCCCGTCCAACTCCAAAACAGCGTAAGACCAGCCCGGAAACGAGCGAACCCCGCTAACTCGGTCAAAGGGGTTCGCCGCGAATAAGTCTAACGCATCTTCAAACAAGAATTTCTGAATCCCCCGTGCCTAACCCTCTTCGATCTTTCTCTAAGGTAAACGCCGCTCCTCAGTCGGGAACGTGGATGAGTCTGCCTGAGCCGCCCCGCCAGTTGAATGTGGAGGATAATGCCTGCGGTCATCACAGCCGCTCATATGTTGAAATCCGTGTGCTTCCAGATGCTTCAATGGCTCTGTCGAGGACGCGTTCCACGAAGAATATCGCGCGACGGCCATCTGCGATTGCGCCAACTGGCTGACCCATCCATACTTGCGTTCGTTGAAGCGACAACCACAAGGGAGCAAGTATGGTCCGACTGATCGGGACGCAGGTCAGACGTGCCACAGCGTCGGCCTCTCGGGCTGTCCCGCGGCAGCGCGCCGCACTCGCTTGAGCGACGCAGTCGTCGTCAAGCTTTATTTCTGGTGCGTCTGGCACGACCGGCCGCTGTCCCGGATCTTCGACCCCCTGCACTACAACAGTCTGTTCAGCTCCAATCGCCTTCCGAACTACTCCCAGTTCTGCGAGCGGCTCAAACGCTCAGGGGTGGTGTCCATGGGTGGGCCGACACATCAAGTCGGAACCCGAGCGGAAAGACGGGCCGGGATCGGAGTGGCTATCGCGGCCTAACGCATGGCGGCGGTGCAGGCGCAGCACGCGGCGGGCGAGGATCGCGGCGATCTCGGCGAGACGGTCCTCCACGGTCATGTTCCGCGGGTCGGTCGGGTCGAGGTACGACATCGGTACTCCGGGTGGAGGCGATGCCCGCAACGACCTTCCCTTTTTGACGGGTGAGTTGCCTGGCAACAGATTGTCAGTGGACGCTCGCACGGCGCGAGGTCCCCTATCCATCTGTTAACTATCGGGTTGGCGGGCGGAAGGGGTGGCGCGAACCGGCTTTTCCGGTCACGTCCACTCGCGCCGCACCGACGAACTGCCGCAGCCGGTCGGCGGCAGCCTCGAAGGCCGCGCGTAACGCCGGCGTGACGCTGAACCCCTGCTCCCACGGCATGACGCGCAGCCGCAGGACGTCCGCGGCGCGGTCGAACTTTGCGTCGGTCCGGCCGACGAGCCGGTCGCCAACGAGGATGGGCAGCACGTAGTAGCCGTAAACCCGCTTCGCCTCGGGCACGAACGCCTCGAACCGATAGTGGAACCCAAACAGCCGCTCCGCCCGCGCCCGGTCACGCACTAGGGGGTCTAACGGCGCCAGGAACCGCACGCGTTCCTGTAGCGGTTCGCCGAGCCGCCCCAGGCGCCGTCGCACGTCGCTGTGTGCGATCGCAATGCGCCCCTCCACCTCGACCGGGAACACGGCCCCGGCCTGCAAACGCGACCGCACCCAAGCCCGCGCGTCCGCGACGTCGACGACCCGGTAGAAGGCGGCGAGCTCGGCCGGCGTCGCCACCCCCAGCCGTTCCAGGGCCGTAGAACAAGCCCAGTCAACGAAGGCGTCTCGATCCATTGGCGGCGCCGCGTGGAGGCGGATCGATCGCTCGGCCAAATCGTAGACCTTCCGGTACCCTCGCGGGTCCGACACGGCGAGCGTGCCGGTGCGCCACAGGTGTTCGAAGATGGCCTTGGCCGGCTTCCAGTCCCACCAGCCGCCCCGCTCGCGGTCGTACGGGTCGTCGTCGAAGTCCCGCGACATGAGCGGGCCCTCCCGTCGGATCCGGGCCACGACCTGCTTCAGTACGGGGCACTTGGTGAAGGTGACCCGGCTCCGACGGTTCCCGCGTCGGGACGGTCAGTTTGTTGCCCTCGCAGAGTCACCCGTCTGCGGCGGACTGTATTTCGTCCGGGTTGTTCTCGCCCTGTTGGCGGCGTTAGTCTGTGTGGCGCTTTCAGTCTGGCGGATCTCGGGGGCAGGCTAACCCGCCCGCCGCTGCACTGGACCGCAGCCGGGGAGCCTCTATCGTAGATCGAGAGCCGTCGGCGGGGCCGCGGCCAGTGAATGTCAGATCATCATGCGGAATAAGGCGTTCGCCAGGAATGGTGCGTTATGACGCATACGGTCCGTCCACTGAAGCCTCGGCCTTCGCTGACCCCCGACGGCCGGCTGGGGCACATCCCCTTCCGGTTCTCGCACTCGAGCGCGGCGCTCGGCTGGAGTGGACTGCGAGCCGAACACGACCCGCAGGTGTCCGCAAGCGAGCTCGTTCACCCGCCCCTCGAAAGTCTGTTCCTCGCCCTGCAGGTCGATAAGGTGCCGGAACGCGTCGATCACCGTTGCGACGATGCCCGCTATGAGGGGAACGGCTTGCCGCATTCGGTGACGCTCATGCCGCCCCGAATCGCGAGTCGATGGCGGTGGCAGGGCGCCTTCGAATCGAACCAATTTCAATTGTCTCCGGCCTTGGTCGCCAAGGTGGCCGAAGAGGCGTTCGATCTCGACCCGGCCCGCGTTCATTTTCCGGCCCGTTACTACGACCGATCCAGCCCCGCGGTGCTCGACACCCTCAAGGCCCTTCGCAATGAGCTGTTCACCGGCGGGCAGGGCGGGCGGCTGTGTGCCGAGTCGCTGGCGAACGTGCTGGTCGTGCATCTTATCCGGCAGATGGCGAACGGGCCCTCCACTAAGGAGTTTGCCCGCAAGCCCGGCGGCCGCCTGGCGCGGCCCGCGCTGCGGGCGGTGCAGGAGTACATCGACGCCCACCTCGACCAGAACTTCGCGCTGGCCGATCTCGCCGCCGTCGCCCAACTGAGCGAGTTCCACTTCGCCCGGCTGTTCAAACAAACGACTGGTCTGCCGCCGCACCAGTTCGTCATCCACCAGCGCGTCGAGCGCGCCAAGCGGCTCATCGCCGCGCGGCAGCTCTCGCTCGCCCAGGTCGCGGTCGAAGTCGGCTTCAGCGATCAGACCCAACTCACCCGGCACTTCAAGCGGGTCGTCGGCGTCACCCCCAGCCGATTCGCCTGAAGTCGGCAAGAACCGCCGAAAAATAAGCAGGAACCGCCGATACCCGTCGGGTTTCATCATTTACTTTTGCGCGCAGACAACGCGGGGTCGCGGTGTCGAACCAAGTACCGCGCTCCAAAGGAGAACGCGATGAAGAGCGTGCAAAACGAGGTCGCGGGGGTGTTTGAGCCGTCCACGCAGGAGCAGCCCGGCGCGGACCTGATCGTGTTTAATGCCAGGATCTACACGGGCAATCTCGCGCAGCCCGAAGCGTCCGCCTTGGCGGTCACGAAGGGCCGCATCTATGCGGTGGGTACTGACAACGAGATCCTGGACCTGAAGAACGCCAGCACCCGGATCATCGACGCGGGGGGGCGTCGACTGATCCCGGGCATCAGCGACGCACACATTCACCTGCTCAACGAGGCCAACTACAACTACAACGTCAGGTGGGACGGCGTGCCCTCGCTGAGCCGGGCGCTCGCCATGCTGAGCGAGCAGGCCAAGCGGACGCCCGAGGGGCACTGGGTCAAAGTGATCGGCGGCTGGTCGCCGTACCAGTTCGAAGAGAATCGATTCCCGACGATGGACGATCTCCGCCGTGCCGTGCCCAACCGCCCCCTTTACGTTCAATACGCCTACAACCGCGTCTTCCTGAATGGCCTGGCGATGGATTCGCTCGGCGTGGGCACGGATCGGTTTCCCAACTTGCAGGTCATCGAGTTCGAGAAGGACGGCCAGGGCAATCGCACGGGCGTCGTCTATGGCGACACGTTCGGGTTTCTCGCGCTGGAAACGCTCGTCCCACAGCCCTCCTTCGACGAGCAACTAAGCTCGTTAATCCAAACCGTCCACGGCCTGAACCGTTTCGGCGTCACATCCGTCTTCGATTGTGGCAGCAGGGGCTATCCCGACGCCCATGTCACCGCCCAGGTCCTCATGCGCGACAATCGTTTCAACCTGCGACTCGCCTTCGTGGACATGCAGTTCGGCAGCGCCAGCATGGTGGATGCCGAACTCGACGCCATCACGCGAAAGTCGCTCATGAGCCCCGGGCAGAACCTGCACCCGTCCGTTGCCCATGGCCACGTGTATCGAGGCGCCAAAGCGCTGGAGGCGGAAGTACACGATCACGAGAACTTCGACCGACCCGCAGTAATCCTCGATCCGAAACGGATCCGGCGACACGTCGTGCAGGACATCGCCAAGCTGGTCAAACGGCGGATCCCCTTCCGCATGCACATCAGCTACAACGAGAACATCACGCCGTTCCTCGACGCTCTTGAGGAGATGAACAGGACGGTGCCGCTCGACGGCCTGAAGTGGAGCATCGAGCACGCCGAGACCATCACGCCGGAGAATATCGCGAGGGTGAAGGCGCTCGGCGGCGGGATCGCGCTGGACCCCAAGATGGCCTTGCACGGAGACGGCTTTATCAAGACCTACAGCCGTGAGAAGGCGCTGGTAACGCCGCGCCTGCGCCAGCTCGTCGACAGCGGCATCCCGCTCGCCCTGACGACGGACGCCTTCCGGGCCTCGACCTACAACCCCTGGGTCGCGATGTACTGGGCGGTCTCCGGATGCTCCGTCTCCGGGTCTCAGGTGCTCGCCGACGACAATCGGCTCACCCGCGTCGAGGCGTTGAAGCTGTTCACACGCGGGGCCGCGTGGTTCATAAATGCCGAAGCCGAGATGGGGATGATCGCCCCGGGCAACCTGGCAGATCTCGCTCTGCTCGACCGGGACTACTTCGCCGTGCCGGAAGATGAGATCAAGTCCATCTCCGCCGTCCTGACCGTCATGGATGGAAAGGTGGTGTTCGGAGCGGGCGACTACAGCGGCATCGCACCGACCTTACCCGACATCCTCCCCGCCTGGTCACCCATCAAACACTACGGCGGCTACCACGGAGCCCGGTGAACGGGCGCAGGTGCGGGTCCGGTAGAAGAGGGGCCGCAAATAAGGAGCTTCAAGTGAGCAACTTCCCTTTCGCAGTCGAACGCTTGCGTCACAGCCTCGATACGTTTCTTGCCAAGGACATGAACGGTTGGTCGCTGCTCTGTGCCGACGATGTCGTAGCAGAGTTTCCGTTTGCGCCCGAAGGCTCGCCACGCCGCTTGGAAGGCCGTGAGGCGCTTTACAACTATCTGCGCAACTACCCGAGCGTCATCAATGTTCGTTCGATCCCCCACCTTCGCCTCTACTCGACGGATGACCCGAATGTCGCCATCGCTGAATGGAGCGCCTCCGGCGAGGTACTGACGAACGGCAATGCATACGAGATGAGCTACGCCACGTTCGTAACCTTCAAGGACGGACTGATCGTCAAATACCGCGAATACTGGAATCCGCTTGCATTCATGCAGGCCATGAGCGGCGCACAATTTTGAACGACCGTCACAGGCAATCTGCCTCGCCGGTCATCTACGGGCAGGCACCTTGAGCACCAGTCCACGACGGCCAACGCCGCGCGTCCGAGGTCGGTGCGGCCCGGATGCTCGTGGGCCGCACCAAGGCGCCTGCTATGCTTGAAATGCAACTTGGACAAGACGACACGGCGGGATTTCCGTGCCGCATGCACGTGAAATCCCGCCGACGTCGGTTTGGTCCGTGTTCAGACGGCAAGTACTACGCGCGCCGTAAGCGACGGAGTGCAGCGATGCACCCAAGGCCGAGGATGCCAACGGCAGAAGGCACTGGCACTGCGACCTCGTTGCTATCCAACTTAACGCTGACGTTGTCGAACGCGAGCCACGTCAAAGGTGCTCGCACGACCGCCGACCCGCCATAATTCTGCATCGTACTTCAGCTCGATCGAGTTGGCGGTCTTACCTGTACCGTTCGCGTACGTGGCGATGGCCGTCGCGCTCGTGGTCGACGAGCTGCTAGCCAGAAAGCCCACCGAGCGATCGGTGGACGATGCGGCGCCATATGAGTAGCCGCCGTTCGTGTTGGCAGCTCCGTCGTTCTGGCCGCGCCAGGCAAACGACCCCGTGCCTGCAACCGTCCAATTGCTTGGAGCCGAGGTGCCTGCGAAGTTGGTGAACTGCTCCACTGTTGGGACGCCCGTCGCGCTGATCGTATAAGCGGCCGTCGCGGTGCCTGCGGCACCTACGGAAACGATCACCACTGCGGCGGCGAGTAGGAGAGGTAACTTGACCATGATGCTTCTGCTTTCTCCCCAGTAATGGGGTGATTTGTTCGTGTGCGCCGAGGGGCGGCGCGCCGATGTTGTGACAAACGGTGCCGTCAACTTAGGCGTAGTTCTACGTGATGCAGATTGTGCGAATATCAGTTTTGCAGCCAATTGGGATGAAGAGTTTGTTAGGCCACTTTCTCATCATCTCAACGAGTCATTCTTGAAACTTATTCAACCAAGGCGTATCCGACGTTACGTACGGTTTGCAATTGTCGTGCGTGGCGGCCGAGCTTTCGCCTTAGCGAGAAGATGAACGTCCGCACGGACTGAACGCCACTACCGATCTCTGAGGAGAGTTCACCGGTGAGTAGACGATCGGCCGGTACTGCTTTGCCGGCGTATATCGCCAACTGCCACAACGCCCGATACTCACCTGCGGTTAGGCTGACCGTGGTGCCTTCCAACTTCACGACATAGCTTTCGGCGACGATCGTGAGGGCACCGATACGAACGACTTGCGGTTGTTCATCCGTTCCGTTGACCGCCCGCTGGCGCACCGCATCGATGAGGTTGATCAGCCCGCGAGCCGTTCGCGGCGCCTCGCGTACGTCCGACGCTCCTGCAGAGTACGCAAGAGCGACATGCTCGGTCGTCGGGTCAGACAACAACACCACTACTCGCCTGCGCGTTGTCTTGGAGCGCGAGCGGAATGCTTCGCAGAGACGGAGCGTCGACCCGAAGGCAATGTCCGTACCGATCAACACCACCGAGGCGTGAAGTTCCGCGCCGCTCGGTGGACCAGATACGGGACCGGTCCGCTCCACAATGTTGAAGGGCGGATTCGATCGGCGCAGTTGTGACGCCAATTTGCCGTACGTATAGAAGATCGCGATGGATATTGTCTGCCTTGCGACCGTCCTCATTTGAGACCGCTCACTTTGCTCCCTTTACCGGCATAACATGATCGTTCAGACGACGACGCAAAGCGCCCAAGGCTGCCAAAGAAGCGATCCCAATCGCAGCAGGTTCCGGGACGGCTGCCACCTCACCGGTCAGGTTCAAGGTGAGCGACGTTGTACCTACCGTGCCCGGAAGGTTCTCGTCGGAAAACAGCAGCGTGTAAGTGGCATCAAACACACCGGCAGACGTGGTATCAAAATGTGCGAGATAAGCATTCGATCCGCCGGCCTTCAGATTCGCGAAGGTGCCAAGGTCGCCCAGCGAGAACGCATCGACATCGCCGGTGCCCACGACCAAGTCGAAGTCCAGTCCGGCTGTCAGATCAACGCCCAGCGAAGACGCAAGATTGACAATGGAGAACCCCTGCGCATCAGCCGACCCACCAAGGGGAATCGTGCCGAAGTCGAGCGAGAGCGAGTCGCTTTCGGATGTCGAGAAGCTCGAGTTGGATGCTGACAGCACGGCAAGGCTGATGTTGACCGCATCATTCCCGTCATTGGCACCGCGACCAACGCCGCCCTGATTTGTGACGTCGAGGTTGTCGACGACTACTGTGCCAGATTTATGCCCAGCCGTGCTGGTCGACGTGCTCAAGCCAACGGTGAGGTTACGAGTACCAGTTGCGTCCATCGCGAACGCGTTGTTCCGTCCAGTGACGCTGCTGGTCGCGGCGCCGCTGGTCGTCACACTGTAGTAAGTGCCGTCAACGCCCGCCTTCGTCAGCGTTACATTCTGCGCCACCGGCACAGGCGCGTTGCGCAGCACGCGACCTAGGTTCACGTTCGCTGTCGACGCGCCGTTGGCGTCCGGCGTCGTGACCGACAGCCGAGTGTCGTTCTGTTGGTCGGCGAAGACTGACCACGCGTACTCTGGCCGGTCGACATATGCGTTGCGGTTCCGCTGCGCATACAAATTGGCGATCGCGGGGCTGTTCTCGCCAGCCTGAGCGCCTAGTCGGGAACCAACTTCCAAATTGCCACACTGACGTTCCAGGTGACAGGTG
Source organism: Tepidisphaeraceae bacterium (assembly GCA_035998445.1). Lineage (NCBI taxonomy): Bacteria > Pseudomonadati > Planctomycetota > Phycisphaerae > Tepidisphaerales > Tepidisphaeraceae > Tepidisphaeraceae bacterium. The sequence continues at coordinate 1,807 of DASYHQ010000013.1, read as the reverse complement.
CCTTGGGATCAACCGACATCAACTATCGTGCGCGCAACGCCGCTGCGGGGGCGCTCTATCGTGAGGACAACACGGTCCGCACGGGCACGAGCAACGGCGGCCCGTTGGCCGGCACGCCCATCACGCTGACGGCCACGGCGGTGCCCGATCCTGCGACGCTCAGCCTGCCTGCGCCAGGCTACCGTGACCGCCGCTGCCCGCGTCTGGGCCGTGCGGTAGATTGCCGCGCGACGAGTTGATGCTGGCGGCTTGGGGGCTCGTGCTGAAACAACTCCAGGAAAAACGATAGCGCCCTCCGATCGGGCGCAAAGGATGGCGATGCATAAACGATCCGCGAGGCCGGTGTAGCGCCTGCAAGGCCGACCGCATGTTTGCCGCGCACTTTACCTGATTTGCGGCTTCCCGGGCCCGTCTCGCAGGTAGAAGTATTCCGATCAACAACGCTATTATTCCGATGACGACCAGCAGCTCCACAAGCGTGAAGCCGTTCCCAGTGTCTCTTGATGCTTTGCGCACGATAATTCCTTCGTTCGGTTTCCGACGAACGGAAATGTAGCGTGCTAATGTTTCGCAGGATGAAGGGACTGATAAGATTTGCGATGGCTTTCACAAGTGAGAACTTCGAGCCGAGGCGCTGGCACCGCGCGGCGGCTACTGGTTTCGCGCGGGCCGGGACCACCTGCACTGCGGCACCGAGTCCCCATTCCAGCTGCATCGCAAAGCTCATCCCGCCCTCCTGTTAAGAGACGTGGACGCTGGTCGAGCGGCTGACCAAGGCCCGCTCGCCCGTCCGTTGGGACGAGAGCCTTGCCTACCGTCGGCGGTTCTACACGGGTGCCCCGTCCGGGAACCGTCCGGATTCATGTCGTCGGGGCACGGCTTCTCCGAGCGAGTGCAGCCGCTCGCCACTAGGCGGGCAGCAGGCTACCCAAGCACTGCGTCGAAACGCGGCGCTCATTTCCCCCTGTCCCCTCCCGGCCGAGACGCTACGATGGCGGGCGTGGTCTCCCGCGTCCGTCGCACGACGTCCCCGCGGGCTCGCGTTTACGGTATGACACGTCGAAATTCGGGCATTCGGATGGGGATGTCGCTACTCCTGCTGATCTGTATCGGCGGACTGTGGGCCCGTAGCTATCACCGCACAGACTTGGTCACCTACGCCCGTTACACTGGCGGAACGAACCATCGCTGCGCCGCGGTCACCGTGTCCAACGGCGCGGTCGCCTTGGAGTGCGGCTCGTTCGCTTATCTATACACGTTCGCACCGCCCCCGGGTCTGGCGATCCGCTCAGCCGACCCGGAGCATCACGAGATCGTGAGCGACCCGGAGCAGTGGTTCGCACGCCCGGCGTCGTACTACGTCGGCGATTCGCTCGGCCGGGCGCGCTCTCTAGGTAGCACGGACATTCATCCTCGCGCTTTCGGCTCGTTTCGTCGATGATGTCCTCCGTCAAGGAGGACCTGATGGCCCATCGCCACCGCCACGAGTTGACCGACGCCCAGTGGGCGAAGATCGAGCCGCTGTTGCCCGGCAAGAAGTCCGACCCCGGCCGCACGGCCGGCGACAACCGCCTTTTCGTCAACGCCGTCGTCTACGTGCTCAAGACCGGCGTCCCCTGGGCGGACCTGCCCGGCCGGTTCGGCAAGCACGACACCGTCCGCAAACGCTTCGACCGCTGGTGTGCCGCCGGCGTGTGGGAGCGCATCGCCCGCGCGACCGGCGACCCCGACCTGGACGAGGTGCAGCTCGACGCCACGACGGTCAAGGCCCACCCGGTCGCCTCGACCGGGCGGCGGCGACGCGGCG